>CADEER010000025.1:0-8465 GCA_902826395.1 uncultured bacterium
CCCGCGCCCGCCGCACTTCCTCGTCACAGCGACCCGCCGACCAATCGAGGAGCTGCGCCATCCGCTCGACCACCGGCTCGACGAGCGCGTCGTGCCAGCGCGGTTGATACAGCGCGATCCGCGTCCGCCGCTGCAGCACATCTTCGGCGCGCATCGCCCCCTCGCGGCGTACCGCCCAGTCGATCTCGCCCCGTCGCAGCAGCGTCGCCGCGACCGGTGTGCCGCCGTCGCCATCGATGATCGCCGCCGCGTCGCTCCCGTAGAGGCCGAGCAACCGCTCGGCGGCGTCGCTCGGCAGTGACGTTCTGCCGCCATCGCCGGCGATATCGCCTCCCGGCAGCGGCGGCTCGTGACGCGGGCGCGGCGGCAGAGGGCGGCCGAGCAGTGGCGCCGCGCTCTCGAGGATGCGCACTGCCATCGGCCGGTAGCCGGTCAACTTGCCGCCGGCGACGGTGACGACACCGCCCGCGCCGACGGTGATCTCGTCCTTGCGCGATAAATCCTGCGCTGCCTTGCCGGGATGCGCGACCAGCGGCCGCAGTCCGGCCCACCTGGCGACGACATCGCTTTCGCCCAACGCCGCGCCAGGAAAGTAGCGCGGCAGCGGCTCGAGTAGGTAGCGCACGTCGTCACCGGCGATCTCCGGCCACACGCGCGCGCCACCGTCATAGGACGTGTCGGTGGTGCCGATGTAGGTCACCTCGCCGCGCGGGATCGCAAACAGCGAGCGCCCGTCCGGCGCCGCCAGCAGCACCAGGTTGCGCACCGGCAACCGCTCGGTCGGCAGCGCGATGTGCACGCCCTTGGAGAGATGCAACATCGACGGCGCCTGCGGCTCCGCCAGACGCCGCACCGCCTCGACCCACGGCCCGGCGGCGTTGACGACACAGCGCGCCCGCACACGCAGCTCCTGGCCGCTGAATACGCAGCGCGCCTCGACCGCGCGCGCCGCGGCGCCGCCGTCAGCGCCGATCGCCGTCACCGGCGCGTAGCTCAGGCAAATCGCACCCGCCGCCGCCGCGGCGCGCAGGTTGGCGATCACCAAGCGCGCGTCGTCGGTGAGATACTCGCGATACGCACAGGCATAGGGAAATGCCTCGCGATCGAGCGCCGGCTCTTCGCGCGCCAGATCGCCTGCGTCCCAGTTGCGGTGCAGATCCTCCGACTCGACGGCGCCGAGCTTTTCGTAGGTGGTGATCGCCGTGCGGAACTTGAGCAGGCCGGCGCGCGAGCGCACCGGCAGCACCATCCAGCGGCGCTGCACCAGATGCGGCGCCATGCGGTGCAGCACCTTGCGCTCGAGCGCCGTCTCGCGCACCAACGCGACGTCGCCCATCGCCAGATAGCGCAGGCCGCCGTGGATCAGCTTCGAAGACCGGCTCGACGTGCCGGCAGCGAAGTCCTCCGCTTCCAGCAACGCGACGCGCAGTCCGCGCAGCGACGCCTCGCGCGCCACGCCCGCACCGGTGATACCGCCGCCGATGATCGCGATGTCGAAGGTCTCGGCTTCGAGCGCGGCGATGGTTTGGGGGCGGCGCGTCGCGTCGAGACAACTCATGGCGTGGCGCAATCCGAACCAGGCACCGTACTCGTACACGTACACGTACCCGTACACGGCGCCGCGGCCCGGACATCGATCGTGTACGCGTACGGGTACGAGTACGTGTACGGAAGAGAGTCTCCAGCCTCCCTGGAGCGAGCGAAGATTGACGGCGGGCGTTCGGGGGGCGATAGCGAGGACATGGCGGGCATGGCGGTTCACCACATTGCATTCCGGGTCGGGGATCTCCAGCGCTCGCTCGACTTCTTCGTCGATGTGCTCGGCCTGGAGGTGCGGCGCGATGCGCGACCGCGCTCGGTGTGGCTCGGGCTAGGCGACGCGGTGTTGATGCTGGAGCGCCGCGAGGCCGGCGAGCCGCCTTTGCCGGCGGGCAGCATGGAGCTGGTCGCCTTCCGCGTCGACGCGGAGCGCAAGTCGCGCATCCGCCAGCGCTGCATCGAGCTCGGCTGCTTCGACGGCGAGACCGAGCACACCGTCTACCTGCGCGACCCCGACGGCCGCCGCATCGCCGTGTCGACGTACCCGCTGTAAACGCGGTCTTCGAAACCGAGCGGCGGCGCTCAATCGAGCCTTCTCTTTCAACACGAAGGCACAAAGACACAAAGCCACGAAGACAAAGTTCTGATGAGCCGACTTTGTGACTTTGTGCCTTCGTGTTTAAAAGAAAGGCCCCCGTCGCGCCGTGCCGACATCCATGTCCGTGCTGCGCCCGCTCACACGAGGATGTCGGTCACCGCGCGCGAGGTCTGCATCGAGCCGGTGCCCCATTCGCTGATCGGCAGGCCCATGATCTGCTGAATCGTCAGTCCGACGCGGGTGATCGGGTCGCCGTTGCCGCGCACGTGCAGGCCCGGCTGGACGCGGCCGCCGGCGCGTCCCGCGATCAACACGGGGATGCGCGTCGTGTCGTGCGACTTGGCGAACGAGCTCTCGGAGTGGCCGAGGATCAGGCAATTGTCGAGCAGTGTCCCCGCCCCTTCCGGTGTCGTCGCCAGTCGCTCGACGAAGTTGGCGAACGCCTGCATCGATTCGAGGACGAACTCGGTCGATCGCGGCTGATAGCCGAGCTCGGTGTCGACGATCTCGTCGTGCGTCAGCTCGTGGTGCGAGATGTCGACGCCGGGCAGGCGCAGTGCCGACGTGCCCCACGAGAAGAGCATGTTGAAGACGCGCGTCTGGTCGCAGAGCAGCGCGAACACCAGCAGATCCGTCATCAGATCGTGGGTCGAGATCGCCTGCGGCAGGTCGGTGCCCGGGTCCTCGCCGCTTGGCGCCCCCGGCCGCCGGCACGCTTCGAGATTGGGCGGAGTCAGTGAGATTTCGATCTGGCGCTCGAGCTGGCGCAGCGAAGTGAAGTACTGGTCGAGGCGCTGGCGGTCGTGGCTGCCGAGGCGCTGCACGAGGCGGGCCGTGTCGCCCTGCACGGCCGACAGAACGCTCTGGCGCAGCAGCGTCTTTGGATCGGGCACGAACTCGCCGTCTTTCGGATCGTGGAACTCCGGTCCGAAAATGCGGTTGTAGAGCTGCAGCGGCGACACCGCGCTCGCGTTGACGATGCTCTGGCTCTCGCGGCTATAGCTGTTGGTCGGCACGCCGGTGCAGGTGATCTCGAGCGAGCGGAAGCGAGTCGTCGTGCCGACCGCCTTGCTGATCGCAACGTCGAACGTCGGACCGGGCACCTCCGGCTCGAAGTTGGGCGCCGAGCCGGTCATCGTCGCCATCACGCCGGTCCAGTGCGGAAGGTTGGGCCGCCCATCGAGGATGGTGTTGAAGCCGCTGAGGATGCTCACCTGATCGCGCACCGGCTGCAGCGCGAGCAGCTCGGGTGGCAGATCGAACTCGTCGCCCTCGTCCGCCGGCGCCCAGCGGTCGGGGTTCATGCCGCAACCCCAGAACCAGGTCCCGAAGCGCAGCGGCAGCGGCGCCCCCTGCGCCAACGCCGTGCCGTTGTCATTGAGAAAGATCTCGAGCAGCGGCAGCCCCAAGGCCACCGCGGTACCGCCGGCCATGCCGCGCAGGACGGTTCGCCGGCTCAACAACCGATTCGCTCTCTTCATGGCGTGGCTCCCGCCGCGATCCAGCTCCGCAGGGCGGCAATGTCGGCGGCGCCGAGCGCGGTGCCGCCGAGCGGCATGCGCGAGCCGAACGCAACCTCGGTCGGGCCGATCACCTTCATCATCAAGAAGCTGCCGTCGGGGTCGCCGGCTTCAACGCGCAGCAGGCCGGCCTGCTGCGCTGTCGGATTGGACGACGCGATACCGACCAGGTTCGCGTGCGCCTGCCCCGCCTCGAGCACCAATCCTCCGGCGCGCACCTGCTGGCTGTGACAGAACTGCGTCGCGCACTGCGGCGTGAAGATGTCGGCCTGAATCTCGGCGAGCGTCGCGGCACGCGGTGTCGACGTCGGCGGCGCCGGCGGACGCGTCGGCGTCGGTGTGCGCGGCGTGCCGTCCGGCGTCGGCTCGGTCGGCGTCGGAGTCGAGGTGTACTCCGGCATCGCGGTCGGCGTGGGAATCTCGGCTTCGCGCGCGCCGGAAGCGAGGCGGAACGCGTCGCTCACCGCAATCGCGCGCATCAAGTCGCGAATGCGATAGCCGCCGCTCGCGGCGTCGGCGTCGAGGGTAGTGAGAAAGCCCTCCTCGCCGGCGACCGGATCGCGCCCAACCGCGTACATGTAGAGCGTGCGCACGAGACACGGGCCCAGGTTGGGATGTCGCGACAGCGCCCGGCCGAGATCGACTGCGTTGTCGAAGGTCGCGCCGTCCAGCTCTCCCGACGGGTCGATGACTTCGCCGTTTTCGGTCTCGCGGAAGGCGCCGATGCCGTCGAGCTGCTCGAGCGCGAGGCCGATCGGGTCCATGATCTTGTGGCAGCCGGCACAGGTCTCGTTCTCGACGTGGATGGTCAACCGCTTGCGCGCCGTGCGCCGATCTTCGCTCGAGTCGTCGGCGAACGCCGAGAAGTCGATGTCGCCCGGCGGCGGCGGCACGTCCTGGCAGAGCAGCACCTCGCGCACGAACTTGCCGCGCAGCGTCGGTGAGCTGCGGCCGGGATGCGAGTGCAGCGCCAACAGACTGATGTGGGTCATGACGCCGCCGCGCTCACCGCCGGACGGAAACTCGAACGCCTCCCACTCGTCGGGACTCGGCACCGGCACCCGATAGACGATGCCGAGAGCGCGCGTCATGAACGACTGCCGAGTGGTGAACAAGTCGCGGTAGTCGCCGTCAGCCTCGAGCAGGTGCGCGGTGACGACGCGCAGCGTCTGCTCGCGCGCGTCGTCGATCAGCTCCTGACTGAAGGCCGGGAAGAGCATCGGGTCCTTGCGCACCAGGCCCTGCTCGATCTCGTCGAAGCTGAAGCGGTCGCCGAAATAGGCGCGGACGCTGTCCTCGAGGCGGGGCGACGCCAGCATGCGGTCGACCTGCGCCGCGAGGCCGGCGTCGTCGGTCAGCTCACCGCGCTCGGCCGCTGCCAGCAGCTCGTCGTCGGGCGTGCTGTTCCACAAGAAGTAGCTGAGGCGCGTCGCCATCGAGAGACTGGTCAGCCGCGCGTACTCTCCGTCACTCGCCTCGGTATGCTCGATGCGAAACAGGAACTCCGGCGCCACCAGCAAGCTCGACAGCGCCGCTTGGAGCCCGCCGTAGAAATCGCCGAGCGAGTCGGCGGCGTCGCCGGCGATCGCAACGCGGCTCGCGACCTCGGCATCGTCGAGCGGCCGCCGCCATAACCGCCTGCCGACCGCGCGCACGAACGCCGCCGCGCAGGCATCGTCGGCGCTCTGCGGATCGGGCGGCGCGCAACCGACGAGCTGAGCGCGGCGCTCGGGCGCCAGCGCCTGCTCGGCGAGGACTCGGGCGATGGCGTCGTACTGTTCGAAGCCGGCGGCGGTTACGCTGACGAACGACGAACCGACCGCCAGCAAGCCGGCGCGTCGGTTGTCGGGCTCGAGCCGACCGGCGATCGACAGCCCTTCGCCGAGCACATCGTCGACAGTCGCGCGGTACTGCGTCTCGGTTAGTCGCCGCATCGCCACCGGCCCCGGCTCGAGCGGAGTCGCTATTGGACCACCCGCGGAAGGACCGTCACCGGCACACCCGACCAGCAACATCGCGAGCAAGCTGATCAACCACACGCCGGCGCAGCCTCCGTGCCTCTGTGTCTCCGTGGTGAAAGAGTCCTTCATCGCGCCACGAACGCCGGCACTGCTTCGAACTGATACGCGACCGAGATCAGCGAGCATTCTCCGGTCACCGCGTCGAATCCTCCGTCCGCCTGACTCTGCAATGTCGCCCACAGCCCCGAACATGTGTACGACAGCGCTTCGGAGCCGGCGCGGCCGGCCTGTCGACCGAAGATCTCGTAGACCTCGTCGATCGCCTGGTAGCCGAAGATCGCGCCGCTGATCGTGCCGTCGGCGTGCTTCTCGACCCGCACCATCGCGTCGTGGAAGGTCAGATCGCCGGCGACGATCTGGATGTTGAGCCGCACCCGCAGGTCCATCGGGCCGGCGGTCATATGGCCGTCGCGCAGCGCGCCGCGCCCGACCTCGCTGTGATAGGCGGCATCCTCGTGGACGCTGAGCGTAGCGAAGGGCAGCACGGCACCGTCGGGACCGGTCGGCGGCGCTTCCGTGCTTGCAAAGATCTGCACGCCGACGTCGCCGTCGTCGCTTTCGCTGTCGAGGTCGAGCAGCTCGAGGAGGATGGTCATCGATCCCTCGCGCACCGCGCCAGCGACTACGATGTCGGCGATCTCACCTTCCTGAAAGCCGCGCACGCAACCGAGCGCCCGCCACAGTTGGTAGTCGATGCCGCGGCCGCCGATCGGATCGACGAAGTCGTCGTGCGCACACGTCGCGCCGGAATCCTGGGAGCGCGAATCGACGCCGTCGAGATCGAGGCCGTCGATCGGCGCCGCGCCGGCAAACGCCTTGAACTCCGGATCGTGATTCGCCTCCGGATCGTTGCAGTCGTCGGGCAGAGGCTCCTCGCCGTCCAACCGGCGCTCTACCGGCCCGCGGTTGAAGCCACCCGGACATCCCCCGGCGATGTCTTCGGGGTAGAGGTAGCGGAACGACGAGACGACGTAGCCCTGCACGCGCTCGACCGGCACCGCCGTTTCGCCGCCGCCTCCCGAGCCGCAGCCGAGCAGCGCGATCAGCGGCCATGCGACAATCATCCCCCTTGCCATCGGGGCGAACAGACCACCGAGGTGCGACACTGTCAATTGTCACATGGGCACCGCCGCGCGGCTGTTTGACGCCCTCGATCGAGGAGGCGTACGCTCGGAGCGACGTTCGACAGGAGGTGCAAATGGTCGAAGTGATCCATGCGGTCAGAGCGATGTATGGGTTTCGAGCGATTCTCATCTGTCTGCTGCTCGTCCCCGCCGCGTATGCACAGCCGGTTCCCGCGCCGGTCGGCGAGCCCACCGGCGCCGAAGGCGAGGTTCACGCCACGTACAAGCGGTTCGTCGAGGCGTGGAACAAACACGACGCCGCCGCCATGGCGACGCTGTGGACGGACGAAGGCGACCACACCGAGCCCGACGGTCGCACGGTGCACGGCCGCGCCGAAGTGAACAAGTTGCTGCAGATCGAGCACGCCAGCGTCTTCAAAGGCAGCCAGCTGCACATCGCCGTCGAGCACGTCCGCCTGGTCTCCGACGACGTCGCGATCGCCGACGGCACCTACGAGTTGTTCGGCGCCACCGATCCCGCGGGCAACAAGCTCGGCGTACGCGCTGGCTACTTCACCAGCGTCCTCAAGCGAGACGCGGACGGCTGGAAGGTCAGCGCCAACCGGCTGATGCTGCCGCAGGTGCTGATCTGGCGCGAGCGCGAGTGATGGCGCTGCCGCCGGCGGCGCGGTGAGCGATCCGCGTCATAGTAGTGCCGGTTGGCGGCGAGCATCGTCTTCCCCCGGCTGCTCTTCGGCGCCGCGCGGCGGAGCGGTCGAGCGGCGCACGGCCAGCTCGAGGTCATCGATCTGCGCGACCAGGGCGCGCAGCTCGACGTCGCCCAGGTAGCCCTGATCCCCGGCGACGACCAGCTCGCTGCGCAGTCGAACACAGCGGCGCCGCACTTCACCGAGCGCCGCCGCCGCGGTTTCCAAGCTCACCCCTTCGGCCACGGTCGACAGCAGTTCGACGGCCGAAGACCTGACGCGATCGCGCAGGCAGGCGTCGCGAAAGAACCCGCCGCGGCCGCTCACCCCGTACAAGCCGCACACCATCGCTCGCGCCAGTCGCCACAGCTCGTGCTCCTCCAGTTGCCTCGTTCCATTCGCGCGCGCCATGCGAACTTCTATATAGACCTGTCGGCTAGTTGTCAACTTTCGCCGCGGCCCGAGGCATCGGCGCGCCCACACCGTCGAAGTTTCGCCGCTTCGCATGGGTTCGTCCGTGGCATACGCGGTTCGAGCCGACCACCGTGGAACAGCACCCGGATTGGCCCTGGCCTTGCTGCTCTCATCGGGGCATGAGACGCCGTCCGCGCAGACGCCCCCCGACGATTCAGGAGCTCTTCCTGGGTTTCTGCTTTTGCATTCTCGCCGTCTCGATCGCCTGGAACATCCTCCCGCGTGCTTCGCTCTACGAGCTGGCGAATCGCGCTCCGCGCGACCTGGTCAAGACCGTCCAGTTTCCAGCCGAGGCGGAGCCGAGCGGAGCCGTGCGCGCAGCACTGGCAGAGCATGCGGCGCGCATCGGTCACGGCAAGGTCACGGCGGCGAACGCCGTAGCTCAGAAGCAAAGCGACGAGCCCAAGGACGGACCCGTCCGCAGTTGGGGCACGGCGTTGTTCGGTCGCTGATCCACTACACAACCGACCCAGCGGCGCGGCCGAGCCCGTCTATTATTGGCGCCCGGCGTTGCCGCCGTGAACCGTGAACGGTGAACCGTG
>CADEER010000025.1:8565-45067 GCA_902826395.1 uncultured bacterium
CCACATTCGTGCCACCACCCTCCTTAGACTTTCAACGATTTCCGGCTATGAAAGGCGCATGAGCGAGTACAGCGCCTGGTTCGAATGCATCAACGGTTGTCCGACCCGATTCAGCCTGACCGAGGTCATCTACCGCTGTCCCGATTGTGGCGATCTGCTCGACGTACAGCACGACGTCGACGCGTTGCGCCGGCGATCCGGGGCGGCGTGGATCAAGCTCTTCGAGGAGCGTTACCGCCGCAACGAATTCCCCTTCGGCTCCGGGGTCTGGGGCAAGAAGGAATGGGTGATTCCCTTCATCGACAACGAGAACATCGTCTCGACCTACGAGGGCGGCACCAATCTCATGTGGGCCGAGCGCTACGGCAAGCTGCTCGGCGTCGAGGATTTGTGGGTAAAGCAGTGCGGCAACTCCCACACCGGCTCGTTCAAGGACCTCGGCATGACGGTGCTGGTCTCGGTGGTGAAGCAGATGATCGCCGAGGGACGGCCGATCACGGCGATCGCCTGCGCATCGACCGGTGACACGTCGGCGGCGCTCGCCAACTACGGCGCGGCGGCCGGCATTCCCGCCGTCGTATTGCTGCCGAAAGACAAGGTGTCACCGGCACAGCTCGTCCAGCCGTTGGCCAACGGCGCGCTGGTGCTCAGTCTCGACACCGATTTCGACGGCTGCATGGCATTGGTGCAGCAAATCACGCACGAGCCCGACATCTACCTCGCCAACTCGATGAACAGCCTGCGCGTCGAGGGCCAGAAGACGGTCAGCATCGAGCTGGTGCAGCAGTTCGACTGGGAAGTGCCGGACTGGGTCATCATCCCGGGCGGCAACCTCGGCAACGTCAGCGCCCTCGGCAAGGGCTTTCTGATGATGCGCGACCTCGGCCTCATCCAGAAGCTGCCGCGCATCGCCGTCGCCCAGGCGGCCAACGCCAACCCCCTCTACCTGGCGTACCAGAAGAACTTCGAGTCGTTTGAAGCGGTGCGCGCCAAGGGTACCCTGGCGAGCGCCATCCAGATCGGCAACCCGGTCAGCTACAAGCGGGCCGTGCGAGTACTCCAGCAGTTCGACGGCGTCGTCGAGCAGGCCACCGAGAACGAGCTCGCCGACGAAGCGGCGCGCGCCGACCGCACCGGCATGTTCAACTGCCCGCACACCGGCGTCGCCCTGGCGGCGCTGCGCAAGCTGGTCGAGCGCAAAATCATCCGCTCCGATCAGCGCGTCGTCGTCATCTCCACCGCGCACGGTTTGAAGTTCGCCAATCAGAAGATCGCCTACCACCTCAACGACCTACCTGGCGTGGATTCCCGCTACGCCAACGCGCCGGTCGAGATCGGCGCCGACCTGGGCCAGGTCAAGGAGGCGATCCGTCGCTTTTCGGAAAAGTCGACGTTGCTGGAGAACACAGGTGCCATCTAAGAGCGGTTCCGACGAGAGAGAGTCTTCGATGCGCGGTCCGAGTACGCGCGCCGTGCACGGCGGCGAGCCGCGCAAGAAGGCGCTCGACGCCCTCACGACACCGATCCTGCAGACGTCGACCTACACCTTCGCCGACACGCAGGAGCTGCGCGACCACTTCGAGGGCCGCATCGATCGCATGGAGTACGGGCGCTACGGCAACCCGACCCAGCGCGTCGCCGAGGAGAAGCTCGCCGAGCTCGACGGCGCCGAGGACGGGCTGCTGTTCTCGAGCGGCATGGCGGCGATCACCACGACGCTATTCGCGATGCTGTCGCGCGGCGCCCACGTCGTCGTCACCGACGACGCCTACCGGCGCACGCGGCAGTTCCTCAACCAGACCCTGCGCCGATTCGGAGTCGAGGTGTCGACCGCGCCGGCCGGCGACTACGCCCGCATCGAGGAGGCGGTGCGGTCGAACACCCGCCTCATCTTCAGTGAGTCGCCGACCAATCCCTACAATCGCGTCCTCGATCTCGAGAAGTTGGTCGCCGTGGCGCGCCGCAAGCGCGTAAAGACCATCATCGATTCCACCTTCGCGACACCGATCAACCAGCGGCCGATCGAGTTCGGCGTCGACCTAGTCATCCACTCGGCGACAAAATACCTGGGCGGCCACAACGATCTGCTGGCCGGCGCGGTGGTCGGCAGCCGCGCCCTGGTGTCGGGGATCCGCGACCTGCAGGGCGTCACCGGCGCGGTGCCGGATCCGTTCAGCGCCTACCTGCTGATCCGCGGCGTCAAGACGTTGGCGCTGCGCGTCGCTCGGCAAAACGACAACGCCGAGCGCATAGCCGCCTTTCTCGACGCGCATCCGAAGATCGCGCACGTCCACTACCCGAGCCTGCCGAGCCATCCCGAGCACGAGATCGCGCGGCGACAGATGAGCGGTTTCGGCGGCGTCGTCGCGTTCGAAGTCAACGGCGACATCGACGCAACCAGCCGCCTGATCGACGCCTGTCGCATTCCGCGCATCGCCCCGTCGCTCGGCGGCGTCGAAAGCCTGATCGAACAACCCGCCCTGATGAGCTTCTATGAGCTGACCACCGAAGAGCGCCTGAAAGTCGGCATCAAGGACAACCTGGTGCGCTACGCGGTAGGCATCGAAGACGGCGACGACCTGATCGCGGATCTAGAACAGGCGCTCGAGCAAGTCTGACACCAGGGTCAGAGCCTTTTCACTACGAGGCGACGGAACGCTCCTGCTGTCTCCGCCTCCCTCAGCATCGACCCTGATGCGTCTCTGTTGTCAGGCGAATTCGGTTCGCGCCCGCGCAACCAAGTCGCGCATGTCCATGCTGCCGCTCGCACCGTTGTTCGAGCTGGTCTGCCACGACTGCACTGCGATCGCCCGGGGCCCGACATCACCGGCCCAGAAGCCGAACACCGGTCCGCCGGACTGCCCAGGGAACACGTCCGCCCTGTGCAGAATCGATTGTGCCGCTGCGTCGGTTCCGTTGACTCGAAATCCACCCTGCCACGTCGGCCGCTGGCCGCTGTTGAGATCCGCCGGGTAGCCCATGTGCGACCATGCGTCGAGACTGTCCCAGTCGTCGTCGTAGCCACGCGCGCCCATCCAGCCAGTCGTCTCGCCCAGTCGCCGGTCGAGCACCACCACCGCGTAGTCGAAGTCGCCCTCGTTGCCAGAGATGAACCCGTCGCCGTCCTCTTGAACGTACCAGTAGATGTGTTCGCCGTACGCTTCGCCGAA
Organism: uncultured bacterium; assembly: GCA_902826395.1. Taxonomy (GTDB): domain Bacteria; phylum Desulfobacterota; class Binatia; order HRBIN30; family CADEER01; genus CADEER01. The sequence continues at coordinate 11,736 of CADEER010000025.1, forward strand.
AGGTGCGTCGCCGTCGAAGAACGAGGGCGTGAATCGCACCCAGTCGGCAGCGAAGCCGGCCGGTGCGCTCCAATCGATGACATGGCTTACGGTCAACAAATGGCGCGGGCCGATCATTACGCCCGACCCCGAACCGCGGTTTGTCTGTACCAGGCCGACGGTCGACCACGGATAGGCTGTGTCCCGAAAGGCTCGGCGATCGTCAGCCCCAAAAACGGTGGTAGCGATGCGCGGCTCGGACATAGCCGGCCGAATGCGCTTCACACTCTTCACCCGCTCCTGCGGAGTAGCGCTGAAGGCGAGATGGTCCGGGACAAAGCCGGTCAGTCGCTCCGTCAACTGCTCCTCGCTCATTTTACGTTTCTCGATTCTGCTCGCCCGCCCTCTCAGCGCCGGGGGCACCGCACGACCGCCCGCGGTGACACCGTCGATATCGACGATCACTTCCCAGAATGATCGACCGTCGCCGCGTTCGACGCGATGAATACGAGTTTCGACCTGAGGCTCGCGCTCGGCGGCGACATGGAAGCGGCGCTCGAGAGCGATTGGCGTTTCCCTGACCGCGTCGCGCGATCTGAAGTGCTGGTCTAGTTCGTCCACCGGCACTGGTCTCTGGATACATTCTCCCATGTTCGAGCTCCCTTCACGCTTGGCCGGACGCTGCTTCTTCATTGCGAGCAATCCGAATCGGTCATGAGACGTGGCCGTACTATGCGCGCAAGGCACCCGACAATTGGGAGTTTCCCGGATCCCGATCCAGCAAGGATGTCCACATGGCGCATCGAAGACGGCCACGATCTGATCGCAGATCTCCAGCAGGCACTCGAGCAAGTCTGAGATCTTCACCACAGAGGCACGGAGAGAAGACTCATCCGCAGATTGCGCAAATTACGCAGATCCCAGAAGACTTGGGCATTGCGGTACCGCGCATCCAAACCCACCCCTTGATTGAGTTTAGGGAACGCGAGGAGACTCGATGGATCCGAAGTAGAGAGCATCCTTGCGAGGCGTAACCTGCGGATGAGTTTCTTCTGTCAGATCAAGGCGAGTGTTGGGCGCCATGCGGGACCTTGTTGGGTGTAGGATTTACGCACCTGCCGCATGATCGATGCATGCGACGAGTGAAGAACTTCAGCCGCGTACTGTAGCGGATTCTCCGACTTACATCGCACGCTCCACCGCATCTCGATTCAACGACGCGATGCTCACAGCCGTCATCTGGGCATACGGCTTGCTGACCACTCTATTGAACACGCCGCGCAATGGAATTCGTGGCCTACTCAAAGGAGTTGAAAAATGGTCAGAGCAAGAAAGGGAACTTCTTCTGTAATCGCCGCCGCGATGTTTCTGTCGTTGTGTGCGACGATTTCGTGCTCCGGCTACCAGCCGAGCACGGAAACCACGGTTGGCGCAGTCGGCGGCGCGGCGGCTGGTGGACTGCTGGGCGCGGCGATCGGAGACAGCCCGGAAGCAACAGCAGCCGGGGTGATCCTCGGCGGATTGGTGGGAGCAGGCGTAGGCGAATATCTGAATCAGCGCGATCGTCGCTACATGAGCGACACGACCTACGACGCCCTGGAGAACACGCGAACGGGCAACTCCATCGCGTGGAAGAATCCCGACACCGGACACTCGGGCGAGGTCACGCCGACCGAAACTTTTCAGACTGCTCAGGGCGTGAACTGTCGTGAGTTCAAGCAGACCGTGATGATCGACGGCGAAGCGAACACGGCTCACGGCACGGCGTGCCGCCAGCAGGACGGCAACTGGAAGATCGTCCAGTAGATCCGTCGACAAGACCGCATCGGTCCGCGCGCCCTTGGCCGATGGAGTCAGCGAGCCCTTGTTTCGAACTCACCCAAATGGAGGCTCTAGGAATGAACACGAATAAACAGGACACGAACAAGCAGGAGATGATCAGCAAGCACGTGCGCGACATGCTTGCTGTCGAGAATGAGATGCACGCCGCGTTTCGGCGCCAGAAGAAGGACGATCGCTTGAGCAAACTCCCCCGTGCGGCGAGTGTCGTGTCGGAGATCGAAGACACCATCGACCGGCATCTCGAAGCACTTCGGGGTTGCCTGTCTCGATACGGAGCGGGGGAATCGACCTTGAAGCAGGCCGTAGGTTCGGTTCTCGGCGCGGCCGCCGGCATCTACAACGGGATGCGGTCGGATGAACCGGTTTCTCGGATGTTGCGCGACGACTACATCGCACTGTCGACCGCAGTCGTCTGCTACGAGATGTTGCACGTCACCGCTCTCGCGGCTGGGGAGCAGAAGACCGCGGATCTCGCGCTCGAGCATCTGAAGGAGTACGCCCCGCTCGTGATCGCGATCACTGAGACGCTGCCGCACGCGCTGGTCGAAGAGATGGGGCGCGAGGGAAAGCTGAACATCGATCACCAGGCGGCGGAACGTGCCGTGCGCAACACGAAAGCGGCTTGGATGGATCAAGCTGTAGCGGGCTGAGCGATCGCTTCTCCGACTTCCCGCGGCCCTCGCGATTTCGGGAACGGGCTGGCTACTCTGTCGCACGGACGGTAAATCTCCGGCAATTGCCGCCCAGCTTCGTTACGAGTGGTGGCGCGAGTACCGATGCCGTCGCCACTGACAAAGCCGAGACCGAGAACACCGCGCGCGAACTTCTCGCCATCGCCGCAGGAGCCGTGTTTCTGCGGCAGCGGCAAGCCCTTCCGGGATTGCTGCGGCTCAGCGAAACGAGATCGCCTGCCGCCGCACGGTGTCGGGATCGTTCCCGGCTTTCTCGACCCTGACATCTGCCGGAGCTGGATCACGCACCTGCACCGACAGCCGCGCCTGCCCTTGGGCACGGTCGAGGCACCGGACAGAGGCATCAGCCACTCCGAAACCACGCACGGTGGCGACCGAATCACGGATCTCGTGAAGGCCGGCCGATTGCGGCGCGACATCGATCGGCGGGTCGAACGCGCGTATCAGGACATAATCGCACCGCTCCGCGGGCGACGATTCGCTTGGTTCGAATACCCTCAGGTGCTGCGCTACGAACCAGGTGGCTGGTACCGCGCCCACGCGGACTCGGAAGTGTGTTCACCCGACGGGCGATCCTGGACGAAGGGCATCGATCGCGACATCAGCCTGCTGCTCTACCTGAACGACGACTTCCAGGGTGGCGAGCTGCGCTTTCTGAAGTTCAGATACTCGCACCGCCCGCGCGCCGGCGACCTGGTGTTCTTCCCGTCCGATCATCGCTACGTCCACCAGGCCGAGCCGGTGAAAACCGGCTTGCGCTGGGTGGTAGCATCTTGGGCTGCGTTCACGGACGAACCACGGGTGCGCGATCAGCCACCGCCCGCGAGCATCATGCTCTGACCCAGACGTCTCACGCTGACGGCTGCGAGTCCTGGCGTGAAGATTCCGAGCCCAGGCTCTCTTCCTCAGAGACGGTCGTAAAACGAAAGATCAGCGACCGTACACGTACTCGTACACGGAGTTTCCTGCAGAATTCGGGCATTGATCGTGTACGGGTACGCGTACGAGTACGTGTACGGGAGAAAATCGACAGTCTCCTCACCTGCTGGGATCAGTCCCGAACCGCACGCGATTCTCGTTCGGCCGCACGCCACAGATACCAACTCGCAACGGATCGATACGGGGCCCAGCGCTCGCCGTGCTTGGCGAGATCTTTTGGCGCCGGCAGGTCGCGCTTGCGCGCGGCGACGGCGAAGCCTTTGCGGACACCGTAGTCGTCGACCGGCAGCACGTCGGGCCTCCCGAGTCTGAAGATCAGCAGCATCTCGACCGTCCAGCGGCCGATGCCGCGCACCGCCGTCAGGCGCTCGATCAGCGCCGCGTCCTCCATAGTCCGCGCCTCGGCGAGTGACGGGATCTCGCCGGCGCGGGCGCGGCGCGCCAGGTCGCGCAGCGACAGCAGCTTCGCCGCCGACAGTCCGGCGCCGCGCAGCTTGGCGTCGGTCGCGCGGGCGATGCCGTCGGCCGTGAGGCCGCCGTAAGGATGCGGGAATAGCGCACAGACGCGGGCGTGGATCGTCGCCGCCGCGCTGCCGCTGAGTTGTTGATAGACGATCGCCTCGGCGAGCGCGCCAAACAGGCTGGCGGTGCGCTTGAGCTCGAGGCGGCACGGCCCGACCGCGTCGATGATGCGCGCCAGCATCGGGTCGGCCGCGCGCAGATGCGACGCCGCGGCGGCCGGATCGAAGCCCAGCTCGCCGGCGTCGTCGAACAGGCCGAGCTGATCTTTGCGACGCGCGCCCTCGATGTTCAGCAAGCGCAGTTTCGTCGCGGCGCCGCCGCGCGCCGAGAAGCCGCCGAGCTTGCCCGACGATGCGACGACGCGATGGCACGGCACGACGATCGGGAATGGATTGCGGCCGAGCGCCTGTCCGACACTGCGCGCCAGATCGCGCTGCCCGAGGCGCGCTGCCAGTTCGCCGTACGAGATCGTCTCGCCCGGCGGGATCTGTCGTGCGACGTCATATACGCGGCTCTCGAAATCGCCAACGCCGTCCATGTCCAACGAGATCTCCGACAGATCGCGCCGCTCGCCGCTCAGGAGAGCGGCGATGGCCTCGATCGCGCCGGCGATTTTGGCCGGCGGCTTCACCTCGCCATCACGGCCGAAGCGGCGCACCATGCGAGCGCGCGTCTGCGCCTGATTGCCCTCCGGCAGTTGCACCCCGGCGATACCGCGATCGCTCCAGGCGACGCCGCACCAACCGATTGGAGTTTCAAAGAGGGTGAACTGCATAGCGCGCGCAGGCTTGCTGGTCGTCATCGATGAGACATCAGTCGAACGGCTCCTACAGCGCAAGTCACGGATAGGTGAACCGTGAACAGGGTCGCCTTCCATTCGCTTCGGCGTCGGTATCGCTATTGGTATCGGTATCGAGAGGGTCGATTCCGACTCCGATACCGATACCGAACGCGATTCCCTTCAATCGCTACGCGACCTCCCCCCGGACCCCCTCCTTGGCAAGGGACTGTCGATTTTCTCCCGTACTCGTACTCGTACGCGTACCCGTACACGATCCATGCCCGAATTCTGCAGGAAACTCCGTGTACGAGTACGGGTACGAGTACGTGTACGGTCACGAATCTTCGTTTTCCGACAGTCTCGCAAGGAGGGGAAGTCGTCCGTCCGCATCGGCAGCACCGACGCTGCGGCGGCAGAAGCGCACCAGCGTCGCGACGATCTCGTCTTCGGAGGCGATCTGCCCGGCGATCGGCGACAGCGGACCGACCAGCGATTCGGCGATCGCTCCGACCACGGCGGCGGCGCTGAATTCGACGTTCTGATCGGGGATCTCGCCGGCGGCGATCGCCTGGCGCAGCAGGCCGGCCATGTGGCGGCAGTACGTGCGGCGGTACACCAGCCGCTCGGCGTCGACCAGCGGGTCGACGGGCTCGTGCAGCAGCGCCCACGCCAGCCGCCGATGGCGCAACGCCCTTCTCGCGTGGTTGGCCACCGCCGCCTCCAGGCGCTCGACGCAACTGCCGCGCGCCGCCGCGTCGTCGACCGCCGCCAGATCGCGCTTCGCGGTGTCGCGGAAGACCTCGACGAAGAGCTCCGCTTTCGACGGGAAGTGGCGGTACAGCGCGCCCGCCGAAACGCCGACGCGATCGGCGATCGCCTGCACCGACGCGGCGCCGTAGCCGCCCTCTTCGAGAAGGGTGCGCGCCGCCTCGACCAGTCGATCGCGCGTTTTGCCGAGCGGCGCGTCGGGGCCGCGCTTCGTCTTGCGACGGGCCGCCGCCTGCGGCTTCGCGCGTCGACGCCGCACCGCCACGGCTACGCCGTTCCCGCCAGCGCCGCGTGGAGCGATGCGTGAAAGTGGCCGATGGCGCTCTCGAAGAGGCCGAACTCGAAGAACTGATTGGCGCCGCTGGCGAGGCTGCGCTGGATGGCGCACGCCATCTCCTGGTCCTCGGCGCCGCCGCGCGCGACCAGGTCCGCGCCCTGGCTCAGCGCCGCCTGCGCGTCGGTGTCGCTCTCCTCGTGGTCAGTCAGCACGTACGTGACCAGGCGCGTGCGATCGATCGCGACCGGCTCGATGGCGACGACAAACACTCGGCCGGGAAAGGTCGCGACCATCGCGTTGGGGAACAGGTGGTAGACGTACGTGAGCACGCCGTCGGCCGAGCGCTCGGCTGGCTGCTGAGCGCGCAGCTTGTTGACGTTGCGGTACGGGAAGGCGATGCGGCTGTTGCGGCCGAACCGCTCCACGACATTCAAATTGTCGTACTGCAGCGGATAGAAGGTCGCGGCGTGCGTGGTGCGGATGTGGTAGCCCTCGAGAAATCCCTCGGCGAGAATCTTCCAGTTCGCCGCAATCTCCATTTCGCCGGCGCCGAGCATCCGCCAGCCGGGCGTGGCCAGCGGCGCCAAACGCGGCGGCGGCGCGCCCGGCGCAGCCGATTGGGTGACGTACACCAACCCGTCGACCTCGAGCGCCTGCACCGGCACCAGTCCGCGCGCGCTTCTGTCGAGACCCGGAAAGCCGTGCTCGTGCGGGACGTGCCGCAACTCCCCGTCGAGCCCGTAGGTCCAGCCGTGGTAGCGGCAGACGAACGCCTTGGCGCAGCCCGATCCCTCCGCGAGCTGCGTGCCGCGATGGCGGCACGCGTTGCGAAACACATGCACTTCGTTGTCGGCATCGCGCACCGCGAGCAGCGGCGTCCCCGCCGCGATGCGCGCCAGCCAGGCGCCGGGCTGGGGCAGTGCGGCGGACGGGCAAAACGGCGTCGCGGTGCGCCGCATCAATTCGATCTCGGCCGCATAGCGCCGTTCGCAGCGGTAGTTTTCGATCGGTTCGCGCCAGGTAATCTCGCCGCGGTCGGTGCTCTTCTCGTCGATGTGATCGAGGATGCGCGCGACGACGGTGGCATCGTCGGCCAATGCGTTGGCGCTCATGATCGATCTCCGGCGGCGGTGGTGGCGGGCGGCCGCGGCGAGGCATCGCGCGCTCCCGCCGCGAAGCGCGCCAGACCCGCGAGCAACTCCTCCGACGAACACTCGGGCCGCACCATTTCGGCTTCGAGCAACAGACCTTCGTCGATGTCGAGCGACAGGCCGTGCAGGACCGCGTTGCGGTCGGCGCAGATGCCGCGAAAGTTCGGATAGCCGGCGATCGTCTGCGCCAGCTCGAGCGCGCGGCCGAGCGCCTCGCCGGCCGGCACTACCTCCTGGACGAATCCCATCTCATAGGCGCGCCGCGCGTCGAAACGCGCGCCGGTGGTGAGCATGTACAGCGCGTTGCCGGTGCCCATGATGCGCGCGAAGCGCTGGGTGCCGCCGTCGGTGTACGGCACACCCCAGCGGCGCGACAGGCAACCGAACTCGGCATTCTCCGCCGCAATGCGAATGTCACACCACGCCGCCAGCTCGCCGCCGCCGGCGAAGCAGTAGCCGTTGACGGCGGCGATCGTCGGCTTGCCGGGATCGAGGCGAGCGAAACCCATCGGACCAGCCCGATCGAGGTACTCGTGTTCGAACAGCGAGATCGGGTTCTTCAGATCGGCTCCGGCGCAAAACGCCAGCTCGCCGGCACCGGTCACGACCAGCACGCGCGCCTGGTCATCGGCCGCGAACGCCTCGATCGCCCGACCGATGCCGACCGCCGTCTCGCCGTCGACACAGTTGCGCTGCTCGGGGCGGTTGATGCGCAGGACGCGCACCGCGCCGCGGTCCTCGACAGTCACCTTCTCCGTCATCACCGGCTCGCCTCCTTCTCCGGAACCAGTTTTCCGGTCGTGTGAATTCGGATTCACGTCAACTAGTGAATCCGGATTTACTCGTCAAGAGAATTATCGTTCCGACAGGAAACCGGCGGGTTCGGATATTTGATGTGCCGAAAGTGGTGGGATGGCCGATTCGGTATGCCGCGCCCTTGGTTCAGAGCGCGCCGCGGGCTAAGTGGGGCCGATGTTTCGACTGAGACACGCGACCCTGGCCCTTGGATTGACTGCGACTCTGCTCCTGTCGGCGTGCGGTAGCGACGACGACAGCTCGAGCGACGATACCGGGCCGGCGCCCGAGTTCGACTTCTCCGCCTTCGATGCGGAAGTGCAGGCATTCGTCGACGAGACGGGGCTCGAAGGGGTGGGCACGGTGGTCGTCCACCGCGACTACGGCGTCATTCATCAGAAGAGCTTCGGCAGCTTCACCGACGACCGCATCTATCTGGTCGCGTCGTCGAGCAAGATGGTCAGCGCCGGCGTGCTCATGCATCTCGACGATCAGGGCCTGCTCGACGTCGACGAGCCGATCATCGACGCCATCGGCTGGGGCGATTCCAATCCCGACATCACGCCGGCTCAACTGATCTCCAACAGCTCCGGCCTGGTCGGACTGCTGCCCAATCCGGCGTATCCGCCGTACATCTGCCAGTACCTCGCGGCCGGAACTCTGCAGGACTGCGCGCAGCGGATCTTCACCACCGAGCTCGACGACGCCGACATCATTCCGCCGGATACCATGTTCATCTACGGCGGCGGTCAGTGGCAGGTCGCGGGCGGCGTCGCCGAAGTCGTATCGGGCAAGAGCTGGGATCAACTGATCGAGGAGATCTACGTCGAGCCCTGCGGCCTTCAGGCGACCGCTTACACCAACCATTTCACGAGCTTGACCAACCCCGACAACAACCCGTTCGGCTACCCGTCGGGCTTTGACGGCGATCCCGCCAACCTGACGCCGACCGACAACCCCAACATCGAAGGCGGCCTGTACACCACCACCGGCGACTACGCCAAGCTCCTCCTGATGCACCTGCGCGGCGGCATGTGCGACGACAATCGCGTCCTCTCCGAAGAGGCAGTGCAAGCGATGCACGCCGATCGCATCGCGCTGGCCTACGACGGCTCGACCGGCCGCGCCGATCCAGCCGGCTACGGACTCGGCTGGTGGATCTTCCGCAGCGCCGATTCGCTGATCACCGATCCCGGCGCCTACGGCGCCTTCCCGTGGCTCGACGAAGATCGCGGCTATGGTGCGTTCCTCGCGATCGAGGCCAACACGGGAGTCGGTACGCAGCTTTTCGTCCGCGTGTTGCCGCTCGCCGACGCAGCCGTCGACGCGGGGCTGGCCGAGCAGCCGTGAGGCAACCGATCGGCGCTTACCCGCTGACCGCCCAGTAGAGCGACAACGCCGCGGTGAGCACGGCCACCGCGGCGAGCGTAAGCTTTCGCCGCAGCGCGCGTACCCGGCGCGCCCGCTGCACCGGCTGGTTGATGTGGTGACTGAGAATCTCGGGGAGCTGGATCACGGCGCCGATCAGGCCGACGATCAACACCAGGAACGCCGCCGCAATCATTCGTCCGTCACCGCCGTCGCCCGCGGCCGCCGGCGCCGCGCCGCGCGTCGCGTCTTGCGGGTGGCGCACCGCGTCCGCCGAGACGACCGCGCAACGTTTCGTTCTCGCGGTGCTCGAGGAGCGCCAGCTCGATCCGCCGGCGCTGCAACGACACGTCGACGGCCTCGACCACGACGCGGTCGCCGAGGCCGATGATGCGATTGGTGCGCGCGCCTTGTAGCACCGATTCGGCCTCGACGAACTCGTAGTAATCGTCCGCGACGTCCTGGATGCGCACCAGTCCTTCCACCGGATAGGCGTCGAGCTCGACGAAGAAACCGAATGACGCGACTCCGACGACGAAGCCGGGGTGCGGCTCGCCGAGATGCTGAAGCATGAACTCGGCGCGCCGCAGATCGAGCATGGCCCGCTCGGCGTCCATCGAGTTGCGCTCGCACTGCGACGCCGCCGCGCTCGCCGCCTCGATCGCCTCCATCTCAGCCGCGGCTGGCCGAACGTCGCCGTCGAACAACCGACCCAACTGCCGGTGCACGAGCAGATCGGGGTAGCGCCGGATCGGCGACGTGAAGTGACAGTAGATCGGGAATGCCAGGCCGAAATGTCCGCTGTTGATCGCCGAGTAGCGCGCCTGGGTCAGCGAGCGCAGCATACGGCGCGATAAAACCGCCTCCATCGGGTGGCCGCGCAACTTGTCGAGCACGGCCTGCACGTCGCGCGGCCGCACCGGATCGTCGATGGCGACGCGCAGGCCGAAGCGCGCCAGCACTTCGTTGAGCTCGACCAGCTCCTCCGGATCGGGCGGCTCGTGGATCCGGTACGGAAAACTGACGTCGCGGTCGCGCAAATGGATCGCCACGGCTCGGTTCGCCTCGAGCATCAGCTCTTCGATGATGCGGTGCGCGTCGTTGCGCTCGCGCAGCCCGAGGCCGACGCAATGCCCGTCGGCGGATAGTTGGACGATCGGCTCGGGCAGGTCGAGATCGAGGGCGCCGGCGCGCATCCGATTCTCGTACAGGCCGCGCATCAGAGCGCGCATGTCGCGCAGCGCCGCCTCGATCACCGGGTCGCCGATCGGATCGGCGGAGCGCGGCGCGCCGTCAGCGGCGGCGAGCTCGGCGGCGACCCGGGTGTACGTGAGGCGCGCCCGCGAGCGGATGACCGCGCGATAGAAACGCTGATCGGTGCGGCGCGCCGCCGCGTCGAGGTCCATCTCGGCTACCAGGACGAGGCGCTCGCGCTCGGGGTTGAGCGAGCACAACTGATTCGAGAGACGCTCGGGCAGCATCGGCACGGCGCGGTCGGGGAAATAGGTGCTGGTGCCGCGCAGCGCCGCCTCGACATCGAGCGGCGAGCCGCGCTGCACGTAGTGCGCGACATCGGCGATCGCCACCCAGGCGCGCCAGCCGGCGCCGCGGCGCTCGACGCATACGGCGTCGTCGAAATCGCGCGCGTCTTCGCCGTCGATGGTGACGAACGGCATCGCGCGCAAATCCTCGCGGCCCGCGAAGTCGTCCGGCCGCGGGTCCGTCGGCAGGGCCGCCGCGGCGGCCAACACGTCGTCCGGAAAGTCGACGCGCAGGCCGAACTCGAGCGCAATCGTCAGGAACTGCACCTCGGGGTCGTCGGCCGCGCCGAGCACGCGCTCGAGCGAGCCGCGCGCCGGCCGCCCCGGCGTCGGCGGCGCCGTCAGGCGTACCACCGCTACCAATCCGGCGTCGCGCGCCCGCGGCGATTCGCCGCCGACGATGTCGACGATCGGCAGCAGTTCGTCCGACGGCAACAGTCGCCACCCGCGCAGGTAGGACTGCAGCGTGCCGATGATGCGCTCGCGCGCCGCGGCGACGACGCGCACGACCCGGCCGCTGGCGCGGCGGTCGCGCGCGTCGAGGCTGTCGATCTCGATCTCGACGCGATCGCCGTGCAGGGCGGCGCCCTCCATGCCGGCCGGAATGAAGACGTCGCGCTGAAAGCGCCGCGCCGCATCGCCCTGCACTTCGACGAATCCGAACCCGGCGCGCGCCCGCGAGTAACGCCCTTCGATACCGCCGCCGCGCGGACGCACCCGGCCGCCGTCGGTGCCGGCTTTTCCTCCGCCGGGGCGAACCTCACGCGGCTCCCATCGGTACCGCGTCTTGCCGACGCGCTGCAGATGCCGCGCCTCCACTTTCTCTTCCAGCACCGCCTTGACGGCGCGCCGGTCGTAGCGCTCGAGCCCCAGCTCGTCGGCGATCTGCGCTATCGTCATCGCGCGTGGCGCTCGACGCTGGAGAAGCTCGACGAAGGCGGCGGAGTCGTCGGAATCGTTACGAGGTGTATTCATCAGGGTTCAGGGGCCAGGGGCCGGGGGTCAGGGAAGGTAGAGGCTTCGCCTCTCATCAATACAGCGGATCTTCGCATAGCGAAGATCCAACCTCCCCTGGCCCCTGATCCCTGGCCCCCGGCTCCTGGTCAAGATCCTACCACCCCTGACCCCTGGCCCCCGAACCCCGACCCCTGGGGCGCTGACGAGGTGACGGCGAAGCCGTCACCTCGTCAGCGCCCGATACTTCGCCTTCGCCGCCGGGTCGGCGCTGCTGCCGAGTCGCTGCAGGCGGTCGGCTTCGTATTGCGTGTAGTTGCCGTCGAACCACACCACCGCGCCGTCACCTTCGAACGCGAGGATATGGGTGCACAGCCGATCGAGGAACCAGCGGTCGTGACTGATGACCACCGCACAGCCGGCGAAGTGCTCCAACGCCTCTTCGAGAGCGCGCATGGTGTTGACGTCGAGGTCGTTGGTCGGCTCGTCGAGCAGCAGTACGTTCGCTCCTTCTCTCAGCATCCGCGCCAACTGCACCCGGTTGCGCTCGCCGCCCGACAGCACGCCCACCTTCTTCTGCTGATCCGTGCCGCCGAAGTTGAAGCGCGCCACGTAGGCGCGCGAATTCACCTCGCGCTTGCCGAGGACGACCACGTCCTGCCCGTCGGTGATTGCCTCCCAGATCGTCTTGTCCGGATCGAGGCTGAGTCGGCTCTGCTCGACGTACGCCAGCGCCACCGTCTCGCCGACACGCATGGTCCCGGCGTCGACCTTCTCCTCGCCGGCGATCATGCGAAACAGAGTCGTCTTGCCGGCGCCGTTCGGACCGATGACGCCGACGATGCCCCCGGGCGGCAGGGCAAAGGCCATGTCCTTCATCAACACCCTGTCGCCGAACGACTTGGCGACTCCCTCCGCCTGGATGACGACGTTCCCCAATCGCGGCCCTGGCGCGATGTAGATTTCGATATCGTCGGCCTGTCGTTCTTCCTGCTCGCCCAGCAGTTTCTCGTACGAAGTGATGCGCGCTTTGGACTTCGCGTGTCGTCCCTTGGGCGACATGCGGATCCACTCCAACTCGCGTTCGAGCGTCTTCTGCCGGCCGCTCTCGGACTTCTCCTCCTTTGCCAGGCGATCCGACTTCTGCTCCAGCCACGACGAGTAGTTCCCCTTCCACGGGATGCCGCGGCCGCGATCGAGCTCGAGGATCCAGCCGGCGACGTTGTCGAGGAAGTAGCGATCGTGGGTGACGGCGATCACCGTTCCCGGATACTTCTGCAGGTGATGCTCCAGCCAGGCGACCGATTCGGCGTCGAGGTGGTTGGTTGGCTCGTCGAGTAGAAGGATGTCCGGCTGCTGCAACAACAACCGACAGAGGGCGACGCGGCGGCGCTCGCCGCCGGACAGCACGTCCACCGAAGCGTCGGCCGGCGGACAGCCGAGCGCGTCCATCGCCATCTGCAGGCGCGACGAGAGATCCCAGGCGCCGATGTTGTCGATCTTCTCCTGCACCTTGCCCTGCAGCTCGATCAGCTCGGACATCTCGTCGTCGGACATCGGCTCGGCAAAGCGCTCGTTGATGCGCTCGTACTCGGCGAGCAGGGCCACCGCCTCGGCGGCCCCCTCGCGCACGATGTCGATCACGGTCTTGCCGGCTTCGAGCCGCGGCTCCTGCTCGAGGAAGCCGATCGTGTATCCGGGCGAGACCGTCGTCTCGCCCTCGAACTCCGTATCCACACCGGCCAGGATGCGCAGCAGCGAGCTCTTACCCGACCCGTTGAGGCCGAGGACGCCGATCTTGGCGCCGTAGAAGTAGGACAAATAGATGTCCTTCAGGACCGGCTTCTTGCCGTGAGTCTTGCTCACGCCGATCATCGAGTAGATGACTTTGTTTGGTTCGTCGCTCATAAACAGCGCAGTTTCGAGTGTCGAGCTGTAAGTTGCAAGACGGGTTGCGGACATGCGCCCTCCCAGCCGGGCCATGCGCTTTGTCCGCTGGGTGACTATGAGAGGGACGCGATGGCGCCCTTTCTCGGCCGGAACGGCGGAACGTGAAGCTCGAACCCCTACTCGCCGCGGCGATCATCGCGCTGACCCTCGCGGTCGAATGGCATCTCTTCGAGAGCTCGGTCCGCGCGCTGGTGCTGCCGACCTTCCCGGCCCATCACGACCAGACGGCGTACCTGATCCACGCCTACGCCAACGATGCGGAGATCGAACGCCAGGGCTTGTGGAGGGCAATCGCGAATCGTGTCACCACCGGGTCGGCGACCGGCTCGTTGCTCGACCTCGAGGCAGCGCTGGCTTTCCGCGCCGTCGAGCCGAACCGCCTCGGCGCGCTGAGCGTCCTCTTCGCTCACTTCGCGGCGCTGCAGATCACTTTCCTCTACGTAGCGTGGTGGGCGACCGGATCGCTGGCGCTCGGCATCGTCGCGGTCGCGCTGCTGGCATCCTCCGGATTCTTGTTCGTCGTGCCGGGCGGCCTCTTCGACTTTCGCATCGACGCGGCCGCGTCGTGCGCCTTCGGCATTTTCGTCGCAGCACTGGTGCGCTCGCAATTCTATCGCCAGCGCGCCTGGTCGATGGCGGCAGGCATCGCCGCCGCCTACCTGATCGCTCTGCGGCACAATATGATCGCTCACCTGGCGGTCCTGCACGCGGTCTTTCTGGTCGCGATCCTACGGCGTCGCCGCGGCGAGAACGGCGCCGAGCGAGCGATCAACTTCTGCTGTTCGATCGCGGCGATGACGGCGCTCAGCGCGCCCTTCGTGTATTTCAGCCGCGTTCACATCGCCGAGTACTACATCGGTCAGGTCGCATCGCGCGGGCCCGTGCGCACCGCCCTCTCCGGACGCTCCGCGCTCGTGCAGCTCGCGTTCTACCCGTACAACGTCGCCGTCCAGCACGTGCGCTTCATGCCGCTGATCGCGGGACTCGCCGCGCTCGTGCCGTGGCTCGGCATCGGCCGAGGGTCGAGCGAGGCACGCCCGCTGCGCTACGCACCGCTGCTGCTCGTCACGATCGCCGTGCCGCTGGCCATCCTCACGTTACACTCCAATCGCTCGACGACGGTCGCCGGTCTCGTTCTGCCGCCGATCGCGCTGCTCGTCACCTTCGCCCTCGCCGAGCGCGGTCGCGTTGGCGGGCGATCCGCTCTGGTCGCGTCGCTGATCGTGCTCGCCGTCGGACTGGCCGTGCATGGAGCACAACACGCCATCTGGAGGGCGGCCGAACGGCCGCGATTGGCGGACGGTGCGGCCATCTTCGACATGCACTATCGGATCGCATCGATCTGCGCCGAGCGCGGGCTGCACGCGCCGGCCTACCTGACCGACACCCTGGAAGACGAGATCGAGCCGGCAATCGGCGCCACCGCGCTGTTCGAGCGCGAGCGCCGCTATCTGGTGCCGCACAACCCCGCGGTACGCGAGCAGATCTTCGCGGTCGGCGAACCTGAGCTCGGCCGCATCGCCGCAGCGAGCGACGTCATCCTCTTGCAGACGCGCGGCGAAAGAATTCCATACCCGTACGTGCAGGCCGTCGCGGCGGCACGAGAGCCACTGGACCGGGCGATCCGCGAGCACTTCGTCGAGATCGGCAACTGGTCGTTCACCGACTCGGCCGCCACCGCCTACGTCGCGCGTCGGCCTTGAGCCAACGCGGCGAGTTGGCGCCGCCAGATCGCGACTGGCTGCATTTGCGCGCGCCAGATCGATGCGTCGGAGGCGAGGTTCTCGGTGCCGGTGGGAGGGTACTCGTCGCGCGCTGGCGCGTAGAAGGTGCCGAAGAGCCAGTCCAAGACTGGAAAGAGTTGCGCGTAGTTCGCGTCGCGGTGCTCGGGCAGGCGCGAGTGGTGGACGCGGTGCCATTGCGGTCCGCACACCGCCAAGGTCAGCGGCCCGAGCGGCAGGCGCAGATTCGAGTGCGCGAACAGCAACACGAAGCGCGACACGACCATTGCGACGAGCGCGAACTGCGCCCCCGGCCTACCGAACAGCCACACCACCGGCGCCCCGACGACGATCGCCTGCACCGGCGCTTCGAGCCAGAAAGTCCGGTAGCTGGTCGTCACGTTCAGCTCGGCATCCGAGTGGTGCAGCTCGTGGATCGCCCACAGGGCCGGATAGCGGTGCTGCGCGCGGTGATACCAGTAGTAGACGAAGTCGCCGGCGAACATGTACGCGGGCAACAACAGCAGGCTCTCGATCGGCAGATTCGCCTGCGGCGACCGCGCACCCGCACGAGTCGGCCCGAAGGTGTACCACAGCGACAACGTCGCCATGCCGAGACCGAGGTAGACGGCCATGTAGACGAGATTTCGCAGCCGGCCCGCCCAACGCTGTCCGCGCTCGGCGGGCCACAACAACTCGGCGACAGTGAACAGCGTAAACAGCGCCGCCACCAGCGCCAGACCGCGCAACTCGCCGCCGAACAACTGCGCAAAACCGGCGAGCCAGCGCTCGAAGAACGACTGCGCGGCCGCCAACTACGTACCCTCCGCATGGACCGGCGGGGATCCCAATCGGTGAAAATACAGGCAGCCCCATTCGCGGACGACCACATCGATCCGCAGGCCCCTCTCGAAACAACACATCCCGATTCGCCTCAACTGAGTTCGAACAGGGTCTTGCTGATATTGCAACGCAGCCGCAACTCATCAGATCGAAGTGGCTCCCAGCCCAGCGGATACAAGCGCCGGAGAATTCTCTCTGCTGCGTCGATCGGAAAACCGACTATTGCTGCCGGCCGAAAGTCAGCCCGACGAGTCGAACCACGAAGACACGAAGAGCACGAAGGGGTCGTCGGGTTTGCTCTTCGTGGTTCTAAAGCCGCCGGCCGAGCGACTGATTGAAAGTCAGAATTCAATCCGTCGCTCACGACTCCGGCGTCAAAACGTCGCCCAGGGCAGCTGTTCGAGCTACGGCAGTCATCGGAGCGATTGCGCAGGTGGCCGATCCGGCCGCGGCGGTGCGCGAGCTCATCGCGCGCGCTTGAGTCGAGAGTTGGACCGAAAACTCCGCCATACACCCACAAGCCACTTTTGCGCGTCTGCGAGGCATTGTTGGTTGCGTTTGGGTCCGACGTTCGTGGTACCAAGTCCATATGCGACTTCGAAACGCGACCTCTCGCCTCTCGTTTCTGAGCGCCGTCCTGGCGCTTTGCTGCCTCCTCCCGGCGGTGGCGATGGAGCCGACCGGACATCCGACGTTCGCCAGCCCGCTGGCGGCGCCGATCGCGCTGTCTCCAGTCGTCGACGAGCTATACGTTGTGAACACGGCAGCGGATACACTCGACGTCATCGACACGACGCAGCAAGTCGTCTCGGTGAGAGTGGCGGTCGGCATCGATCCGGTCGCTGTCGCGGTGAGGCCGGACGGCAAGGAGATCTGGGTTTCCAATCACGTCTCCGACACGGTGAACGTCATCGACGTCGAGCCGAGCAGCCCGACCCGACACCAAGTGATTGCGACGATCACGGCTTGGCTCGGCGATGACTGGGTGACTGACTTCGACGAACCGGTCGGCATCGCCTTCGCCAGCAATCAGAAAGCGTACGTTGCGCTCTCGTCGCGCAACCGCATCGCCGTGGTCGACGTGGCCAGCCGCACCGTCACCAAGCAGATACAGGTCCACAGCCAGGAGCCCCGCGCCATCGCGGTGCGCGACGGGCGCCTCTACGTCATTCCCTTCGAGTCGGGCAACACCACCGAGTTCTCGGGTTGTCTGAACATGAGCGATCCCGGCTGCACCTTTTCCATCACCGACCTGCTTTCAAACTCCAACGACGTCATTCTCACCCGCAACATGGTCGCCGACATCGTTCGCCGTCCCGGAACACCGGATCGCGATCTCTTCGTCTACGACACGGCGGACGAGAGTCTGCTGTTCGAGGTATCGGGAATCGGCACCCTCCTCTACGGCATCGCGATCGACTCGCACGGCCAGGTCTTCATCGCTCAGACGGAAGCTCGCAACGACGCCAACGGCGCCATGGGAACAGCGGGCCACGGTCTGCCCGAGTTGGAGAACCGAGCCTTTCTGAACCAGGTCGCGCGAGTCGATTGTGCGCTCGCCTGCACCGGCGCGACCGTCTTCGACATCGAGCCGCTGCCGCCGATTCATCCACTCCCTGGCGAGCAGTTGGCGACTCCCTTCGGCATCCAGGTCAGCGACGACGACGCGACCGTGGTGAGCGTCGCCGCGGCATCGAGCCGGCTCTTCACCATGGACGCGGAGACGGGCGCAGTGATCGGCCGCACCGATGTCGGCGCCATCCCGCGCGGGCTGGCGCTCGAGTCGGATCCGTCCGGCGCGGCGGCGCGCGCCTGGGTCTTGAACGCGATCGAGAACAGCGTGTCGGTGGTCGACGTCTCCGACCCGGGCGCGCCGCAGGAAACGGCGCGGATCGCGCTCGTCGACCCGTCCCACCCCGACGTCAAACACGGCAGAATTGCCTTCAACGACGCCGCCGCCTCCACCACCGGCACCTTCGCCTGCGCCAGCTGCCACCCCGATGGCCATACCGACCAGCTCCTTTGGAACGTCGGCGCGCCGCCGTGCGTCATGCCGGGTTGCGATCAGATTCAACCCCGCGTGACGATGCCGGTGCGCGGTCTGCGCGACACGCTGCCACTGCACTGGGACGGAGTTCCCGGCGATCCCTTCGGCGGCATCAACGCCGTCGTCGCCAACTCCGGACAGACGGTGGCGCCGAACTGCACCGACGAGCACAGTTGCTTCCGCAATCTGGTCGACGGGTCCATGTCGGGGATCATGTGCGACCAATCCGCCTGCCCGACCGACGCCAACGAGCTCGGTCTCGCAGGCGCCTTCAGCGAGGCCGATCGAGACGCAATCGCTGTCTTTCTGCGCAGCGTTCCCTATCCGCCGGCGCGCTCGCGCCGCCTCGACGATCGCTTCTCGGCGCTGGGAGCCGAGGGCTTCCGCAACCTGCTTGTCGGAGTCGACGCCGCCCACCCCGGTTGCAGCCGCGCCGGCGCCTGTCATTCGCTGCCGTTCTGGGCCGGCACCAACACCCCTGGCACGGGCATGGACGCTCCGACCTTCCGCGGCATGACCGATCGCCACTTGCTCCTGCCCAACGGCAGGGCCGGAATGTGGGCGTTGATCCAACTCGAAGCGCTGAACGAAGTGGCTTGGGACCCAAGCCACGGACCCGACGAGCTCTACTCCTGGGGCATGACCTTCGGCAGCCCTGCCGTTCCCCTCACCAATCGCGACAGTGCCGGGACCGGGCCGTTCCCTCTATTTCAACTGTTCGAGGAGGGGTCGACGGGATTCTCGGCCGTGTTCGGCCGCCAGCTGACGCTCGACGCCGAGACCACTTCACGCGGGTTGTCCGACTCCACCGAGGCCATCCTGCAGCGCATGGAGGAGGCCGACACAGACGGAGTGGTGAACCTGCGCGTCCAGGGCATCCAACTCGGCGCGGGCGCTCCATCTCAACTCGATCTCGAGTACGAATCGGGCCGCTACGAGTCGGCGAGCTCCTCCGGCCCGAGCCTGAGCAGCAGGCAACTGCTCCGACTGGCTCGCCGCGGCGCTCTCGTCGCCACCGCCACTGCTCGCATCGGACCGCGGTCGGACGTCGATCACCCGCAGCCCGCGCTCTGGCTTCCGGCGAAGAACCCGAACAATCAAACCAGTCTGCAGAAGATTCCCGAGCTGACGGATCCGCCGACCGTGACGATGTTCGGACGCCACGTCGCCGCCGACGCGATCGTGCTGATCGACGGCCAGGCGGTCGACAGCAGCGTCGCCTGCGCCACCGGCGGCGTGTTGCCCAACTGCGATGACGAATCGCTGCGCGTCGACCTCGACGAGTTCCCCACCGTCGGAGATCACGCCATCCAGCTCGCCACGCCGGGCGGCCTGATCAGCAACGAAGTGCTGATCATCTTGACCGAATGCCCAGAGGGCGCGACGCTGCCCTTTGTCCAGTGTCGCGCCGCGACGCTATTGGAGACCGTCGAAGAGAGCGACGACCTCGGCACGCTGCACGCCCGCCTGGAGAAGTCCCTAGTCCGCGCACACGAGGCACTCCGACAAGCGCGCCTGGATGTCTCGGATGATCAATTGCGACCGGCGAGCCGGAACCTCCGTCGGGCAGTGAAGGCAACCAAGCGATTCGAGCGAATCCTCGGATCGGGCCGTGGCCAACGCGAGATCCCCGTCGACACCCGGACGGCGCTGTCCGCCGCGGCCGCCGACATCCGCGATGACCTGACTCTGATTGGCGACGCGCTCTAGCGGCTCGACTTCAGGGCGAGACACTAGGGCTGGGCCGCAGGCGCCAGCGGCCCACCTGTGTCGGCGATTCCGAATAGTCGGGGGATCGCCTCCGGCAAAATCTGGGCGGAGTCAGGCTTGGTTCGAGTCCGCTGCAGTCGCCGTTTGCCTGGCAAGACGCGCCCGGGGGAAGTTCGGCGACAGGTAGACATCGATCGACCGATGTTCACGCACCTCCACAAGACCATAGGCGATCGATTTCGTCGCCATTCTGCCGGCCAAACTCGCAGAAGTCGGCGCTGCCCCGATGATCACGCGACGCGCAGCGGGGGCCCCGGGATACCCTCTTCTTCGTGCCCTTCGTGTCTTCGTGGTTTGAAGAAGCAACGGTTGGGCGGGCTTCCGGCGATCCCGACTACGGTGCCGCGCTGCCGCTCTCAGGTTCGTTCTTCAACCGCTTGATCTCGGCAGCAACGCGCGGCGCGTCTTCTACTGGGTCGAGCCAGCGGCGACACGTTAATTCGCCGTAGCCGGCCGTTGCTCGCGCGCTGCCGCGAGTAGCTGGCGTGCTTCTTCCGCGGTGGGGTCGATACGCAATGCCTCTTCGAAGTGCCGCATCGCCTCGTCCGTCTCGCCGAGTTCCAGCAGGGTCTTGCCGAGATTGCAGCGCAGCCGGAACGAGCGCGGGCTGCGGCGCACCGCCTCCTCCAGGTGCGACAGCGCTTCCCGCGGGCGGCCGCTCTCGCGCAGGAACGCTCCGAGGTTGCCGAGGGTCTCCGGGTCGGAGGCGCCGAGTTGCAGCGCCACGCGCAGTTGCTCGATTGCCGCGGCGCGGTCGCCGAGCGCCGCCAGCGCCGCGGCGAGAACCTTCCTCGCCTCGACGCCGCCAGGATCGAGCGCGACCGCATCCTCGCCGGCGCGCTGCGCCGCTGGCGCGTCACCGGCGTGCAGCAACGCGAAGGCGAGGTTTCGATGAGCCGTGGCGGACTGCGGATCGGTGACGGTTGCGGCGCGCATCAGCGTCACGTTGTCGGTGAAGTTCGCGGCGTGTCGCCACGTCAAAAGCGTCAGCGCGGCGACGACCCCGAGCATGACGGCGTTGGCAAGGCGCGGCGAGTCGATCCGCTCGCGCCAGCGCTGCCAGGCGGCAGCGACCACCGCGGTCACGGCGATGAGCGCCGGATGCTGGTAGTGATCCTCGATGTAGGGGGTTTCGGTCAGCCCCATCGCCGGCAACAGCGCCAAGCAGTAGTACAACCACGCGAAGAGCAACGGTCGGCCCCACGTGTCCCGCCAGCGCCACAGGAGCAGCGTCGCGAGAACGGCCGCGCCCAGCGGCAACCACCACCGCACCTGCGCCGCTTCGATGCGCCACGGCTCGTACATGAAGGCGAGGTCTACCGGCAGCAGTGCCTTCGACAGATAGAACCAGACCGCGCACCCGGCGCGCAGCGCTGCGCCAACGATGTCGATCTGCACCTCGATGTTCGGATCGCGGGCGCGGAACCAGATGTTGACGCCGACCAGCGCCGCGGCGGTCAGAAAGAACGGCGCCAGCCGCGCCGCGTCGCGACGCACCAGCCGCCGTGTCCATGCGATCATCAGCACCAGCAGCAACGGAAAGATCGCCACCGACACCTTGCTGAGCAACGCGGCGGCGAAGCATGTCAGCGAGGCGGCGTACCACAGCCCAGCGCGTGGGGCCGACGGCCCCTCCGCCTTCAGATAGGCCAACGCCGACAACTGCGCGAACAGCAGCGCCAGCAGAGTCTTGCGCTGCGAGATCCACGCCACGGTCTCGACGTTGACGGGATGTAGGGCAAACAGCAGTGCCGCCACCGCGGCGCCGGGAATCGCCAGCCGCGACAGGATGCGCCAGAAGAGCAGTGCTTCGACGACGTGCAGAAGCAGGTTGGTGATTCGGTAGCCGAGCGCCTGCCCGCCCCACAGGCGCCACTCGAGCCAGAGAGACGTGTTCGACACCGGCCAGTAATCGATCGCCTCGGCCGACCACCAGAACCGCCACACTCCGTCGGCCGCCCTTATCAGCGCGCTGTCGGTCAGCAGGATGTCGTCGTCGATCAAGAAGCCGCCCGACAGCGATGGCCAGTAGGCGATCGGCGTCAGAACCACGATGCCGACGATCGCCGCGCGCCAGGCGGCATCGGCGCTCGCAGATCGATCCGCCCGCATCGAACGCTCAGGCGGCGCGCCCATCGCCGCCAGTTACAAAAAATCGATGCCGCCGCCAAGGCCTGTCGCGGCGCGGCGGGCGCGGCGGCAATGCGCCGAGATCTCAGTTGACTTTGCGCGACGGCGGGGCCTAGAGACAGAACGGCCCGGCGGGGGACGGGCGGCCGTCCGCGGGAGCGCGGTGGCAGGCACGTCCAGGTCGCTCACTCGGCGGCACAAGGGGGTTTCTCAATGCGAAGTTTCTCGTTCGTTCTCGCCGCGCTGGCGCTGGTTGCGTCGCCGCTGCAGGCCGCCGATCAGCCGGTACTGGGCAAGGTCTTGCTGGTCAAGAATCCCGGCGATCCGGAAAAGCGCAAGGTCGTCTTCAAGGCCAAGGAAGACGCGAGCAGCGCGACGATCGTCGGCGATCCGGTCGCCAACGGCGCGACCCTGGTGATCGACGCCATCGGCGGATCGACCAACAGCCAGACCTACGACCTGCCGGACGGCATCGGCGTCGACGGCAAGCCTTTCTGGAAAGGCGATGCGGTCAAGGGCTACACGTACAAGGACAAGACCGGCGAGAACGGACCGGTGAAGATCGCCAAGATCAAGAAGACGCCGAGCGGCGTGTTTCAGATCAAGGCCGTCATCTCGGGCAAGATCGGCGACATTTCCCTGCTGCCTCCCAATGAGGGAACGCGCGGCTGCGCCATGCTGACCATCGGCGGCGGCGACTCGTACAGCGTTCGCTTCGCCGACGGCGACATCAAGAACAAGGACGACAAGCAGTTCAAGGTCGTGAATCCGCTGACCTCCGGCACTTGCATCGCCTGCGAGCCGCTCGACGACGCCAACTGCCTGTTTCCCTTCCCGAGCGACTGGTTCACCATCGACGATCCGAGCACCGACACCGGCAAGCGCGTCAACTTCTCGAACGCCGTGATGCCGCGCAATGCGAGCGGTGTTGCGATGAATTTCGCGCCCTACAACGCCAACGACGGATTCAGCCCCGGCGCCAGCATCATCCTGCGCGCGCCCAACGTCGACCTCGGCGTGACCGGTGCCGTGCCGGTCACCGACCTGGAGCGTTCATTCGACGCGGACCAGCCGATCGTCGTCATCAACGCCACCACCCTCGAGCGTCACCTGATCTGGGCGGAGGTCGACTCGAACGCTACCGCCGAAGCGAGCCAGGTGCTGATCATACGGCCGGCGGTGAACTTCGATCACGGGCAGCGCTACATCGTGGCTCTCCGCAACATCAAGGACGCGAGCAACACTCTGCTGACTCCCGATGCCGACTTCCTCGCCTACCGCGACGAGACACCGACCGGTGATCCGGTCCTCGAGTCGCGGCGGGATCACATGGACGAGATTTTCGACACCCTCGAAGACGCCGGCATCGACCGCAGCGAGTTGTATCTGGCGTGGGACTTCACGGTGGCGAGCTCGACGAACCTCACCGAGCGCCTGCTGTTCATGCGCGATGACGCGTTCGATCGGCTCGGCACCGACGCCCCGACTTTCACCGTCAACACCGTCACCAACGATGTCGACAGCCGCATCTACCGCATCGTCGACGGAACCTTTGAAGTAGAGCGCTACGTGAGCACCACCCTGCCGGGTGCCACCTTCGTGCTTGGACCGGACGGCCTGCCGACTCACCAGGCGACGCCGCAAGTCGCTCAGTTCCAGTGCATCATCCCGCGAGCCGCCCTTGCCGACGCGGTCTCGGCTGCCGTGCCGGCGCGAGCCTCGATCTACGGCCACGGCCTCCTCGGTGCCCACACCGAGGTCAGCGGCAACAACGTTCGCAACATGTCGAACGAGCACAACTTCGTGTTCTGCGCGACCAAGTGGATCGGCATGGCGAACGAAGACGTTTCCAACGCGATCTCGATCCTGCAGC
This sequence comes from uncultured bacterium, assembly GCA_902826395.1. Classification (GTDB taxonomy): domain Bacteria; phylum Desulfobacterota; class Binatia; order HRBIN30; family CADEER01; genus CADEER01. The sequence continues at coordinate 35,679 of CADEER010000025.1, forward strand.
AGCTCGGCAACTTCCCCAGCTTCACCGACCGCCTGCAGCAGGCGATGGTCAATCAGCTCTTCCTCGCCCGCCTGATGATTCACGCCGATGGCTTCGCCTCCCACGCCGCGTTCCAGGACATGTTCGGCGATTCCGTCATCGACCCGAGCGACGTCTTCTACGACGGCAACAGCCAGGGCGGCATCTTCGGCGGCACGGTCATGTCGATCGCCCAGGACATCACCCGCGGCGTGCTCGGCGTCCCGGGCATGAACTACTCGCTGCTGCTGACCCGCAGCGTCGACTTCGACCTTTACAAGGCCTTCTATTACCCGGCGTATCCGGACGAGATGGTGCGCCCGCTCGGCTTGGCTCTGATCCAGATGTTGTGGGATCGCTCCGAGCCGAACGGCTACGCGCATCACATGACCGACGATCCGCTGCCCAATACGCCGGCGCACGACGTGCTCCTGCACAGCGCCTTCGGCGACCATCAGGTCTCGAACCTCGCCACCGAGATCCAGGCGCGCACGATCGGCGCCTCGATCCACCAGCCGGCGCTGGCGCCGGCGCGCCATACCGACGTCGATCCCTACTTCGACATCCCGGCGATCCCGTCGTACCCTTTCAACGGCTCGGCCCTGATCATCTGGGACAGCGGCGAGCCGGCACCGCCGATCACCAATACACCGCCGTACGCCGGCACCGACCCGCACTCGCATCCACGCAACGACGTCGACGCGCGCCAACAGAAGTCCGACTTCCTGCAGACCGGCGGCTCGGTCAGCGACACCTGCGTCGGCCTACCCTGCACGGTGCCGTAAGCAGCATCCCTTCACGATACCGTCCGGGTCCGTTGCGAAACGGACCCGGACGGACGAGCTCGGGAAGCGGGAAAGCCGGGAACCAGTGAACCGGGAACGCGGCTCGCACCGCGTCGTCGACTGACGAGGCGCCGCGAGCCACCAGGGTTGGTGTTGAGTCGCGGACCCCGGGCCGCCCGGCAGGTCGGCCCCTACGGCGCGCTGAGGATGGTTGCGACACAACCAACCACGCGCCCGAGTTCAACCCCTACCAAAAGGCTGGTCGCGACGTCGCAAGCGGCGGGCAGCCGTTGCTCGTTCCCGGTTCTCTGGTTCTCGGCCCCCGGTTCGGCGGCCCCTACCCTTCAGTCGTGCGAGTGGTGCACCTTGCCGAGGGCCAGGGCGGCGAGGTCGCGCAGTTGCTCGCTTTCGCTCTCGCGTGTGATCCGTTCGAGCGCCCGGCGGCCGGGGCTTCCCATCAATGATAGTGCCGCGATCGCGCCCGGCGCCGCTGGGGTGGCGCGGTCGATCTCGCTGACCAGCGGCGCGATCGCCGGCTCGCCGAGTCGGGCGATGGCGAGCGCCGCGGCGCTGCGCACTTCGGGCGCCGGGTCGGCGAGACTGGGAACCGCCGCCGCCAACCCCCAAACCGTCTTGGTGCCGGCGAGCCGCACCGCTGCGGCGGCCCGCACGCCGGCATCGGGATCACTCTTCGCCAACTCGGGCAGCATCCTCTCGGCGAGCGAATCGGGCGCGTGTCGTGCGCCGACCGCGCGGCGGCCGGCTTCGGGGTCGGCGAGTAGGCGCACTGCCGTCGCTTCGTCGAGACCGCCGTCGATCGCGGCGAGGGCGTCGATGGCAGCGATCCCGACTCCGCTGTCCGACCGCGCCAGCTCGGCGAGTTGGGCTCGCGCCGCGGCGACGCGCCGGTCGCCGAAGTAGGCGACGATCGCCGCGCGCAGCGCTTGCGGCCGCTGCGTATCGGCGGCGACGGCGGCGAGCCGCGCAATCGTCTCGGCATCCGGTGCCGCCGGAGCTTCCACGATGCGGCGGAGCGCCGCCGCGGCGAGTTGCGGCTGCGCGGCTTCGACGACCTCGGCCAAGCGATGCACGCCGATAGCTTCGCGCCGCGGCGCGGCGTCGAGCTCCAGATACGCGGAGAGGCGATCGAGCTCCCGACCACCGGGGTTCATCGTGTACGCGTTGCCGTCCGCCGCGACGACAAGAATATCAGCGGCTAGACCGCGCTGGCGCCACAACGAGTTCCGCGGCGGAGCTTCGAGCGCCAGCAACACGCGCTGGCCGGCGGCGAACCGCGGCGCGCGCCCGCTCGGTTCCTGCCACGCGATCGACTGCTGCTCCGCTGCTGCGCCGGCGAGCGTGCGCTCGACGCGCACCGACGCGGTGAACGTCCGCGCGTCGAGGCGCTCGGGCGTACCGACCACCCCGGCGATCACCGCCCGCGCCGACTCCGCCGCGACGATGATCGGTTCCCCCGGCGCCAACCGCTCCGCCGCCGCCGGCATCACCGAACCGACAAGCAACCCGAGCACCACCCGCGCCATCGCGCGCAGCAGGCAACGCGAGTGAAACCCGAACTTACGGTCCATCAACCCCAATCAAAAATTCATCACCACAGAGGCACGGAGGCACAGAGAAAAAAGGAATACTCAACGAGTGCCCTACTCCGTGTCTCTGCGTCTCTGTGGTGAAGTCTTTTTCAGTTCGACAGCGGCGCCTGGAACCCCGCTTCGCCGTCGACGTCGGCATACAGCGCGTTGGTGAACGCCAGCGACAGCACGCCGAGCTCGTCGAGGTTGCCGTCGGTGAGATCGGCCAGCGTCTCGTTGCCTTCGCGGCGCAGACCGCTCGCCATCACCGGGAACAGCGGCGGCGACACACCGTCGCTGCCGCGCACGACGACGACGAACCAGGTGTCGACTTCCAATCCGTCGAAGCGCTCGACGACCAGCGTCTCCCATTTCTGCGCACCGTCGATGCCGGCATGGACGGTGACGGCGTCGGCCTCGAAGTCCTCGCCGCGCACCAACACCCGCGTCGGCTCGGCGCCGTACAGGGTCGGCACGCCGTCGTTGCTCGCCGCCACAACCGTGTCGGCGTTGGCGTAGATCTCGATGCGATCGTAGGCCGCCCAGATCGGCGACTGGATGTGGATCTCGAGGTCGACGCTGCCGTTCTCGGAGCTGACCGTCGTCGCCGCGTCGAGCCCCAGCTCGGCGACCGCGCCGGAGCCGTCGTTGGCCAGCAGCCGGGTCAGCACGAACGGTCCCTGACTGCCGATGGCGCGGCCGGCGCGCACCGAGCGCGCCACTTCGTCGGTATCGATCTCCGGCGGCGCGTCATTCGAAGATGCGGTCCAGGTGCGCGCGCCGGCCGACTCCAGCGTGAAGAACTTGTGCGTGTCGGTGTCGGCGATGCCGGTGGTGATCAGGCCCTGGTTCAAGTGGTTGAACCAGATCCCCATGCGCTGTTGCAGAAAACCCGCCTGGCCGCCTCGGCTGTCGCTGTTCCAGATCTCGAGCGCCGGGAAGTGGTGAAAGAGCTCGCCGCCCTGCGGATCGAGGCGGAAGCGCGTCCGATCGTCGGCGCTCATCGCGGCCGATGGCGGTACCGCGCCGGTGTCGATGCGCAGCGGATCGAAGTAGCTGTCGATGTGATTGATCTGCACGACCGTGTCCGCCGTAGATGTCGGCGCGTTGGCGACCAGCTCCTCGAGCTCGCTCGGCGGCAGACAGTAGGCGCCGCGCGAGACGAAATCCTCGCCCGGCGGTGCCGCGACGCCCCAGTCGGTCGAGCCGCCCGATGGCCGCGACGGATCGATGGTGCGCGGGTACGAGTTGAAGTGACCGTAGTCCCAGGTGGTGATCTCCTCGCCGATCGTCGACTTCACGAACTCCTGGAAGCCGAGCTCGGCAATCTTGGGATCGAGATCGGTGTGCACGTGGTGGTCGGTCATCACGATGTTGTCGACGCCCTCACCGGCGAACTGACGCACCCGATCGGCATGCGACACACGCGAGTCGGCGCTGTGGATGCCGTGCACGTGGAAGTCGGACGAGATGAATCCCTCGGTGTCGACGACGCGGGCGATCTGCGCGTCGACCTCGGCTACCTGGCCCGCCGTGATGTCGACGTCCGCTTCGAAGCGCGAGTACTCGATGCCGCGCGACACATAGACGCGATACGCGCCCGGCTCGATGTCGAGCTGGGCGACGCCGTCCGAATCGGTGTAGGCGAAGTTGGCGATGCCGAACGGACGCGACGCCTCGTTGCCGGCGTCGTTGAAGAATCCCGTCGGGTCGCCGCCGCCGAAGATCGGCTCGGGGCTGGGGTCGAAGCCGACGACGCTGATGCGCGCCGGTACCGCTTCCTCGTTTTCGTCTACCACTCGCACCAGCAGCCCGCCGGTCGCTGGCAACGCGATGTCCTGCACCACATCGGCACCTTCGGTGATCGTCACCGAGTGCAGCAGCGGCGAGGTACCGCCGCCTTCGTAGGGAGTGCCGTCGATGGCGGCGGCGACGCCGTACGTGCCGTCTACCAGGGTCCCCTCGTAGCAGCCGGCGTCGTCGGTAACGAACTGCGAGACCAGGCGCGCGATGGCGCCGCCCTGGCCAAGCTCGCCGACCGCGACGCGCGCCGCGGCGGCCGGCACTCCGGCCTGCGTCACGCAGCCACGCAGCGTCCCGGCGGCGAGATTCTTGACCTCGTTTTCGATGTCGATGGCGTTGCCGCCGCTGCCGTCGCCGACGCCGAAGTAGCGCACGAAGGAGTTCGAGCCCATGGCCGGCACGACGAACACCGACGGCGTGCCGAGGATCGCACCGATCGTGCTCTGGCTGTGCATCACATAAGAAACGCCCGAGGCCGTGAACGAGCTCGAGCTCATCGTCGACTCGGGGATGCGGACCGCGACGTGCGAGTAATCGACCCCGGTCGCTTCGCCAAAGCCGATGAAGCTCATCACGCCGAGGTCGGTGGTGAGAATCTCGCCGATGCCGGCGGTCGCCGAGCTGGTCCACTGACCGAGCTCGCCGGCGGCATTGATGTAGTCGCCGACGAACAACCCGAGGTCCTCGTCCTGATTGTTGAAGATCGTCGTCTCCATCCGCAGATACGGAACGTCGGCTTCGAGGATGTAGTCCGTGCACCCTTCGACGTCGTAGTCGACGTCGTCGGCCGATTCAGGGAACGGCAGACCGCCGATGTCCTCGATGATCGTCGAAGGATTGACGAAGTCGAGCGTGTCATCCGGCCCGCAGGCGCGGATCACCGCCGCCTCGCCGTCGGTGCCGTCGTTGACGACTTCCAGCGTCTGCGCGTTGATCACCGTTTCGACGTTGACCGCCGGCTGGATCTCGAGAAAGTTGTCGGTGCCCGGCCGCTCGACGAGCTCTGCGTCGATGATGTTTCCGCCGAACGGACCGACGCTGTACATGTCGCGCTGCGCCGGCGCCTGAATGACGAAACGCGCCACCGAGTTGGCGAGCATATGATCGCCGACCCGACCGTGCGCCAGCGGACCGTCCAGCAGATCTGCTTCGTCGGTGATCTCGAACGCCCGCGCGCCGTCGATCGGTGTCGGCGTCGGTCGCGGACCCGAGCTGTCGTCGTCGGACGAGCAACCGATCGCGAGACCGAGCACAACGAGCGTCAACGCGCTTCGCACAAACCTCATGGAGACCCCCTTCTCGCGGCTCTCTGCCGGCGATCGCCGGACTACCGCACCAGCGTCGTGCATATCGCTCTCGGCGCCTTCCCGCAAAGATCCAGGGCTCGGTCCACCAACGCCGGCGTGGCGTTGGCTCTGCGCTCACCGCGCTTGAAATCCGCGTCAGGAAGCTCTCAAGTCGGGGCGATGCCCGAATTCGGCGCCAATAGCTATCGGCCAAAAGGGAGATCGATATGAAAGACCTGAAGATCGAGCGGCTGTCCGGCTCGCTCGGCGCCGAGGTGCGCGGCCTGCGACTACAAGACCTCGAGCCCGGCGACACCCCGGCGATCCGTGCCCTGCTGCTCGAGCACATGGTCCTGTTCTTCCCCGGACAGAATCTCACCCCCGACGAGCACATCGCGTTCGGCCGCCTCTTCGGCGAGCTCGAGGCGCATCCCAACCTTCTCTTCGCGGCCGAACGGCCGGAGTTCTTCGAGCTCCACGCCGCCGGCGGTCAGGGTGCCATCGCCGATGAGTGGCACAGCGACCTCACCTGTCAGGCGTCGCCGTCGGTGGTGTCGATCCTGCACATGGTCAAATGCCCGGAGGTCGGCGGCGACACGCTGTGGACGAACGCCTACAAAGCCTACGAAGCGCTCTCGCCGCCCCTGCGCGACCTCTGCGACGGACTGACCGCCCTGCACGATGCACATCCGCACGGCAGGCCAGAGCAGATGGCGATCCATCCGGTGGTGCGCGTTCATCCGGAGACCGGTCGCAAGTCGCTCTTCGTCAACGAGCACTTCACGCGTCGCATCGTCGAGCTGAGCCATGAAGAGAGCGACGTCATCCTCGCCTATCTCGTGCGCTGGATCACCAACCAGCGCTTCACCGTGCGTTATCGCTGGACCAAGGGCACGGTTGCGATGTGGGACAACCGCTGCACGCAGCACTGCGTGCTCGACGACTTCGAGGGCGAACGCGTCATCCAGCGCGTCACGGTCATGGGCGATCACCCTCAGGCGGCATCCCCGCCGCGCTGGCAACCACACATCGGCCCGCTCAGCGCCGCCAGCCGCCACGACCGGCAGTTGCACGAGTTCCTCAAGCAACGCGGCGACCGTTAAAACCTGACTACTGCTTGCCGAGCAGAAGCATCCCCTGAAAGTCCCGATCCACACCGCGTCACCCCGGCGAAAGGGACTGTCGATTTTCTCCAAATGACGGGCGAAGCCCGCACAAAACACCTCTCCCGCATGACTCGCGGGAGAGGATTAAAGGAGAGGGTTCGTCGTCGTAGAGTCCGCGAAAGCCTTGTGGCACATGCGCTAACGCACACGAAACATCTGATTGCCCTCTCCCTAACCCTCTCCCGGAGGGAGAGGGGATCTTTGCGGTTCGGGCTCGAGAAACTGTTCGCATCTGCTTTTACGACAGTCTCGAAAGCCGGGTCTAGCTTGTGACCCGCTGGATCCCGGCTTTCGCCGGGATGACTTCTGAGATGCGGTCTTCTGAATGATCCAGGGGCTCTACTGAACGACAGCCGCTACTTGCGCAGCGCGCCTGGTTCGTCGAGCCAGCGGTTGAGCGCCACCGTTCGCGCGTTGCGACCGATCAGCACGTACTCGACGGCGCGGCGGATGCGTCGCTGCTGGCCGGCTGTCTGCGCCACCTGTCGCAAGAGGTACTCGGCGACGCGGCCGTGGTCATCTTCGGCATAGGCGTGGACTTTGAAGTTCTCCACTTCGATTCCGTAGTGGTCGCGCATGCCCTCGTACATCATCTGCGCGTAGTTGGTCGACGCGGCGAACCGTTCGCCCGCCCAGCCAAACGCCGCCATACCCTCTTCGTAAGATCGGCGCATGTAATAGAGCGACGTAAACACCGAACCGATCGTCTCCGGCATCGCGCGATAGTCCGCCAGCTCCTCGTTACTGATGCCGAGCTGGTGCGCCCAGGTGATCTTCATGTCGAGGTGGTTCTTGTCGCCGCCAAAACCGGTCTCGTCGGCGAGATTTTGCAACCAGTGGACGAAGTGTTCGCTCGAGCTCATGTCCACGGCGTCGACGTCCGGCGCGTTGGCGACCAGCGATGCGAACTCGGACGTGTACCACTTGCCGAGGAAGTAGTACTCCTTGCACAGGCGCTTCAGCAGCCCCTCCGACAGCGTTCCGTCGGCGATCCGCAACCACACCCGGTTCTTCTCGGTCGCAACCTGCGCCTGCAGCGCTTCCAGACTCTGCATGAAGTCGTCGACGGGCAGCGCGCCGTCCGCCTCGGCGCGAACCTGCGATCGAATGTCCTTGAAATCACGTTGTGTCATCGTCTTCGCTCCCGTTCGGCTGGTTGCTGCTGCGTCCTCTCGCATACCCGATTTGCCGCGTCGAGTTGCGCGCACGCTCGCGGCGTTGACTCGTGCGAATAGGGAAAATATTACTTTACTTATTAGAGAGTCAACATTGCAGACCGGCGGCTTCCTTCCGCCCGCCGTTTTGCTGTACGGACGATCTCTGCGGCGGGCGGCTTGCCGCTCCAATCGAACGAGGAAGCAACAATGAGCGGCTCCAGCGACCTGTACTACGACCCCTACGACGTCGACATCCGCCAGAATCCGTACCCGACCTACCGCCGCCTGCGCGAGGAGGCGCCGCTCTATTACAACCCCCAGCACGACTTCTTCGCGGTGAGCCGCTTCGACGACGTGGAGCGCGGCCTGGTCGATCGCGAGACCTACATCTCCAGCCGCGGCGCCATCCTCGAGCTCATCCGGGCGAACATGGAGATGCCGTCGGGGGTGATCATCTTCGAGGACCCTCCGGTGCACACCATCCACCGCGGGCTGCTGTCGCGGGTGTTCACGCCGCGCAAGATGAACGCACTGGAGCAGCAGGTGCGCGACTACTGCGCCGCCGCCCTCGATCCGCTCGTCGGCAAGGGCGGCTTCGACTTCGTCCGCGACCTCGGTGCGCAGATGCCGATGCGGGTGATCGGCATGCTGCTCGGAGTGCCGGAATCCGACCAGGAGTCGGTTCGCGACACCGCCGACGCGCAACTGCGCACCAAACCCGGTCAACCGATGAAGTTCACCAGCGAGAAGTTCGCGCGCGGCGAACACTTCGGCGAGTACGTCGATTGGCGTGCCGAGCACCCCTCCGATGACCTGATGACCGAACTACTGCTCGTCGAGTTCACGGACGAGAACGGCAAGGTCCGGCGGCTGACTCGCGAGGAGGTCCTCACCTACGTCACCGTCGTCGCGGGAGCGGGCAACGAAACGACGACGCGCCTGATCGGCTGGACCGGCAAGCTGCTGTCCGATCACCCCGACCAACGACGCGCGCTGGTCGCCGATCCGTCGCTGATTCCGAACGCCATCGAGGAAATCCTCCGCTACGAATCGCCGGCGCCGCACGTCGCGCGCTACGTCTCGCGCGATGTCGAGCTGTACGACCGCAAGGTGCCGGAGGGCAGCGTGATGATGCTCCTGATGGGCTCCGGCAATCGCGACGACCGGCGCTTCGCGGACGGCGACGCGTTCGACATCCACCGCAAGATCGACCACCACCTCGCCTTCGGCTACGGCATCCACTTCTGTCTCGGCGCCGCCCTCGCCCGCCTCGAGGGACGGGTTGCTCTCGAAGAAGTGCTGAAGCGATTTCCGGACTGGCAGGTGGACGAAGAGCGCGCCGTGATCGCGCCAACATCCACGGTGCGCGGCTTCGAGACCCTGCCGGTGTTTACGCCGTGATCAAACTATCGACCGTACACGTTCTCGTACACGTACGCGCACACGAGGTCTCAGGCCCGCATCGTCGGGCCGAGTACGGGTACGTGTACGTGTACGTGTACGGAGACACCCCCCCGGAGATCGCATGACGACTGTCGCGGATGTCATCCGCCGCAACGGCACCGACCCCGGCATCGCCCCGCGA
>CADEER010000026.1 GCA_902826395.1 uncultured bacterium
GCGACCACCACGCCGTACCGAACATCGCTGTCAGCACGCATGAACACCGCCTGATCCGGCCGTTCGCGAACGATTGCCGCCAGCTTGTCACGCAGCTCCGGCGCATTCAGTTTGGTGTCATTCAGAAAAACGTCACCTGAAGCTGTCACACTGACGACTAGTTGTTCTTCCCCCCCGGTGAGCGCGCCGGCACCGACGCTGGGTAGGTTCACGGTAACCCCCTGGTGAAGGATCGGCGCTGTAACCATGAAGATCACGAGCAACACCAACATGACGTCAACCAGGGGCGTCACGTTGATTTGCGACAGCGAGCCGTTGCCGTGTCCGTCGAATGCCATGGCCCTTACTTCAAGAAGTGACGCTCCGCGATGTTGAGGAATTCAAACGCGAAGTTCTCCATGTCCGCAGCGAGCACTCGAATCTGCCGGCTGAAGTGATTGTAGGCGACGACGGCCGGGATAGCAGCAAATAGGCCAGTCGCGGTGGCGATCAATGCCTCCGCGATTCCAGGGGCAACTGCTTGAATGCTCGAGGTCTGCGTCGTGCTGAGGCCCAGAAACGCGTTCATAATGCCCCAAACGGTGCCGAAAAGGCCGATGAACGGGGTCGCACTGGCCGTCGTCGCCAGGAAGGTCAGCGACTGCTCGAGGTCCGTCAACTCCTGGGTCGCAGCCCGCCGCATCGCGCGTTCGACATTGGCAACCCCACCGAGGTCCGTGGACATGAGATCGGTTTCTGTTTTGGCCTGACGCGCGCGAGTGAGGCGAACCAACTCCTGGTACCCCGCACGAAAGACCTGGGCGACCGGACTCGCTTTCAGATCCTGCGATCGGTCGTGGACTGTACTGAGATTCTTGGTCTCCCAGAAGTACTCCAGGAATCTCTCACTGAGTCGCCGGGCAGTCCGCACCCGACGGGCCTTATTCAAGATGACGGCCCAACTTGCGATCGAGAAGAAGATCAGCAGATAGAGAACACCTTGAACCACCGGCCCCGAGCCGAAAACCATGCTCAGGAGGCTCTCTTCACCCATCATCCATCCCTCATCCGCACCTCGCGTGACCGTATACCACGTGCCCTAACGCGCTCCAAGGCGGGCCGCGGTGCACGCCATCGCGCCGGGGGGTGACGCTGCACGCCGAGCCGACCTCACCCACTCAAGCCACTGACGGGACAGAGGGACGAGGTATTCAGTTGGTTGCCGGGGATGCAGGCCGGACCAGTTGCCGGTCGGTTGACTCCCCGCGGCGAAAATGGAACCTAACCCCTTTCCCTCTTCTCCGGCAGGGCTTCGTCTGCCAAGTCAAGAACTCCCTCGACAACCATTCCGAGTCGGAACCGGATCCCGGTGCCGAACCGCTCCCATCACGAGAGGTACACGCGCATGACGGTCAAGGTAGGAATCAACGGTTTCGGCCGTATCGGTCGCAACGTCTTGCGAGCAGCCCTCGCCAATGGCGCGGATTTCGACTTCGTTGGAGTCAATGACCTCACCGACGCCAAGACCCTTGCCTACCTCCTGAAGTACGACTCCGTCCACGGCCCGCTGGACGGCGACGTCGACACCGACGGCGACACGCTCATCGTCAACGGCGACCGGATCAAGGTTTTCTCGGAACGGGATCCGGGCAAGCTGCCCTGGTCAGAGGCGGGGGTCGATGTCGTCCTGGAATGTACCGGCCTCTTCACTGAGAGGGAAAAAGCCAAGTCCCACCTCGACGCGGGTGCGCGCAAGGTGTTGATTTCGGCGCCGGGCAAGAACGTGGACATGACGATATGTTACGGCGTCAACCATGAGGCTTACGACGCAAAGTCACACCACATCCTCTCAAACGCATCTTGCACCACCAATTGCCTCGCACCTGTCGCGAAGGTTTTGCACGAGAGCTTCGGCATCGAGCGGGGCTTGATGACCACCGTGCACGCCTACACAAACGACCAGCAGATTCTCGACCTGCCGCACTCTGACCTGCGACGAGCGCGGGCCGCCGCCGTTTCGATGATTCCGACAACCACGGGCGCGGCGCGAGCCGTCGGCGAGGTGTTGCCCGACCTCAACGGGAAGCTGGACGGCATGGCGATACGGGTTCCGACCTCAAATGTCTCGATCGTTGACCTAGTCGCCCAGCTGACCAAGACGGTCACCGAATCGCAGATCAACGAGGCATTGCGAGCTGCCGCCGACGGACCACTCGACGGCATTTTGAGCTACACGGACGAACCTCTAGTCTCGATCGACTTCAACGACAGCCCCTTCTCGTCAACCGTGGACCTCAACCTCACCAAGGTTATGGACGGCAATTTCGTCAAGGTTCTCTCCTGGTACGACAACGAATGGGGCTTCTCCAATCGGATGGTGGATGTCGCAGCATTGATCGCCCGTTGATCGGACGGCGGGGTTGATGAAACTCATCGATCAGCTCGATCTCGCCGGTAAACGAGTCTTCATCCGTGTCGACTTCAACGTCCCGCTGGAGCGGGGCGTAGTCACCGATCGAACACGGATCGAAGCAGCCCTGCCGACGATTCGCCATGCCTGCGCCTCCGGCGCTCGTGTAGTCTTGGCGTCGCACCTCGGCCGTCCCAAGGGCAAGGCAGTTCCCGAGCTGAGCCTCGCCCCGGTCGCCGAAGTGCTGAGCAGTTTGCTCGCTAGCACTGTAGCGCTAGCCCCTGATTGCGTGGGACCCGAGGTCGCGGCGATGGTCGACGACCTCGGGCCGGGAAGTGCACTCCTGCTCGAGAACCTGCGCTTTCATGCCGAGGAGGAAAAAAACGACCCCGCGTTCGCAAGGCAATTGGCGGAGCTCGCCGATGTCTACATCAACGACGCCTTCGGGACAGCACATCGTGCGCATGCGTCGACTGTGGGAATTGCGGCCTTGGTCTCGGAACGTGGCGCCGGCTTCCTGCTCGAGCGCGAGTGCGAGTACCTCGGACGGGTCATGACGCACCCCAAGCGTCCTCTCGTAGCCATCCTCGGGGGCGCCAAAGTGTCGGACAAGATTTCCGTGATTCGCAGCCTGCTCGAACGCGTCGATACGTTGTTGATCGGCGGCGCCATGGCTTACACCTTCCTACGCGTCGCCGGGGAAAACACCGGCAACTCGATCGTCGAAGAAGAGCAACTGGATCTCGCCGCGAGCCTCCGCGCCGAGGCCGAGCGACGAGGCATCAATCTACTCCTGCCAAACGATCATGTTGTCGCGGCCTCGCCGCAGGACAACCGCGGAGCTCTCACAGTCAACAAGATCCCAAACGGCAAGATGGGTCTGGACATCGGACCGCAGACCATCGACCGATTCAGCAAGGCTATCGCTGAAGCGGGAACGGTCATCTGGAACGGCCCGCTTGGCATGTTTGAGGTACCCCCGTTCAACGCCGGAACGATGGCCGTGGCAAACGCGTTGGCTGACAGTGATGCGATCTCGATCGTCGGGGGCGGAGATTCGGTTGCCGCAGTGGTACGCTCCGGGCGCGCTGCCGAAATCACTCACATCTCGACTGGTGGGGGCGCCTCTCTCGAGTTTCTCGAAGGTAAGACACTTCCGGGTCTCGCAGCGCTCGAATAGGCGCCTGCCACCGCCCTGTCGCGGAGACTTCGAAGGAGATTTGGATGAAGCGAACGCCCCTGCTCGCCGGGAACTGGAAGATGAACGGCACTTTGTCGGAGGCGGTTAATCTGGCACGCGATCTATTCCGGCAAATCGGCAAGCCCTCCGGTCGAGAAGTACTCGTCGCTCCACCTTTTCCGGTGCTGACATGCGTCGCCGCGGAGATCCTTCCCGCTGGATACCTGCTGGCGGGCCAGAATCTCCACTGGGAAGACTCGGGTGCGTTCACCGGCGAAGTCTCGGCCCGCATGCTCGTAGAGACCGGATGCAGCCACGTCATAATCGGTCATTCCGAGCGCCGGCAGTACTTCAGCGAAACTGACGCCTCGGTGGCGATGAAGGTTGGTGCGGCCCTTCGCGCCAACCTCATTCCGATCGTCTGCGTCGGAGAAACTCTAGCGGAGCGAGAGAACGGCCAGACCTTGGGCGTCATTGAACGCCAGGTGAGGGGAGCCCTGGTCAACCTGACGCGGTCGGCATTCCCCTCATTGGTACTCGCCTACGAGCCCGTCTGGGCGATCGGAACAGGCCGTGTAGCAACCCCGGAGCAAGCCCAGCACGTTCACGAAGCCATAAGGCGACTGGTGACTGCGCTTTCTGACGAGAGCAGCGCCGCGATGTGCCGTATCCTCTACGGTGGTAGCGTCAAGCCAGATAACGTCGACGACTTGATGAGTCAGCCCGATATCGACGGAGCCCTAGTCGGGGGAGCAAGCCTCAAAGCGGACGATTTTGCCCGGATCGTCGCCTTCCAGAGTTGATTCCCGCACGAAGAAGCGGAATATAGACGCTTTACCGGAGTTCCCGCATGTTCGAAGCCATCATCACAATCATCCATGTCCTCGCCTGCCTTTTTCTGATTGTCATCGTCCTGTTGCAAACAGGCAAAGGTGCTGAAATTGGCGCCGTATTCGGCGGATCCAGTTCAACGGTATTCGGCAGCTCCGGTGCGGGCAACTTTCTGACCCGGCTGACCACGGGCATCGCTGTGCTTTTCATGTGTACTTCACTGGGCCTTACCTATTTCTCCGCGCGACACGGCACCGCTACCATCTTCGATGACGCGCCAACCGCCTCAGAACCAACGGGGCCTGCTGAAGAGGCCCCGGTTTCCGACGCACCAATCGCGCCGAACGTCGACTCGGCGCCGCCGCAGCCCGAGTAACGTCACGCGGCAATAGCCAACGACAGTTAGACATCATCGTCACGCGAGGGTGGCGGAATGGCAGACGCGCTAGGTTGAGGGCCTAGTGGGAGCAATCCCGTGGGGGTTCAAGTCCCCCTCCTCGCATATCCTCCGCTAGGCGTCTCCCCTCCTGAGTGCACAACCTGCGCTCACCAGCCTTGGGCACAACCAGTCCCCACTAGCGTTGACCACCCTGCGATCGGTACTCACTCAAGCCACGGCCGTGCGGCATTGAAGCGCCACCTGGATCCCGCGCGAATCCGCCAAGCCCGCGGAGCTGCCGAACGTGATGCTACCTCCAGACAGGCCCGCCTTCCCGCCAGTCACAGGCATTGGCGAACTCTGCGCCGCAACGCCGCCAATCAGGCTACCGCGGACCCACCGGTCGGACACCCCCATGCCACCGCACCACTGGACCGGCCGCGTCATCCGGCCCCTCCCTTGCGGCGGCGTTCTACTTGGTGTCTTCAACACGCTAGCGCCTAACTGGGTGTCTTACTGGAAAGCGTCGGCGACGCACCCGACTCCGCCCCCGGCCATGCGTTCCCGCTTCCAAGCCTCGCCGCTGTGGCCTCATCGAGACGCCCCTGCGACGAAAACGGAGGAAAGGCAACAACCTTTCCTCCGGTGGAGCAACTAGAGCCTTACCGGGTGTCTTGCTGGAAAGCGTCGGGGCCCCACCCGACTCCACCCCCGCCCGTGCGTTCCCGCTCCCCAGGCTCGCAGCAGTGGCCTCATCGAGACGCCCCTTCAGAAATGAAACCGGGGGAAAGGCAACAGCCTTTCCCCCGGTTAAGCGAAGCGACGATATCGCTTACGGTAGCGTGATCACGTCCGACTGTGGACGAATCGGCAAAATCCAGGGCTCGTGGAGGTTGAACGATGAGCGCGACAAGAAAGTCCCCCCATCCACCGTCTCATTCACGATGCCGATCAGACCACTACCGATCGGGTTGAGGCGCGACTGACCAACCAGCGTTCCAGCAACACCGGCGCTGAAGATCGACCGCCTCGGATCGATCGTATCGATCTCAGACAAACGCCAATCTGCCTTACAGTCCGCCGTTCGACTCGTCGAAAAGCGTTGCTCAAACTCGTTGTACACCAAGAACTGCACAACCGCATCGCCCGGAATCTGCCGCAGCAAATCTTGGGTGCAAGGCACCAACACGATGTTGGTCAAACTCTCGGCATCCACGCCGTCAACTAGAGGATGGATACCGAGATCGAACATGTGGTTGACGATCAGAATGTTCGAACACCCCGCGTACTCAGCCTCGTCACCCCCAAGAATCAGCTCGTTGTCGTCGTTCACCGCGCCAGTGATGGCCTCAATGCCGACGGCGTTGTGCTTGGCGACGTCCGCGTCTCCGTACACGTGAGTTGCCTCACCCTTCAGATCGTTTCGATCCGACGGCGTGCCGTCATCGTTGATAGCGATGCACTTCAGCGCCCCGGTGTACGGGACTTCAGCCACCGGCGGAATTCGACTCCCGACGTTGCTGCTCCCGTCAGGCGCCGAGCCATTTGGGCCGCCCGGCAGCGGGAACTCAAGCAAGCCCTCACTTGCCAACCAGCCAATCGGCTGACGCGGCGTCAGGCGAACCCGAAAGTCTGTCTCCAACCAACCCGGCTGGCAGATGCCACATCCGGTTCCTGTCCCACAGCAATCGGTCGCCTCCTCGCATACTTGCCCGTTGTTAGTGCAGTGCGAGTTCGCGTTCTCGTAGAAGCAGTGCACAAGTATCGATTCGTCAGAGGTATTGCTCATCTGCAGAACCGTATCGAGCGCATCGCCGTTACCCGGGGAGTACTTAACATCAGGCCAGATCAGGAGCGCCGTCCCGCGATCCGACACCACACGTGGGTGCTGCGCCTCAGCGCTTCCCACCAACAGAGCAGTGGCGGCACCCAAAATCACCAAGGTCATCGTTCTCATATCCAGATCCCTCTCCGCTCAAGCAATGGTCAGCCGCTGACGCTCAGAATGGAAACTCAAGCTGCTCGCCGGGAATTGTGATCACGTCGCTCCCGGTGCGCGTACCCTCGTGATGGACGTTGAAGGACGCAGTCCCGGTCCGTTCCGCATCATGCGCTTCGGTCGCGACCATCATTACGCCCGACCTGGTTCCGGTTGAGGTTCGAATCCGAGTCATCGCGTACGTCGATTGAATCGACGCCAGCGCCGGATTGATCTCCTCGAGCAGCAAGTCTGCCCAACAAGTGACCTGCGTGGAAGATGAAAGAGGCGACTCAAACTCATCCCAGGTCAGAAGCTGCAGAGTAATCGTCTCCGGAATCTGCGACTCAAAATTCTGAGTACAAGGAATGAATGTCACACTCGTATCGATCGAGGCGCCCTCTCCGAGGACGGGGTCCTCGGTTCCTGACACGAAGTGGTTCAGGAACCAGAACTCAGGGCATCCGTTGTACTCAGGATCCGGACAATCTTCGCTGGGACCGCCGAGGCACAGCGTAGCGTCGCCGTTATTGAACTCGTTTCCGCCGATTCCGACCGCGTTGTATTTAGCGACATCGAAGTCTTCGGAGCAGGTCTCTACGGAACACGCCTCGCCGCCGATCGTGCACGTGTCGGTCATTGGGTTACAGACGTCGTACGTGACGATCGTCGCTTCGCCCTTTAGATGATTTCCGCTGTGCGGAGCGCCGGTCTGATCGGTCTCGATGCACTTCAGCTCGCCGACGAAGTCGTCAACGACGGCCGGCACAGCGCCCGGGTCGATACCCGAGTTGGGGCAGTCGTAATTACCTTCGACAAAATCACACGGATCGTCCGGCGCGCCCACGTCCGTTCGTCCGGTAGACACCCGCCAGTATGTCGGCTGTTGCCGTGTCAACGCGATGTCGAAATCAATCTCCTGCCAAAGCGGCGGATTATCCGGCCCAGGCGGGAGGTCCCGGCTCGCGAGTGCCGCATTCACGTAAAAGCAGTGCGCGTACACCACGGTGTTTCCGGTGTTTGTGATCTGAATCAGCGTGTCTCTCGTTCCGTTGGCGATGACCTTCGGGAAGACCAATATTGAAGCGGTCCTGTCCGTCACAATGTCGGCCGAAGCGCCGCTGACCAGTACGCCCACGAGCGCAACCGCTATGAGCCCCACTCGCCCTCGATGCCTACGCATTTGCCTCCTCCTTTCAATACCTACCGCCAACACCAACGCGCCGTTGAAGCCGTGGCGGAGTTCTCCCTACACAAGTGCCGGCCTTATATCGACGCACCCGAAAGATGTCAAGTCAAAACGGGCCTGTTTGTGAGGACGGCTCTCCAAAGTTTACTGAAGCGGTAAATAGATGAAGTCGCTCTGCGGCCGGCGACCCTGAAAATGCACGTTTCTCGCCGCAGAACTTACAAGATTCTCGGTGCTTATAAAGCTGCAGCGCGGGAACTCCCAGATCGGCCCCGCACACCTGAACTCCTCGGCGATCGCTACTAGCGCATTGCCACGCGCCTTGCCATTTGGTCCCTCACCGACCACGCCACGCATTCGGGTCTGGCCCGTCAGGGTACCGCCGACGCCAACGCTGAAGATCGACCGCTCAGGGTCGCTGCTACTGGCATCGAGCCCCCACAACGGCGTCTCCTTGAAGCAGGTGACCTCGCTGCTGGTCGACAACCGCTGCTCGAACTCATTGAACACCAGGAACTGCACGACGGTCTTCGAGTTGTCGATGTTGTCGAAGTCGATTCCCTCCTCGAAGTCCTGGGTGCAGGGTACCATGGTGATCTCCGTGACCACCCGAACGTCGAGGGTCGTCGGGCTACAGAAGCCGTTTGAACCGAAGGGTCCGCAGTCCTCTCCCGACAAGGTGCAATCTTGCGTCGTCGCGTCACATTCGTTGACGCAGTCGCCATCATCGCCGCACGGCGTTCCGGTGACCGTACATGCCCCCGAGCCGCCGTCGCAGGTATTGTCGATGCAGTCGCTGTCGTTGCCACAGGCGCCGCCGCTGATTGCGCAGACCCCCTCGGGGAGACAGCGGTTGAGCGCCTGCGGATCGACGGCCCCGTCGAAGTAGTGGTCGAGGATAAGAATGTTCGGACAGCCCTCGTACTCGGCACACGACGTGGGGTTGGTAGCCCGACACGCAGCGTCGGCGGGATTCGATCCCGGGTTGGCCCCCGTGGGGCCGCCCATCACTAGCGTCAAGTTGCGATTGTTGGCTCCTTGAATCGCCGGAAAGCCAATCGGATTGTAGCCCGCGACATCGATGAAATCGCCACCGCGACCAATGTAGCCAATCGTCGCGTGCCCGATCAGATCGTTGCGATCCGTTGGCGCACCCGTCTCATCGACGGCGATGCACTTCAACTCGCCAATGAAGGGATCCTCCGGCGAGGGAGGAACCAAGCTGCCTTGATTGGTCTGGCCGGGATTACCTCCGGGAACTTCGCCATTGAGCGGAAAACAAGGATCGAACGTACAGCGATCACCGGCCCCGCAGTCCTGATTGTCTTCGCACACGGTCGTACCGTCACCGCTGCAGCGCCCGAGGCGATTGCAGCCCACCCCGGCACCTTGCGACACGAGCCACCCGGTCGGCTGCTCGCGGGTAAGCCGAAAGCGGAAATCGGTTTGTTGCCACTGCGGCGGACAGTTCCCCGTGCAGGTTCGCTCAGGAAAGCACGCGCCCGTCCCGTTGTCACAACGCGGCGTCGCATTGACATAAAAGCACAATACGTTCAGCGGTTGGGATGAGACGTTGCTGATCGTGACGAAAGTGTCGACGCGCCCCTCAGCACCCTCGGTAACGACTAGGATCTTGGGGAACACCAGCATCGCCGCCGGGTGGTCCGACGTCGTCTCTGCCGACGCGGTTGCCAATGCGGCGAGTAGGGCAGCGAGTAGAAACGCCATCGCTTGGCCGACTCCACGTACCATATGCCTCGATCTACTCATGGACCGGCCGGAAGCAAGATGACTTCGCCGCGCTCAAAATCACCAACCTCGTGAACATTGTACGCGGCTCGTGCGGTAGCGCCGCCGGGCATCTCGTGTATCTCCTCAAGGATCGCCGCGACTGAAGAACCGCCGCCACCCGAAGGCACCACTGGACGCACCAGCGTCTGCACCAGCCGGGTCTGCATCACACGTGCCGTGAAAATCTGGTTGATGTCGTCGAGAAAGAAGCTGCGCCAACACTCGACCGCCGTCGAGGCGGAGAAGAGCTGCTCGAATTCGTTGAACGCGCGGAACTGCAAGGTAACGCGGGTGAGATCGAGCGAAGCCAACTCGAAGTTTGCCCGACACGGTACGACGGTGAGCTCGGTGTCGACTGTAGACGTGGGGCCAAAGATCGGGTTGTCCGCACCAGCTGCAAAGTGTGGAATCCAAAGGCGCTCCGGACACCCCTCGTACTCGCCACCCGTCGGACACTCAGGACTTGGCTCGCCACCCAGACAGAGCGTATTGTCGCCGTTGTTGGTGAAGGGCTCGCCAACGATGCCTACGGCGTTGTACTTGCTCGCATCACCATCCCGCGAGATAAGCGTCGCCTCACCTTTGAGGTGGTTACCACTGATCGGTGCCCCCGACTGGTCGACCTCGATGCAACGCAATTCGCCCTCGAATGGGGTCGGGACCGGCGGAATCAGCCCCTGCGCCAAGCCCGCACTGTAGCAGTCGTACTGCCTCTCCCCCGTGCGCACGTTGCGAGTACACGGGGGCCCGGTGTTCTGATCCAAACGCCCCAAGCTTACGCCCCAATGGGTTGGCTGCTGCTTGGTCAGCCAGATGTTGAAATCGATTTCCTGCCACTGTGGCAAACAGGCTCCCGTGCAGGTGCCAGCCTGGCAGTCACCAATACCCTGACAGACAGGGTAGGAGTTGACGTACAGACAATGCGCATGGACGACGGAATTAGCGGTGTTGCTGATCTGGATGAACGTATCGCGCGTCCCATCGGCAATGATCTTCGGGAATATGATGATCGAGGCCGGTTGCTCGGAGGTCGTCTTGGCAAACGCCGACGAACCAGCGATTACCACCAGGATCACGCAGAACAGCTGCACGGTCCTTGACATCAGGCGCGCTCGCCCTGCTGCTCCTCTCCTCATCGTGCCATCGCGAGAATCTAGAATCGCCTCGGCTCCCGCCATCCGCTGTAGGTTGGAGTCCACACGAGCTGGACCGACTCCAAGCCCGGAGTGCCGTAGCTTATAGTGAACCGCCCGCAACCGTGTCAAGGAAAAACGCCCCCACCAAATCCGCCCGACTTCCATGGAAGATGCGCAGGCACAGCCTTTTGCGTCAACCCGGGCGGCCGCGACCGCAATTTACTCGACTACGGCGATCCAGTCCGAGTGATTCGGATCCTCGCCGCGCGTTGCTTGCTCGTAAGCTTCCTGGACCGTGCGCGTCAACGGTCCCGGCCGGCCGTTGCCGACGCGCCGATCGTCGAGCTCTCGCACCGGGGTAATCTCCGCCGCGGTGCCCGTGAAGAAAGCCTCGTCGGCCAAGTACACTTCGTCGCGCGTGAAGAACTGCTCGACGACCTGAACCCCTCGCTCCGTAAGCAGCTGAATCACCGTGTCGCGTGTGATGCCCGCCAACGCCGAGGTCAAGGGCGGGGTCTTCACAACTCCGTTTCGCACGATGAAGAGGTTTTCGCCGCTGCCCTCGGCGACGAAACCCTGGCCGTCGAGCAGCAGGGCCTCGTCGTACCCGGTGCGCCGGGCTTCACTACTCGCCAAGATCGAATTCACGTAGTGACCTACTGCCTTCGCCTTGCTCATCAGCGAATTGACGTGGAACCGCTGGTAAGACGAGGTCCGCACCCGGATTCCGTCCTCGAGCCCCGCGTCCCCCAGGTAGGCTCCCCAAGGCCACGCAGCTATGGCCACTCGAACTTTGTTGGTCCTCGCCGCAAGCCCCATCTCGCCGTCGCCGATAAACGCGATCGGGCGGACATAACACGCGCGCAAACCATTGGCGCGCACGGTCTCCAAGCATGCCGCGTCGAGCGCATCCGCATCGAACGGAACATCTATACCGAGGATATGTGCGGAGCCCAGCAACCGCTCCGTGTGATCACGTAAGCGAAAGATGGCCGGACCGCGCGAACCGTCGTAGCACCGAATACCCTCGAAGACTCCCAGTCCGTAGTGCAACGTGTGCGTCAAAACGTGAACGTGCGCTTCGTCCCACGGCACGAACTCGCCGTCGAGCCAGATGAGATCGGATTTCTGCATCGAAGGCGACAGCTAACGGAGGTCGCCGATGCTGTCAATTCACTTCGGCGCCCGTGCAACGGAGGATGCAGCTCCCCACGCTGCTCGGGGCTGCGCGAACCTGTGAATCGCCAATCGCGAGACTAAATGTCGGCTACTTTCCCGAGTGTTTCCATCAGGCCATTCTCTTCCATCCAGACAGCGGCATCGCGCTGTGCACGCTCGCCCATCCGCTGGCGCCGCTCACGACCGCGCCATCGCTTCTGCTCTTGTAGCGGCGGAAAGAGACCGTAGTTGGCGTTCATCGGCTGGAACTCACGGCGCGTTTGATCGCTGATATATCCGAGCAACGATCCGAGGGCCGTGGTAGCAGGTGGTACAAGCAGGTCGGTCCCCGCGAGGAGCCGCGCCGCGTTGATCCCAGCGAGGATGCCGGTGGCGGCCGACTCAACGTAGCCTTCAACACCGACCAACTGCCCCGCTAGAAAGATTCCTTCGCTACCGCGCAACTGAAGAGTCGGTCGCAGGACCGACGGCGAATTAATGAAGGTGTTGCGGTGCAGGCTCCCCAGGCGCACGAATGAAGCCTGAGCGAGCCCCGGTACCATCCGGAAGACGCGCCGCTGTTCGTTGTAGGTCATCTTGGTCTGAAAGCCCACCAAGTTGTAGAGCGTCCCCGCCAGGTCGTCCTGGCGCGCCTGTGCGACTGCATACGGACGTCGCCCGGTCCGCGGATCGATCAGTCCTACCGGCCGCATCGGGCCAAATGCCAACGTGTCGCGCCCACGCCGCGCCATCTCTTCGATAGGCATGCAGCCCTCGAAATACACACAACGTTCGAAGTCGCGCGTCGGCACCTTCTCGGCCGCGAGAATCGCGTCAACGAATGCATAGTATTCGCTCTCATCAAATGGGAAATTGAAGTAGTCGTCGCCACCCTTGTCATAGCGCGACGCGCGGAAAGCGATCGACTGGTCGACGGATTCGGCGGTAATGATCGGCGCAATGGCGTCGTAAAAGTAGAGATGCTCCCGACCAAATCGGCGCTGCAGGTCGTCCGACAATGCGCGCGATGTCAGCGGCCCGGTGGCAATGACGGCAACTCCATCAGGGATCGCGCCGACCTCTTCGCGGACAACCTCAATCGCAGGATGACGGTGAATCGCTTCGGTCACCGCGGCCGCGAATCCCTCGCGGTCGACCGCCAACGCAGCACCAGCCGGTACGGAGTGCGCGCCGGCAATTCGCATGATCAGCGAACCGATCTGTCGCATCTCCTCCTTCAGCAAGCCAACCGCGGTATCGAGCGATGCGTTGCGAAATGAGTTCGAACACACCAATTCGGCCAGATGCTCCGTCTGATGAGCTTCGGTCGGCCGTACCGGCCGCATCTCAAAGAGTTGCACCTCGCAGCCAGCGTTGGCGGCATGCCAAGCCGCCTCGCAACCTGCCAACCCCCCGCCAACTACCGTCAGGCGGCCACGCGATCTCGTCATCATCAAATCCCATTCTGCGACGCCAAGCCGCGTCGATCAGGCCAAACCACGAATGGAGTCGATCGGCGTCGAGAACAAGGCGCCTGTTTTACTGCCCGTTGAGAGAGGCTCGGTGCCTAGACGACGGTTGCCTCAAACGGCTTCTGCTTCTTCGACCGTTTCCTTGTATTCGCAGCCTTCACTGAGACAGCGCCGCACCGTGCCGAGCCGCTTGGTTGTTTTCTCCACGACGAAGGGCGCCGCGCAGAGCGGACAAGGGTCCGGCACGGGTCTCTCCCAGGTAGCAAATCTACAATCTGGGTAGCGCCCGCAGGAATAGAAAATCTTCCCGCCGCGCGACTTCTTCTCGAAGATCTCGCCTTCCTTGCAGTCCGGGCAGGCAACCCCGGTGGGCACGGGACGATTGAGCGAACGGACGTTCTTGCACTCGGGATATGCAGTGCAACCGAGGAACTTTCCGTACCGCCCAAAGCGCATCTTCATGGCGCTACCGCACTTCTCGCAGACCTCGTCGATCGCCTCCTCGGCTACCGGAACGATGCTGCCATCCTCGTCGCGCTTGAAGTTGGTGGTCGTCTTGCACTCGGGATACGCGGAGCAGCCGAGGAACTCGCCCGCTCTACCCCACTTCACGACCATCGGCGACTTGCACTTCGGGCACTCGATGTCGGTTGGCTGCCCCTCGCGCTTGACATCGCGCATGTGTTGACCAGCCTTGGCGAGATCCTGAGAAAAGGGGCCGTAGAAGCTGCGCAACGCATCCAGCCAGGGCTGTTTGCCCTCCTCGATGGCGTCGAGCGTGTTCTCCATACTGGCCGTGAACTCGACATTCATCAGATCAGGGAACGCCTCGGTGAGAAGATCGGAGACCAAGAACCCTAGCTCGGTAGCGTGTAGGCGCTTGTTCTCCTCGGACACATACTCCTTGGAAATGATCGTCGACATAATCGACGCGTAGGTCGACGGGCGGCCAATACCCAACTCTTCCAGTTCCTTGATCAGCGTAGCCTGACTATAGCGAGGGGGCGGCTGGGTGAAGTGCTGCTCCGGTTGTAGCTCGAGGAGCTTCAGAACTTCGTTCTCGCTCAGCGGCGGCAGCTTGCGATCCTTGTCGTCGTCGGCCGCTTTCTCGTCGTCGACACCCTCCGTGTACACGCGGATGAAGCCATCGAACTTCATGATCTGGCCCGTGGCACGGAACATCATGTCGCCGGCCTCGATATCCACCGATGTCTGGTCGAAAACGGCCGGAGTCATCTGACTGGCGACGAACCGGTTCCAGATCAGTGAGTACACTGCGATCTCTTCCTTGCTCAAAAAACCTTGCACGCTGTCCGGCGGGCGCTCGAGGGACGTCGGGCGAATTGCCTCGTGCGCATCCTGCGCGCCCTTCTTCGTCTTATAGGCGACCGGCTCAGGGGGAACGTAGTCCTTGCCGAAGCGCTCATCGATGAAAGCGCGTACCCCCTCAATGGCTTCCGGCGAGATACGGACCGAGTCCGTCCGCATGTAAGTGATCAGACCCACCGGCCCTTCAGCACCAAGTTCGATCCCCTCATAAAGCCGCTGGGCGATCCGCATCGTACGCGACGGCGTGTATCCCAGCTTGCGCGACGCCTCCTGCTGAAGGCGCGAGGTGATGAACGGCGGGGTCGGGAAACGACGGCGCTCCTTGCGGTCGACCTTGGTTACCTTGAACTGACGTTCGCGTAGCTTCTCGACAATTCCCTGCGCCGAGGCCTGGTCTTCGATGCGCAACTTCTCCGGATCCAGCTTGTGGTCGCCGATCTTGAGGAGCCTCGCCGCAAACGGCGGTGGACTACCCCCCTCAAGCTGAGCGGTGATCGACCAGTACTCCTTCTTCTGAAAGGCCCGGATCTCACGCTCGCGATCGCAGACGATCTTGACGGCAACCGACTGAACTCGCCCGGCGGAGAGACCGCGCCGAACCTTGTCCCAAAGCAGGGGACTGATCTGATACCCCACCAATCGGTCGAGGATTCGGCGAGTCTGCTGCGCTTCGA
Organism: uncultured bacterium; assembly: GCA_902826395.1. GTDB lineage: Bacteria > Desulfobacterota > Binatia > HRBIN30 > CADEER01 > CADEER01. The sequence continues at coordinate 15,507 of CADEER010000026.1, forward strand.
AGCGGTTCTGATCGATCTCGGTGGGGTGCTGAATCGCCTCCTGCACCGCCTTTTTGGTGATTTCGTTGAACAGCACCCTCTTGATCTTGGTGCCCTTGTCGCCGTTCAGCTTATGGGCGATGTGCCAGGCGATGGCCTCTCCCTCGCGATCCGGATCTGGCGCCAAGTAGATGTTTTCCTTACCCTTCGCCGCCTTCTTGAGCTCTGCAATCACCTTCGACTTACCGCGGATGACGGTGTACTCGGGGGCGAAATCGTTTTCGATGTCGACGCCGAGCTTGCTCTTCGGAAGGTCGATCACGTGCCCCACGGACGCCTTTACCGTGTAATTGCGGCCGAGGTACTTGCTCAGCGTCTTCGCCTTCGCTGGCGATTCGACGATTACCAGGTTCTTCGCCATTTCAGGATCCGCCTATTCCGATTCGCGTCGCAGTCGAGCCCGTTCGCCCCGGAGCGCTCGGTCTCCGAGCGCATAGCACTTCCCCGGCAACTGTCGAGCCAGCCCCTTGAGCTCGAGGCCCAAGAGAACCTCCGTCACCTTCCCGAGTCCAAGCCCACTCCGTTCGATGACATCGTCGAGCCCCAGGCCGATTTCTCCAAGACATCCAAGAACGGCACTCTCATCATTGCTAACCTCCACCGGCAGGTCGGCCTTCCGCATCAGACTGGGGGCAATCTCTATTAAAACATCGTTCGCGGTTTCCGCCAGGACCGCCCCTTCCCGGAGGAGCTTATGGGGGCCACGGCTGCGCAATCCCACCTGACCCGGGACGGCAAACACCTCCCGCCCCTGTTCCATTGCCATCCGCGCCGTAATCAACGAGCCACTTCGTTCGGCCGCCTCCACCACGATGGTACCCAGGCTCAGCCCACTGATGATTCGGTTGCGACTGGGGAAATTCTCGGCATCGGGCTGGGTTCCCATTGGCAGCTCCGACACGATTGCCCCGCTCTTGGCGGCTCGAAACATCAGGTGATGATGCTCACTGGGGTAAATCACGTCAATCCCGCATCCTAGAACAGCGATTGTTTTCCCACCGGCTCGCAATGCTGCCCAATGGGCCTCCGCGTCGACGCCCCGTGCCATACCACTTACGATTGTCACCCCACGCTCCACTAACCCAGCGGACAGGTCCCGCGCCATGCGCCGTCCGTACGACGATGGATCCCGCGAACCCACCACGGCAATTGCACGGCGCGATGTGCTGACCGCATCCTCGATGTGACCGCGGACGTACAGGAACAACGGCGGATCGTGAATTTGTCGGAGGATGTCGGGGTAGGCTTCGTCCTGCCAGGTGGCTAGGCGGCCCTCGGCACGATCGAGTCGCCTCAGTTGATCCTCGACACCTGGCCAGCCGTCGAAACGGGAGACGGCACGAGCCACAGATGGGCGGAGGCCCGCGCATTCCAACCTCTGGGATCCAGCTTCGAACACCGCCCGGGGGCTTCCGAACGTCTGGATCAGGCCAAGTCCGACGATATTGCCGATGCCCTTCACGGATCGAAGCGCGATCCACCAGCGCCAATCCCCTTGATCTTCACTCATAATGCAGACACTATTGCTAGTTTATTATGATACTTTCAAATCAAACCAATGAGAAGCCATGGCGGCGGTGATCTCGGGGGCCTTGCACGGCATCGACGCACTACTGGTCGAGGTCGAAGTCGACTTGGCGATGGGGATGCCCAACATGGCAGTTGTCGGGCTACCGGAAGCGGCAGTGCGCGAGAGCAAGGACCGTGTGCGCGCTGCGCTGCGCAACTCCGGCTACAAATTCCCCCCCCGTCGTATCACCGTGAACCTCGCTCCGGCTGACGTTAAGAAGGAAGGCTCCGCCTACGATCTGCCGATTGCGCTCGGGATTCTCGCCGCCTCGGGAGCGCTGCCTGAGTCGCGCCTTGCGGACTTCGCAGTGCTCGGGGAGCTGTCGCTCGACGGGCGGGTCAAGGCAGTGCGCGGCGCTCTCCCTATCGCAGCCACGGCCCGCAAATGCGGACTCCGCGGGCTCCTACTTCCAGCGGCAAACACGGCGGAGGCCGCCGTGATCGAGGGCGTGGATGCCATCCCGATCGACAGCCTAGCCGACGCGTTCGACTGGTTGCGCGGAGACAAGGTCATCCCGCCCTCGAGGGTCGACATAGGAAACCTGTTCACCACTGCGAAGGACGACTCCGTAGACCTCGCCGACGTACGCGGCCAAGAGCACGTCAAGCGCGCCCTCGAGGTAACCGCGGCAGGCGGACACAACATCCTAATGGTCGGCCCTCCGGGTAGCGGCAAGACGATGCTCGCAAAACGATTGTCGACGATACTGCCGCCCCTCACAGTGGAAGAGGCGATCGACACCACCCGCGTCCACAGCGTGCTCGGGCTCATGAACGGCCGCTCGCTGATCACCACCCGCCCCTTTCGCGCGCCACACCACACCATCAGCGACGCGGGGCTGATCGGCGGCGGCACCAATCCAAAGCCGGGAGAAGCTTCCCTCGCCCACCATGGCGTCCTTTTCCTCGACGAGCTCCCCGAGTTCCGACGCAATGTCCTCGAAGTCCTCCGCCAACCGCTCGAAGAAGCCCGCATCACGATCTCGCGCGTCGCCGGTACTGTCACCTACCCTGCCGACATCATGCTTGTTGCGGCGATGAACCCATGCCCATGCGGATTTCTCGGCGATCCGACTCGTGAATGCATCTGTCCGATGCCGCAGATCCAGCGCTATCGCACCAGAGTCTCCGGCCCGCTGCTCGACCGCATCGACATCCAGGTCGAGGTGCCGGCGGTGAAATACGGCGAGCTCCGCGCTGCGGGTTCGGGTGATTCGTCGCACGTCGTTCGCGCTCGCGTCGAGCGCGCGCGTGCGCGCCAGGTCGACCGATTCAATAGCAAAAGCATCTTCTGCAACGCACAGATGACGAGCCGAGAGATCCATCGCCATTGCGCGACGGACGCGGGAGCCGAACGCCTCCTCGAAGCCGCAATGACCAAACTCGCCCTGAGCGCTCGTGCCTACACGCGAATCCTCAAAGTAGCGCGCACGATCGCCGACATGGAGGAAGCCGACATCATCCGCTCGTCGCACATCGCGGAAGCCATACAGTACCGGAGCCTCGACCGCCCGCTCACGTAGCTTCTGCATGTGTCATCGCAACACGCCCTGCGCCAGAGGCCACCTTCGATGATGGCTGAGCCCGAACCGCCGCCGAGCCGGCCCGTGCGCTTCGGCGTGGATGCGCTTGCGCGAGACCCGGCAATCGGAGCACCATCGCAACCTGACGAAACGGGGTATCATGACAACACCGATCGGACGTCTTTCTCTCGCTGAATGCGTGGCGCTACGCGCTGACCAACATCTCGTAAGGGTGCCACCTCGCGCGCATTCGCAAGTCGGAACGACGAAGTGATTGGACCGATCATCCTGCTCGGCGCGCTGCTCGGCGTTCGCCACGCGCTCGAGGCCGACCACATCGCGGCCGTTGCATCGCTAGCGACACGCGCACGGTCGACCCGCGAGATCATCAAGGTCTCTGCGGCGTGGGGATTCGGACATGCCCTGTCGCTCTTTCTGTTTGGGTCCTTGATCGTAGCGCTCGGAGCGACGTTGTCGGATCGAGTCTCTCGTGGGCTCGAGGTCATCGTTGGACTGATGCTCGTCGCCCTCGGGATCGACGTACTACGGCGCCTGAGGAAGGGCCGCGTCCACTTGCACTCGCACGAGCACGCCGACGGCACGGTTCATCTGCACGCCCATCGCCATGAACCAGTACCCCCTCGACCGCGTCATCCGATGCGCCACGAGCACGAACACACACCCCTCTCACGCGCGCTCCTGGTGGGGAGCGTGCACGGACTCGCTGGATCGGCCGCCCTGATCCTGGTGACTACGCAGGCGACGGACTCGGTCGTCGGAGCAGTCGGCTATCTGCTCGCTTTCGGAGTCGGTTCGGTAGCTGGCATGGTTGCATTTTCCCTGATCATCTCGGTTCCGATCGCACGCTTGTCGGCGCGCCACTTCGAAAAGAGCTGGATCCGCGTCGAAGCTGGGCTCGGTTGCCTCACGATCGCCATCGGCGGCTGGGTCGCCCTACAGGCCGGGGGCTTTTGAGTCGCCTCCGATAGGATCAAGACGCTGGGCGATCAGCTTCTCAACCTCGACGTCACGCGTTCCCAATTGTTCGGAGGTTCAGTCGGGTAGTGCGATTACATCGGCCTGACCACCGCTTGTATCCGAGGTGCCGAGGTCGATGACGAACGGACATCCGGGCGCCGCCGGGTTCTCGATCACCCGCGCTTCAATCCCGAAGCGGCGATGCAAGACGTCCGGACGCAGCACCTCGGCAGGACGGCCCTCTTCGACACATCGCCCTTCTTGCAGGACCAGCAGCCGATCGGCGTAGCGGGCCGCCAGATTCAGGTCGTGAAGGACGACCAGCACCGCGGCCCCGTTGCGGGCGCACTCCCTTACTACCCTCAGAACGCGGTGCTGATGCTCGAGATCCAAAGCCGCCGTAGGTTCGTCGAGGAGTAGATATCGCGCGCTGCGGCGATCGTCCGGCCAGACCTGCGCGAGGGATCGGGCGAGATGGACACGCTGCTGCTCGCCACCGGACAGCTTGTTGATGTCGCGCGACGCCAGGTGAAGGGCATCGACGACCGCCAAGGCCGCCTCGGCCACCGCGCAATCGCGCGCCGACCGTCCACCACCCGGGTGAGGAAGGCGTCCTAGCAAAACAACCTCAATGACCGAGAACGCGAACCGCAGTTGAGTACCCTGCAACAATGCCGCGCGCCTACGCGCCAGATCGATCGGATCCCAAGCAGATATCTCGCGTCCGTCCAGAAGCACTGAACCCCTGGCCAGGCGACGGTTACCTGCGACGGCCTGCACCAGGGTCGACTTGCCAGCGCCGTTCTGCCCCAGAACCGCAAGCACGCTGCCCGCCTCCAACTCGAGAGAACAGTCGTCGAGGATCAGGCGACCACCGCTGTTCACCGTCACTGCGCGCGCTTCCAACATTCAGGACCACCCACCGCCGCGCCGCAGCAACATCCAGAGAAAGACGGGTGCCCCAACCGCCGCAGTCACGGTGCCGATCGGGAGCTCCGCAGGCGCTGCCAGAATTCGGCTCAAGAGGTCCGCGACCAGCAGCGAAATCGCGCCGTAGATGGCGGCGTTGGGCAGGAGGATGCGATGGTCGGCTCCCGCCGCGAGACGCATCAGATGCGGGACGACAAGGCCGACGAAGCCGATGACACCGGACACCGAGACCGCGGCGCCCACCCCCATCGCCGAAAGCAGCACAACGCGGCGCTTCAGCTTTTCGACATCCACTCCCAGCAGCCGCGCCTCGTCTTCGCCGAGCAGTAACGCGTTCAGGGATGCCGCACAGCGCGGCAATTGAATCAGACAGAGCCCAATCAACGGTAGCACCGCCAATACCTTCGGCCAGGTCGTGTTCGCGAGGCTGCCTAGACTCCAGAAAGTGATGTCGCGCAGCTGCGCGTCGTCGGCGAGGAAGACGAGAAATCCCGTCGCCGCTCCGGCAAGGGCGTTGATCGCGATGCCAGCGAGCAACATCGTCGTTACGACCGTCCCGCCTTCACGCCGCGCGAGGCGCACCACCACCAGCGTCGTCACGGCGCCCCCGACAAAGCCCGCCAGCGGTAGACCCCAGGTTTGCGACACAACCCCCTCGACGCCGAACCATGGCGCCACAACGATCATCAGAGCGGTCGCTGTCGCCGCGCCCGCCGACACACCGATCAGCGCGGGATCGGCGAGCGGGTTGCGAAAGATTCCCTGGATCGCGGCGCCCGAAATGGCCAGGGTCGCTCCTATGAGACCGCCCAAGAGAACGCGGGGCAATCGTATGGCGAGCAACACCGATTCCTGCATGCTCGAAGGAACGTCATTGCCGGCGCCAGCCGCACCTCCCATCGCCGACCAGAGAATCGACGCCACCTGGCGCCCCGGGATCGCAACCGCCCCAAGCCCCAACGAAGCGATCACGACCAGCCCGAGCACCACGAGCCCACTCAAACCGAGAGCGAGACCCCGCGGCATCAGACCCTGGATCTTCTGTTCATCGACATGCAGCGCACTGTCCGAGGAAGCCCGTTGCAACAGCTCAAGGCGTGGTTGCCGACACGGTGTGCAACTCTCGACCGAGCTCGCCCACCGCTTGTCCGAGCCTCGGCCCGAAGCCGAGAAGGTAAAGATCATCCATGGCGACGACTCGCCGAAAACGACCGGCAGGGGTCTCGGAAATGCCCGGGATTGCGAAAAGGTCGTCGGCACCGCCGAGGCTCTCGAGTCCTCGCGACAGAACAAGCAAGACGTCCGGTTGCGCCGCAATCGCCGCTTCGGGCGTGAGCGGCTTGAAGCCTGAATAGCCGGTGATGGCGTTCTGCGCGCCCGCGAGCTCGATCATGGCGTTCGCGGCGGTGTCGGTTCCGGACACGGACATGCTGGCGGCGCCGCGCGCATACACGAACAAAACCCGCGGCGAGGAATCCCCGACCGACTTCGGAGCAGCTCGCAAATCGTACTCGAGACGCTCGACCAGAGCCCGCCCCTCGGATTCGCGTTTCAGCAAGGATCCCAGCGCTGAGATCTTGGCCTTGGCACCCGCGACAGTCGGCTCGTCCGGCACCACCGCGACATCGATTCCAGCATCGCGGATCTGTTGCAGTGCCTCGGGTGGCCCCGCATCACTCGACACGATCACTCGCGTCGGCCGCAGTGACAGGACTCCTTCCGCCGACAGACGCCGCGCGTAGCCGACCTTAGGCAGGCGCAACGTTGCCTCCGGATAGACACTCGACGTGTCGGCGCCGACTACGGAATCGCCCAGTCCAAGGGCGAAGATCGTCTCGGTTATGCTGCCGCCCACCGACACGATGCGTAGTTCGTGCGCTGCGACCGCCGGCGCCGGCGCCAACATTGCCGCAAGCAGCGCCAGCGTCGAGTAGATGAAACCAGCGCTCGAGGTGGGGCGCTGCCGTGAGATACGTTTCATGGATTCTCTCCTTACATTCGATACGTCAGGCCGAACAAGAAAGTCCGACGCGACACAGCTCGACCCATCGGACCGGGAATACCGAAGGTGACATCAAATAGGTTGTGCCCTTCCGCGAACACTGCGATCCCGTCCAGTGCCCGCAGAGATTCCGGGTACGTGTGACCCAGGAGCGTCATCGGCCGCACGTCGAGCTTGAAGTTCCAAACCCAATGACTCGCGACGACCGCGGTGTTGGTCACGTCCGCATATGTCCGATCCTCCCATTCGCCCCACAGACGAAATGTCGTCCCCCATCGCAGATGGTCGTAGGTTGCCCCGGGAAGGAATCGGTGCGGCGGCCGAAAGGGCAGCTCGTTGCCGTCGTTCTCCCGCCCGCTGCGATCCTCGGAATCGAGAAAAGCGTAGCCGAGGTCGATCGTCAGGTCGTGCTCCACCACATCGAACGGCGCCAGAGGCTTTAAAGTCAGACTCAGCTCCACACCTTGGGTGATGGCTTTGTCGATGTTCTCGTTGGTGAACACCAGGCTCGGCAAAACTCCGCCGGCCGCCGCGCGGCAGTCCTCATCACACAGAGACGTCGCTATGAGATCGTCGAAGTCGTGCCGGAACAAGGTCAGGAATCCAGACACCATCTCGTGCGGCGCAAAGTCCGCCTGCAGGTTCCACGCGCGATCGGTCTCCGGCTGAAGATCGGGATTGCCGATGATCGCATATCCCTGCGGCACTCCATTCGGATCGACTCCGATCACATTGTTGAAGTCGGAGTCGAAGAGCTGCAACAGGTCGGGCGCCCTGTAGCCACGACCAAACAGAACGGCCAAGCGGGTTGCCGCGGCGGGGCGCCAAGCGAGCGCGAGGCGCGGATTGACTACAGGGTCAAACAAACTGTGGACGTCGAAGCTCGTGCCGACGACCGCCGATATCGACTCCGTCAGCTCGATCTCGTCCTGCAGGAAGGCGCTGTTCCAGTACACGTCCTCCCGGATATCCGGGGGCAAGAACGAAGACCCGTCTCCGAATTCGCGCAAGACCCCCTCGCTGTCGAGCTCTTGGCGACGGTGCACGTAGCCGGCGCTGAGGATGTGTTGGGTATCGAACGGACCCGCAAAGGTGCCCGTCGCGACGGTGTCGAACGTCCAGTCCACGTATCCGACATCTTCTTGAAATCCCGGCAGCTCGTTCTGCCGATCGAATCCATAGCGCGTCGCGCCGACCCGCACGTTCGAAACTTCCGAAAATGCCCACTGCCAATCACCGGCGAGATTCAGGTCGAGCCGGTCGCTCGCCGGACCTTCGCGCACCGGACTCGCCTCGCCAATGAAGGAAACGCGGTGCGCCTCGCCCAAGCGCTGATCGAGCTGCAGCGACACGTTGGTGCGCGACTGCTTGGCGTCGGCGGACTCACCGTCGAACTGGCTACTGATCGCGCCGAGCTCTTGCGCGATCTCGGATTCCGCATGCCGAGCGGACACGAAGTACGACAGGTCGCCGATCTGATAGCCATGCGCCGCCTCGAGTAGAACGGACTCGAACGTTCCCCCTCCCGCGGTCAGATCGAGCGTTGGTTCGTCATAGCCTTGACGAGTGACGATGTTGACGACACCTCCCATGGCATCGCTGCCATAGAGGCTGGAAGCCGGACCACGGATCACCTCGATACGCTCGACATTGCCAACAGGTATGTCGCGCAGGTCGACGATGCCGTCGACGCCGCCGCGAAAGCGCCGGCCGTTCAGCAGGATCGCCACCTTGTTCGCATCGGCACCCTGCATCCGGATGGTGCTCGCACCGAGGCGGAACTGCTCGTTGTTGCGGACGAAGATTCCCGGGATCTGATTCAGCACGTCTTCGATTCCGCGCACCGACGTCCTCAGGATCTGCTCGCGATCGATCACCTCCGTAGGAATCGTCGTCGTCTCGATCGACCGCGCGGTGCGCGTCCCCGTAACGACGATCATCTCCGGCTCGTCACGGGACACGGGCTCCTCGCCGAGGACCCGGTGTGCGGCCAGCAGGGCCACGCCTGCCGCGAGCAACCGAACCAGCACGGCGCGCCAGGAAAGGGCCCCTCCGTCTTCAATCGCATCCACCAAGCGCCGCGCTCACTGCTTGGATCAGCTCGTTGATGGCGACGTCTGCATCACCATCAAAGTCGGCCGCCCCGCATTCTTCGACGCCCATCTGCCCGAGTGCGATGTTGACGGCGATGACCAACTCATTCACCGAGACCGATCGGCTCTGGTTGCAGTCGCCGATGCATGAGCCCGGAGGTCGCGTGGGCGACGGTGTCGCCGAAGGCGGCGGCGTGTGAGTAGGAGTCGTCGTCGGAGAACTTGCCACTGTCGAAGTCGCTGCTGCCGTCGCAGTCCTTGTCGCCGTCGGGCTCGCTTCGGCGGCCAATTCGATTTCGATGTACGGCATCGCCGCCCCGCCCACCCCCGGCGGCCCCAGACTGCTTTCGCCGAGATTGTCGATCGACGTGCCGGTAGGGGTGTCCATCGTCCGCCACACGACGCCGACAGCCGTTCCACCTGCCGTGACGACGGCGCGCAGGTCGGAGGTGATGTCGACGGTGAACGATAGCGGCCCCGTCTGCCGCAGCGTGGCGTCGGATATCGCGCCGTGCACGGTGGTATCGACGACATGCGCCTGGCGTTCCGTGCGGGAGAAGTCGGCGACATCCACCGCGCCGTTGCCGTCGAAGACGTAGACCAGGATCTCCGCTGCCGCGAGGCCGGAGAAATCCGTCCCGGGCCCGAATGTGCTCAGCACATCATCGATGTTGAACCTCAATGTGGCTGCTGCGATCTGCGACGCGCCTACACCGCCCAGCGACGCCAGCGAAAATTCACCGACGCCTCGCTCTTCGGTCGCACCGACACGCAGACCGACGCCGAGTGCATTGCCGCCGAAGTCGGGCTCCCCGTCTTGTGGAGCAATGCCGGGGAAACCATCGAGGATCCCGTCGAACGCCGCCCCGCTACCATCGCCAAGTCTGATGGTCTGAGCACTCCCGGCGCTTGCGAGCAGCAAGACAATGCCCGCGCATGCTGCCTGCATTCGTATGAGTTTCATGTCGTACTCCTGCCCATGGTTCGTCGGAATCGGCCGGCGGCGTTCGGAAAGGGGGTGCAGCGATGCGAATAACGCTGCTGATCCGAGCAGCCGCCGGCCGATGTCGAAACGCGTGTTTCGTCAGGGAGCGGCGCAGAGATCCGCGAAGTCGGTGCCGAGACCCACGGAGGTGATCAGTGCGCACGAATCGGCGAACTGGTTGCGCACCGCTGCCTGAACCGACTCCGACAGACGAGTCTCGAGACACGACACGACATCGGGCATCCCCGATGCGTCATCATCGCACGGGCTGCCAATGTCGGCCGGAGCGACGCCATCACATTTGGCCAGGATCGACTGGCTCAACTTGCCGTTGGCCTTGGTCAGTTTGGACACCGGCTCGCTGGCATCGAGCGAGGCCAGACATTTCTCGATCGACTTGGTGAGGTCGTCGCCTTTCGACGTCGCTTTTAGGACGCCGTCGAAGCACTTGGCGAACAACTTTTGCAGGATCTTGGCGTGCTTCGCGCTCGCGATGGCGACTCCCTTTTGACAAGCGAGCTCTGCCTCATCGAACACCGGCGGCTCGAGGGCGACTGTTTCGACCGTGAGAAACGGCATCAACGCGCCGCCAACTCCCGGCGGGCCGGAGCCCCCGTTTCCGAGATTGTCGAGCGACGTTGCCGACAGATTGTCGTTGGTCGTGAAGACGATCCCGATGTGGGTCGCCGAACCATCGAGCAAGCCGCCAAGTGCCGCGGTGAGATCGACATCGAAGGCGAGCGGTCCGCTCAAGGCGAGTGTCGCATCGGTAATCGTTCCCAGCGACGTCGTACTCACCACCGACAGGGGTGCGCCGACGACGTTGTTGAAGTCGGGAAGATCGACGACCCCGTTCCCCGAGTAGGAGAACAGAACGATCGTCGAAGCTGCCGTTCCATCAAACGTCGTCCCGGGCCCAAAGGTCGTGAGGACGTCGTCGATGTTGAACGTGAGAGTCGCACTGACGATGTCTCCCGACCCCAAGCCGGCCAATTCGTCTAGCGGAAACTCGACGATGCCGCGCTCCTCGGTCACACCCGTCTGCAGGGCGATGCCGAGAGCGTTGCCCGTAAAGTCGGGCGTTCCATCCTGAGCCATCCCCGGCGGTGGGAACGGGAAGCCGTCGAGGATGCCGTCATAGACGGTGCCGCCGTCGGACTCGTCGATGGTGATGATGTCGGCTGCCGCCGGCATGGACACAAGGGCCGCCGCGACGACGATCCGAATCGCTCTGGTCAGCCAGGTCTTTCCTGTCATGGTGAAGTCCTTTCGCATTCCCGCCCACTCGCGGGATCTGCCGTTCGGGAGCCGCATACCGGCTCGTTGTTCGGAACGGGCTCGGGGCGATCGGACCTCTGGCCTCAACTGACATCGGACGCTGCTATGCTTCTAGACGGAGGATCCCTCCTCGGCGTCGGTCGACGGCGTCAGGTAGACGCGGCGCTTGCACCGACGGCACTTCAACTCGACGCGCCCGGCGACCCATCGCGCGACCAAATTGCCGCACGCACAACGCACGTCGTGGCCGCCTTTCTTCGATTCGGTTGTCTCGCCCCCCTGCGGCGTCGTCGTGATCTTCACCTGCTTCTTGCCTCCGCGAGGTCGTTGAGATAGCGAAACTGAAAATCAAAATCAATAACGCCTGCTCAACTTTCTCCGAGCGGCGCCTGACAAGGGAGAAGAGATTCATGGCGGAAGAGAAATCGCCGGTGTCACCACTGCTTTCGTTGTCCCGCGAGCTGCGGGTACAGACCGAACACGAGCATCGCGAGACCGAGACCGCACCGCTGATGCGGGCGATCATCAAGGGAGAGGTCGATCGAAGCGGCTATGCAGCGCTGCTGGTCGCGTTGCTGCCCGTCTATCGCGCCCTCGAAGAATCGCTGCTGGCGCAGCACGAGGATCCAAGGTTCGCATTCATCGATCTGCGCCGATTAGGCCGCACATCGGCTCTCGAAGCCGACATCGCGCACCTCGGAGCGGCGATCAGCGGCGAAGTCGGGACCTCCGATGAAGCGTCCGACTACGTCGCCCGAGTTCGCGACGTCGCCGCGGGCGATCCCGTCCTGCTACTCTCGCACGCCTACACCCGCTACATGGGCGATCTGTCGGGTGGGCAGATTCTCGGTCGCATCGTCGCCAAGAATCTCGATCTGACCCAGGATGCGGGAGCGTCGTTCTTTGCCTTCCCGCAGGTTGTCGACATCGAGCGCGCCAAGAATGAATTTCGTACCGGCCTCGATGCGATCGAGCTCGATGGTCAATCGATCCAGCGGCTCGTGCTCGAAGCCAAGCTCAGCTTTCGCTTGAACCGCCTACTGGCACAGCAACTCTGGTACCGGCTGAACGCTTCGGCACGGGCCGCCGCTGCTTCTTGAACCTTCTCGGCGCGCCGCGGACGATTCACGCGCTCGCGGCGCGCTGCAGCACTCGCCAGTAACTGCGTTCGACGCAGCCACCCTCGAGCACCCCGCGCTCGGCGAGGAGTTTGTGCAGGCGCGGCAGGTTGTAGTGCGGCACCGTCATCAAGAGATGGTGTTCGAGGTGGTAGTTGAGGCGGTTGGGAGCCACCAACAGACGTTCCCACCAGCGTGCCACCACGGTGCGCGTATTGCGCAGGGGGTCGTTCGGTTCCAACGCCGCCGGAGTCATCGCGTGCTCGGCGATGGCACGTACGCGCGTGACCAGGGTGTATGTGGTGAACCACGCCCCGATCCACAACAGATACAGCGCCGGATGCCCCACCAGCGTGAAGATCGCCAGCAGCACCGCGTTGCTGGCCGCGACGCCAATCGCCGCCTTGCGGGCCGATGCGTCGACGCCGATTCGGCCGAAGGTGCGGCGCCATGACGCCTTGGCGAACTTCCATCCCGTCTGACCGCTCAGATCGCGCCACACCTTGCGGCGCAGACTGCCGCGGCTGATCGGGAACGGTGTAACCAACCCCAGATCCGGGTCGCCGGGACCACCGGTCTTGCCGTGATGCTCGAGGTGGTACGGACGATAGCGGTCCGTGTCGCTCCACACCGGATACGCCGCCAGCCAGTTGCCCGCCCAATCGTTCAATCGCCGGCTGCGGAACAAAGCCCGGTGCGCCGCGTCGTGCATGATCGCCGCACACGCGAGCTGTCTGCCCCCAATCACGAAGAGCGCAACGAGCACGGTAAGTGGGTTTGGCCAGCGCGCGACCGCCGCGGCAGTGCCAAAGACGATCGCCCAGTTGAGGGCAATCGACCCCCACGACCGAAGGTCGTGCGGCTGCAGCAAGTCGCGGATCTCTTCGCGGCTCACCGCCTGCCTCCAGTTCACCGTCTGAGCTCCCCGCTCGTCGCTCGTCTCCATGGTCATGACTCCCGGCAAAAGACGCGATCACCCGTAGGACCGGGATCGCTCCGATTCGTTTCGGCCGTGTAGCGGCGCCCGCAGATACGGCACTCCCCATCGTTTCAACATCTCGGCCCAAGCGAGGCGCCCGAGACAGTCGTATTCCCGCATCGCCGCGAGAAGAGCGTTGCGCTCCACCGACGGGCACATCTCGTCCGGCAACAGCGGATCTCGAACCAGTTGCCGCAAGGCCCGTCCGCCGAGCACGAACGACTCGACCATCGCCTCGTCGGTTGCCATCGCCCCGATGCGCTTCGCGCCCTGTTCGATCTCCGCACACAGGCTCCGATATTGCGACCGCAGCGCTTCCACGTCCCACAGCCGGCGAGTGACAGCGACCGAGGGCGCATCCAGATCGCGCAGCGCACAAACCAGATCGTCGACCGGCAAGCCCAAAGCGCGCAGCTCGGCCCGAACCTGCTCCAGGGACGCTGCGAGGTTGTCCGGCCGCACCCACAGCCCACCGCGCAACTCACGGAAGCCCAGCAAGCGCAGCGCGCGCTGCCTCTGCCGGCCGACGCCGCGACTGCGTGCGCTACCAGACGAGAAAACCGCAACCCAACCACCGCTCCAGGTCCGAGTCCGTCGATCGAGATCCCGCCACGACCGCACCCGCTTGCCGATCGGCTGCGACTCCTCACCGAGGCGATAGGCGCCTCGCTCGTCGCGCGCGATCTGGCCACAGGCGAGCAACCGCGCCGCCGACACGCGCACGTTATTGTCCGAGATCCCGAACAACCGACCCGCTTCCACCAGCACGCCGACCGGCATCACCGCCCCCGGCTTGAGGGTTGCCAGAAGATCGAGAATCAGGCTCCTGGCGCCGATCGACATGCGTGCGTTGTTACACTCCAGACCACCTAGACGTCAATCCGCGTAATAAACAGGGTTGGGCGGATTGGTGTTGGAAGAATGCTCGGTCGCGGCAGCAAAGCGCCTACGCTGCCGCGCTGTCGTTCTGGTCGAAAACCGGGGCGAGCACCGGTGCAAGGCCCCTGCGAGGCCAGGTGAAGCGAAAGCACGCACCCCCGCCGGGACTGTCTTCCACCCAGATGCGCCCGCGATAGCGATCGATGATCTTCTTCACCGCGGCAAGGCCCAGGCCTTCGCCGACCACTCCCGCGCCGGACTCCAATCGCTTGAACGGCCGGAAGATCTTCTCGCGGCAATCGACCGGGATGCCGTCGCCACTGTCGCTCACGGAAAAAACGTAGCCGCCGTCGGCGTCCTCGCAGGAGACGGAGATCGCGCGCGGCGAGCGCTCCGGCATATACTTGATCGCGTTCTCGATCAGATTGCCGAACAACTGCCCGATCCGCAGTCGCTCTCCGACGATGTCGGGCAGCTCGCCAATATCGATCGAGATGTCGCGGTCGCGGATCTGATGCTCCATCGATGAGACGATCTCTTCGAGCAGCGCGGGAAGCTGGACGGTCACCTCGGGTGCCGGCCGACTGTCGATGCGCGAGAGCTCGAGGAGCCCGTCGATCAGAGCGTTCATCTTCGCCGTTCCGCTGCCCATGAAGTGCAGGGACTCGTCGACCTCGGCATGCGCCTCAGCCCACGCTGCACGCAGCTCCTCGACGGGACCGTCCGCAGTCGCTTCAATCTCACCGACGCGGCGGTCGAAGTCTTCCAGGGACTCGCGCAGCACGGCGCCAAAGCCATCGATGTTGATCAGAGGTGCACGCAGGTCGTGGGAGACGATGTAAGTGAAGTCGCGCAACTCGGCGGTGACGTCAGCGAGAGAACGCGCCTGAGCATCGGCCCGGTCGCGCGCCTCTCGCGCCTCCTGCTCGTTGCGCAGCGCCGTGGTCCGCGACGCGCGCAGTTGCTCGTTGAACATGCGAAAAGCGGAGATCGGCGTGCGGAAGCCGAAGATCACGGCCACGGCAACCGCGCCGTACAGGATGTAGCTCGGCAGTACGATTGGATCGACCAGTCGGAATTCGTGCAGCCCAGCCGATACCAGGACGACGCCGATCGTCGTGACGGCGACGCGTCGCTGAGCCCTGTCGCCCAGGACCATCGCGCCCGCGCTCATGCCGACGAACGCAGTCTGCAGCCCGAGAATTGCGCCCCGATCGATGAAGAGGAAGAACAGCACCGTCGCGGTCAGGTTCGCGAACAGTTGGGCATTGAAAGCCCGGCGCAGATCGCCGCGCCGGCACGCGCGAACAGCCACACCCCACAGGATCGCCATCATGAATGTGCAAATGGCGGTGCCGAGCAGCGAGGTGCGAATCGCCGCATAGCGCGGCAGGAAAGCCACTGAGAGAAGGATCACGCCGCCGATCGCACAGCTCACAAGTCCGGGGACACTGGTGCGCTCGATGAAGCGCAACTGTTCGTGCCGCACCTGGTCCTTCCCCGACACGACCGGCTGGCTTGGCCCACCGGCAGTCTGCTGGGCGATCGAAGACATTGGCTTCAGCACGGAAGGCTAGCGCGATTTTTGGGCTTGTCGATGACGCTTTTCCGAGCTCCGAAAGCGAGCGGGACCGCGGCCCCGCCAGCGCGCGAACCGCGGTCGACGTGACGGAGCGCGCCGCGTGGGCATCCCGCCGGGGATCGGTGCTGTCGGGCACCGATAAAGAGCCCGGGAGCCCTGCATTTTCTCCTTGCGCGCCTTGACACCATGTGGCACATCGGTCGCGCCCAAAAGGGGATGTGCAGGGATGCGAAAAGGAGCACCACGAGATGCCCAGTTCGTTTCTGTCGAGCTCGCTGATCGGCATGCGGGTGTCCGACAAGGGTGGTCATGCCGTATTTGCCCGGGAGGATATCGCGCCGGGTAGCATCCTGGCCGTTTGGGGCGGATCAATCCTCACGGCCCGCGAGCTCGCTCTTCGCCCCGCCAGCTTGCGGCGCCTCACTCTGCAGGTCGACGAAGACGCCTATCTGGTGAGCGACGTCGAGGGCCCGGCAGATTGGGTGAACCACAGCTGCGCCCCAAATGCCGGCCTGCGCGGCCAGATTACCCTCGTCGCTATGCGACCGATTCGCCAGGCGGAGGAAGTCTGCTTCGACTACGCGATGAGCGATGGATCGAACTACGACACCTTTGACTGCAACTGCGGCGCCGCGAGTTGTCGCGGTCGCGTGACCGGCGACGACTGGATGCGCAGCGACCTCATCACTCGTTACGGAGAGTACTTTTCGCCCTTCCTGCAGGAGCGCATTCGACGCCTCGCGGATCGGACCGAACGGGAGCAGTCTGCCCATCCGGCGCGGCACCTTGCGATCGAAGGACTCGGGCGGGTGGACAACCGCGTCGCCCGATGATCCGCCGACGCGTCGGTGCCTCTGACCAATCCCCCGGTAGTTGGCGCGGTCGCGTTTCCGACCTCGATGCTCGCGAAGAGAGACGACGGCCGACGACCGGCGTGAACCAGATATCCTTCTCGCCTTCGGCACCCCTCCTGTCCGGCCGCCTTGGCGAAGCGTAGAACCGCGACCATGGCGCGTCACCTGCTGGTCGTCGACCGACCCCACAAATGGGATCTGGCGCTGCCCGGCTTCGACGTCGTCGCCGCCCGCGACTATCTGACCGAGCCCGAATACGCGGCGCTGCGCCGCGCCAAGGTCTACAACCTGTGCCGCACCTACGGCTATCAGACCATCGGCTACTACGTATCGCTTCTCGCGGCAGCACGCGGACACCGGCCGCTGCCGTCGGTCACGACCATCCAGGACCTGCGATCCTCCGCGCTGCTCCGCATCGTCTCGGAGGATCTGCAGGACGACGTTCAGCGCGCCCTCGGGCCGTTGAAGACCGACGAGATGGTGATCAGCATCTACTTCGGGCGCAACGTGGCCAAGCGCTACGACCGGCTCTGCCAGGCTCTGTTCAATCATTTCCCGGCACCGTTTCTGCGCGCCGAATTCAGTCGCGCCAACGGCCGCTGGCGGCTCGACAGCCTGCGGCCGATCGCGTCTTCCGACATTCCCGACAGCCACCGGGATTTCGTCACCCAGCGGGCTCGCCGCTACTTCGAGCGCCCGCACATCGCCCGGCGAGAGGAGTTCCGCTACGATCTGGCCATCCTCGTCAACCCGGACGAAGTCGACGCGCCGTCCGATGACATCGCCATTCGGCGCTTCTGCAAGGCGGCCGAGCGCCACGGCATGCGCCCGGACATCATCGGGCGAGAAGATCTCGCTCGGGTCGCGGAGTACGATGCGCTGTTCCTGCGCGAAACGACCTACGTGAATCACCACACCTACCGCTTCGCCCGCCAGGCGGAGATGGAAGGACTGGTGGTCATCGACGATCCGACCTCGATCGTGCGCTGCACCAACAAGGTGTACCTCGCCGAGCTCTTCGACCGGCATGACATCCCCTGCCCGCGCACCATGGTCGTGCACCGCGACAACGCCGATCAGGTCGGAGCCACGCTGGGTTTCCCGTGCGTGCTCAAGAGACCGGACAGCTCCTTTTCTCAGGGCGTCGTCAAGGCGAACGACGAAGCCGAGCTGGCGATACAGCTCGACGCGTTCTTCGAGAAGTCCGAGCTCGTCGTCGCTCAAGAGTTCACGCCGTCGCCGTTCGACTGGCGCGTCGGAGTCATCGACGGACGGCCCTTGTATGCGTGCAGGTACTACATGGCCAGCGGCCACTGGCAGATCTACAAGCCGCCGGGCTCCACCGGCCGGCGCTGGGGAAAGTCGGACACCATCGCCATCGAGGATGCACCAGCCCGCATGGTAGAGACGGCGGTACGGGCCTGCGGGTTGATCGGCAACGGGCTGTACGGTGTCGACATCAAACCGGTCGGCAAGCGCTTCTTGGTGATGGAGGTGAACGACAACCCCAGCATCGAGGCCGGCTGCGAAGATCGGATTCTCAAGGAAGAGCTCTACGACATCATCATGCGAACCATCCTCGCACGCCTCGAAAGGCGCGGCGGGCGCGCCGGCACCTGATCGATTTTCGATGACGCAGCCCGTGCTCGGTCTGTTCGAAGCCGTCGGTATCGAGATCGAATACATGATCGTCGACAGCCAGACTCTGTCGGTGCGACCCATCGCCGACGAGCTGCTGCGCCAGGTGGGTGGCGGATACGATCTCGAAGTCGAGCTCGGCCCGGTGGCGTGGTCGAACGAGCTCGCGCTGCACGTCATCGAGATGAAGACCAACGGCCCGGCGGCCAACCTGACCGGCCTCGGCGATCTGTTCCACCAGCACGCGCTGCGCATCGAAAGCCTGTTGCAGCCGCTGGACGCCCGACTCATGCCGTCCGCGATGCATCCATGGATGGACCCGGACCACGAGCTGCGCCTCTGGCCGCATGAGAACAACGCCATCTACTCGACGTTCGATCGCATCTTCGATTGCCGCGGCCACGGCTGGGCGAACCTGCAGAGCATGCACATCAACCTGCCATTTCGCGGCGACGCGGAGTTCGGACGCCTGCATGCGGCGATTCGCGTCCTCCTGCCGATTCTTCCCGCGCTCGCCGCCAGCTCGCCCGTAGTCGACGGCGTCCCGGCGACAACTCTCGACACGCGCATGGCGGTGTACGCGACCAACGCCCGTCGCGTGCCGTCGGTTAGCGGCATGGTGATCCCCGAGAGGGCCTACACTCGCGCCGACTACGAAAAGCGGATTCTCGGCCGCATCTACGACGACCTCGCTCCACTCGACCCGGACGGCGTACTGCGGCACGAGTGGGTGAACGCGCGCGGCTGCATCGCTCGCTTCGATCGCGACGCGATCGAGATTCGCGTCATCGACGTGCAAGAGTACCCCGCCGCCGACATCGCGATCGCCACCGCTGCCATCGCGGCGCTGCGCCGGCTGGTCGACGAGCCGGCGTGCGCGGCTTGGGACGAAGCGGTGCTCGCGGAGATTCTGGCCCGCACTGTCGCCGATGCGGACGACGCCGTCATCGACGACCGCGACTATCTGAAGCTGCTTGGCGTTCCAGGGCGCGCACCGATCAGCGCCCGTGAGCTGTGGCTCTACGTCATCGACGAGCTGGTCGGCGACGAGCCCGGCGCCGCGGCCGGGCAAGCTTTCTACGACACGTTCCGCCGACACGGCTGTCTCGCCCGCCGCATCCGCACGGATGTGGGGCCGAGCCCGAGCCGCCAACGCCTTCACGATTCATATCTGCGGGTATGCGATTCGTTGCGTGAAGGGCGCCCCTTCATTCCCGATGCGGCCTGAGTCGCTAGTTTTCTCCTGCGAGCACGCCACCAATCGCATCCCTGCCCCGTACCGCCGACTGTTTCGCGGCGCCCGTGAAGAGCTGCGCAGCCACCGCGGTTGGGACCGCGGCGCATTGCGCGTCGCCGCCGCGCTCGCGAAACACTTCCGCGCCCCACTCTTTGCCGGCGAGGCGTCGCGCCTGCTGATCGATCTCAACCGCTCGCTGCACCATCCGCGCGTTTTCTCGGAGCGCACGCGAGGCTTGCCGGCGATCGAACGAATGCGTCTCGTCGATCGCCACTACGCCCCTTACCGCGCCGCGGTCGAAGCCTCGCTCCGCAACGCCCTCGCCGATGGAGGGCGAGTCGTTCACGTTTCGGTGCACAGCTTCACGCCGATCTGGAAAGGCTCGCCGCGGACAGCGGAGATCGGCCTGCTATACGATCCCCGCAGGCCGTTCGAGCGCCGTATAGCCGCGACCTGGAAGAGCGCGATGCTGGACATCGCTCCGCAACTGCGAGTCCGCCGCAATTATCCGTACCGCGGCACCAGCGACGGGTTCAGCGTCGCACTGCGCCAAACCGTCCGCTCGCCGCGCTACGGCTGCATCGAGCTCGAGATCAACCAAGCCCTGCTGCGCAACGCATCGGCGGCGCGTCTGCAGCAATGGCTCGGCAAGTCGCTCCACCGAGCGCTCGAGGCGCTGCGATAGAGCGAACGACCACCCGCAGCCTCGGCCTTGCAGGAAACAGTACCGGTCAGTAGCGTCGATCAGCCGCAGGAATATCCCACGGGAGGGGATTCTAATGAAGGTGACGTCACCGGCATCCACACTGTTGCTGCTCGCCGCTGCGATCTCGTTCTCCACGGAGGCCCGAGCGGGTACCTGCGAGGAGGAGTTCGACAGCACCTACGAGCTCATCCAGAAGGCGATCTTCGAGAACAAGGGATGCACGGCCGACGCATGCCACGGAAGCTCGGTGCAGGGCGGGCTGGATTTGCGCGCCGGCGCCTCCTACGACGCCCTGGTCGACGCCGAAGCCGAGTCGGTCCCGGACTTCATGCGCGTCGTGCCAGGACAGAAGGAGCAGAGCCTGCTCTGGTTCAATCTCGCCGCCGCGACGATCCCGAGCCAGTGGGAAGCGCCGCTGCGGCCGATGCCTATCGGCGTCGAGCCGCTGACCCTCGACGAGCTCGAAGCCATGCGCGTGTGGATCGAATCCGGAGCGCCGCGCGATGGCGTGCTACCAGTGACCGGCGAGCTTCTCGATGCCTGCCTGCCGCCGGCGAAGCCGATCGAAATCGCACCGCTCGATCCGCCGCCAGCCGGTGAAGGCGTGCAGCTCCGGATGCCGCGTTGGGAGCTTCCCGCGCAGGGCGAGGACGAAGTTTGCTTCGTCAGTTACTACGATTTGTCCGATCAGATTCCCCAAAAATACCGCAGCGCCGATGGCACGACCTTCCGCTACAACCGCATCCAGATCCGCCAAGACCCACTCAGTCATCACTTGATCGTCAACCGCTACGGCGGCAGCACCGGCGGCCTGGCCAGCGACTTCCGCTGCCGCGGCGGCGATCGAAACGGTCAGACCTGCGAACCGACCGACCTCGACGCGTGCGGCACGGGCGTGTGTGGCAGCCGAGTCGTCAGCAGCTTTGCATGCATCGAGTTCGACGGCGGCATCGGCGCCTTCGGCGGCGGCTTCACCGGCACACAGGAGACCGCCACCGAGCAGCAGTTGCTGCCCGGCGTCTACGACCAACTACCCGTCAAGGGCTGGATTCTCTGGAACTCGCACGCCTTCAACCTCACCGACGAGAGCGGAAAGATCGAGGCGTGGTTGAACTTCGATTTCGCCGAGCCGGAGGAGCAAGTCTTCCCCGGACGCGACATCTTCACCGCGTCGTCGATCTTCGACATGACCGTGCCGCCCTTCGAGGCTCGCGAGGTCTGCAGCATCTACTCCCTGCCGCCACGCGCCAAGCTCTTCGAGTTGAGCTCCCACACCCACCAGCGCGGCATCCGGTTCCAGACCTTCCTCGGCGCCTTCCAATGCGACGGCGGACCCAACAACGGCCGCGCCTGCTCGCCGTACGGGCCGGACGAAGACTTCGACACTCCGGACTTGTGCGCCGGCGCGAGGTGCGTCTCGCGTGTGCCTCCGGAAGCCGGCGACTGCAACGGCGATTTGCGGGTGACGATCGACGAGATCATCCGCGCCGTGAACATCTCGCTCGGGCGGCAACCACAGTCGAGCTGCCCGCACGCCAATCCCGACGGCGACGCGTCGGTCGAAATCTCGGAGATCATCCTCGCCGTCAAATCCAGCGTGAACGGCGGCTTCCGCAATCCCGACGACAGCCTGCTCTACAAGAGTCTGGTCTACAACGATCCGGCGATCATGCATTTCGACCCGCCGCTCACCTTCGCCGGCAACGGATCACCGTCGGCGCTGCGCAGCCTCACCTACTGCTCTCTCTACGACAACGGCTTCAGCGATCCGGACGGCGTCAAGACCAACACGCGCTCGCCGAACTCCTGCCTCGCCACGAACTGTTCGCAGGGACGCATCGGTCAATCGTGCCGGGCGTCCAACCACGCCGCATGTGACACCAGCCCCGGCGCCGGCGACGGGCTGTGCGACGCCTGCACTCTAAACGGAGGTGCGACCACGGAGGACGAGATGTTCATCCTCCTCGGGTCGTACTACGTGGACTGACGGATGCGGCGGCGGGTGCGCGTCTCTATCGCAGAGCGCGCCGCCGCCGCACAGACTCGATGCCGGCCGTTGCCGGCGCGTCAGTCTTGGGTGATCGCCCAATCGAAGCGAACCTCGAGCGGATCGTGGTCGCTCAAGGGCTCGCCTTCGCCGTCGACGAAGGTCTCGGTCGCGAAGAGCCACGATGTCGGCGTGATGGTGATCTCGTCGCTGCTGCGGAACAGGAACTTGTCGATGCGGCCCGGCTGCGGGCAACCGAGCGCTGCGCAGACGTCGACGAGGCCGGTTTCGGTCAGCAAGCGTTGGAACTGTGTCGAATCGGGCTCGGTGTTGGTGTGCAGGTTGAAGTCGCCGCCGACGATGATCGCCCGCCCTTCCGAGACCGACGCAATGAACGTCGACAACTGCGTGATCCCCTCGTCGCGCAGCACGTCATCTTCCGGGTCGCTCCCGGCCTCCATGTGGAGGTTGTAGACGTCCACGGAAAAGCCCGGCATCAAGACCATCCGAGCGAAGCTGAAGCCCTTGAGCGCCAGGCAGTCGGCGGCGCTGTTGTGGCACCCTTCCCAGCGTTCGCGGACAACTTCCGGCAAAAAGAACATGCGCGACATGCGATTCAGACCATCGCCAAGGAGAGCGCTCGGGCGCTCGGGATCATTACCCAGGGGATGCGTCGCGGGAACCGACTTGTACGCATGATCCGCATCGGCAACCAGCAACTCGTGATAGACGCGCAAGGGCGCGAGCGGATTCGGATCGGGGGTCTGCCAGCTCTCCTGCACCAGCACGAGGTCGTAGGCGTTCAACAGCGGGCTGATGATCGGCGTGTTGGTAGCAGGGTGCGAACCCGATATCCCCTCGGGCAACCCCGCTACATTGTAGGAGAGAGCCAGGAAACTGCCCTCCGTGACCGCCGGAAGCACCGCCTTCGCCGACGGTTCGCACAGCAATTGCGGCTTGACGATCTCGAGCTGGCTGACTCCGAGGTCGCTGCTGACCTCGACCCGCGGCCTCGCCGCGGCGTCGAGCTTGGGCCCCTTCAGCTTGTAGCAAACGAGGTGGGCCTCGGAATCTTCGGGATTCTCACCCACGTCTGCCGAAGGATTACAGAGCAGGAAGGGACGAGTCGCCGTGAACTCACCATTGTTGACGCCGAATTGATCGGCCAACACGAAGGATGATTTTTCGAACTTGGGACTCTTAAGGTCGTTCGCCTTGTAGCACTTGTAATCGTCGAGCGCAGAGCCCGGACCGGCCGATGTCGCCAGCGAGATCAACGCAAACCAGAAGACTACGCCCACAGCATCCTTGCGAAAGATGAATCTCATGGACCGGCACGTTAGGCCGCCGCACATTCGAGAGGCAAGCAAAACTCCGCCCGCCGCGCTCGAGCGGACTCGACGGGCGGACAACGGATGCGATATGAAGTTCCCATGTTGATCAAACGCCTCGGATCGACCGTCTTCTGGGCTTTTCTCCTCGTCAGCTCGCTGCTGCTCTTTCCGATCGCGGCACTGATCTGGGCGGTCACCTTCCTGTTCGATCGCAGGCTGGTGCTGCTGCATCAGTTCACGTGCTTCTGGGGCTCCCTCTACACCTGGCTCAATCCGGTCTGGCGCGTGACGGTCGAAGGGCGCGACAAGATCAAGGCCGGTGCAACCTACGTGATGGTCGCCAACCACCAATCGCTGCTCGACATCCTGGTGCTCTTCCGCCTCTTCAAGCACTTCAAGTGGGTATCGAAGATCGAAAACTTCTACATACCGCTGATCGGCTGGAACATGTCGCTCAACCGCTACATCAAACTGCGACGCGGCGACAAAGAAAGCATCGACCAGATGATGAAGGCCTGCGACGAGACGCTGGCCTCCGGCAGCTCGATCATGATGTTCCCCGAAGGCACGCGCTCGACCGACGGCAAGCTAAAGGCCTTCAAGCACGGGGCCTTCACCCTCGCAAAGCGCGCCCAGGTGCCGATCCTGCCGATCATCATCGAGGGCACCGCGAGTGCCCTGCCCAAGCGCGGCTTCCTCCTGCAGGGCCGTCACGCGATCCGGATTCGAGTGCTCGACGCGATTTCCTACCAGAGTTTCAAGGACATCTCGGTCGAGACCCTGACCGACAAGGTGCGGTCGATGATCGCCGCCGAGCTCGATCCGCACGGCGAAGACGGCGACACCGAATTGCTCGCTGCGTCCGGCCGCTGAGACGGCGCGCGGCGCGCGATTACTTGGGGGCGGGTCCGCTCGAATCCGCCGTCGGCCCGTTCAGCGGCTCGAAGCCTTCGGCGCTGCTCGTGTAAGCGGACACAATGCCGCTCGGGATGTCGTACACCCATCCGTGCAGCTCGATCGCCTTGCGCTCGAGCGCCGAAGCGACAGCGGGGTGGGCCCGCAGATTGGAAAGCTGAACGAGAACGTTGATCTCGGTCGCCTTCTCGAGCAGCGCGTCTCCCGTCAGGCCGGCGGCGGTGCGCTCGACGATCGAGAGCACCGGTTCGGCGTGCTGCAACCAGTGCGTCACCGCCGGCAGATGGGCGTGCGTCTCCGGCTGCAGCAGCGAGATCATCGCACCGCAGCCGCTGTGGCCGCACAAGACGATGTGCTCGACACCCAGGACGTTGACGGCGAATTCGACCGCCGCCGCTTCGCCGCCCACGCCGCTGTCGTACGGCGGAACGACGTTGCCTGCGTTGCGAATCACAAACAGCTCGCCCGGTTTGGCCATCGTGATCAGGTTCGGATCGACCCGCGAGTCAGAGCACGCGATCATCAGCGTCTCCGGACTCTGACCCGAAGCCAGATTGGCGAAGAGCTCGCGCTCCTCCGCCTGCACCGTATGCACGAAACGCCTAAGACCTCCGATGAGCTTTTCCATAACCGCGAGTCTCTATGGCGAGTCGGCTCACGCCAGCGAACCTGCGCCGCCGTCGCCCGCCATCGCCATCCAGGAATCAGCTTGAGGTGTCGAAACTGGCGGCAGCCTACATGTTCGATCGCTGCAGCGCGAGACGCGGGGTAGGGTCCAGTGCGCCCCCTGAAAAGCCGGCTGCTAGTGGTAAACGCCACCGACCAGCAGCGCGGCGTACCCGACGAGAAGCGCGACCTGCCGATACGCGAATCCCTCGGACCACCTCGCGCGGTAGCTCTCCCAATCGGCTGGATAGTCGGTCATCGACCATTGGTCGATGACGCCGTTGATTGGGACGTTCTTGCGCAGCATCAACGCGACGTCAGCGACGAGGCAGCCCAGCGCAGTGCCTGCCGCGATCGAGCCGATCGCATTGCCGACCCACAGCGACACAGACAGCGCGGCCACGACCGCGATCAGAGTGCTGAGATAGATCGCCGGCAACCGCCGCGTCATCAGAGCATTGATGCGCTGACGCAGCTCGATGTAAGCCGCCGCCGACAACGCCCGCTGCGCCCCGCCCATGGCGACCAGGTAGAAGAGAGGCTGGCTCACGACTACCGAGTAGGTGATCAGGCTGATGAGGAACAGAATTCTGATCATTGTCCGCGCGTGCTCACTGATTCGGCGATGTCGACGGCTCGTCCCACGGTAGCGGCATGTGGCGGCCTGATTCGTCACAAACTCGAACCGGCGCCGCGCCGAGAGCCGCCACGAGATGGATGGCTTCGGAGCCCGTATTGACGATCTGGTGCACGACGTCAGGCGGCACGATGATCGTATCGCCCGCCGCGAAGGCGCGCGTCTGCCCTTCAACCATGCACTCGCCGCTGCCGGAGAGCACGACGATCACCTCGTCGCACGCGTGCCGGTGAACCGGACTGGCGGCGCCGGGCGCGAGTGTCTGCTTCCACACCTCGAAGCTGCGGACCCCCTGCGAGGCTCCAGCCACGGTGCGGTGATCGAGGCCCGGCAGGCGATGCAACGGTCGATCCGAATCGTTGACGATGGGCATTGCAACCTCACGAATCGCTCGATCGCTCAGGAAGCGCAACGCTCCGTTCGCCGAGTCGAACTCTTCGCAACCTACTCGATCTCCCGGCGCGAGGCGACATCATCACGCGGATCCTTCAGGGACACCCGGCGCGCACACGTTGCCTCATGTCGGCATACGCCACTTCAATCAGGTTCGTCAGTGCTTTCGTATCGACATCCCGTCCCGGAAAGAGCTTCACATGGCGCATGAAAACACCCGTGCCCTCCAACAAGCCGTCCGGGTCGGGGAGCTCGGATCCACGAAAGAACCCGACGTTGACGTGTGCGCGGAAGGCGTTGACGTAGGCGAACGCGGCATCGTCGACGCACGCCGTCGGGTGACCGTCGTGCAGCACCTCTCGCACATCACCGCCGCAGCCCCGCATCACATCGAACCAGCGCCGCGCCATCATGCCGAGCTCAGCGTCGTGGTCGCGCATCCAGGCTTCGATCGCCGGGTCGCGCCTAACCGCGCCGGGGAATCTGAAGAGTCGATCCAAACGAGTCACCGCGGGAGCTTGCCATAGCGGCGGATCGCCTTTCGCAGCAGGCGAACCCGACCGGACCAGGGCACCCGCGCTGGCGGCTCGCCCAGCGCGACCTGTGCTTTGGTCAGGGCGTCCTCGACCAGGGCGTCGTGCAGCGGCCGGAAGACGAGCGGCCAGGACAACTGGGCCCAGCCGCTGAGCTCCATATCGATCGTGTGCCGCAACAACGTGCCCGACTGTCCCTGCGGCAACACTTCGAACCAGTGCTTGCCGTGAAAGCCGCGCGGCGACGTGAACTGGAACTCCACTCTCTGGCCGGGCTGGTAATCCGTGACGTCGTAGCGAATCGGCCCATGGCCACCCGATGCACCTGGTTGAAGCGGCCGGTCGAAGCGCATCCGCGGCCAGGACTCGAACGGCCAGAGAACGTCCCGCTCGGGAGACAATCCATCCAGCAAGTACGCGGCCTGCGGCGGAGACGCGCGAAGAGTTCGTTGATGAACGTTCAGAACTCGCACCGCGTCGCGTCGCGATCCTCGACGCCGCTCAGCGGCGCTGCGCTTTCCGCGTCGGCGCGGTCTTCTTCCCCGTGCGCTTCGCGGGCAAGCTCGTCGCGTAACGAACTCCCAGTCCCACCCAGCGCTCGAGGTCGACGTCGGCCTCGTACTCCTCGCGGCGGGCCTTCACGTACGCATCGCGCTCGGCGGCGTCGTCGATCGAGGCGATCGTGTTGGCGTAGACCGCGTTCACCGCCGCTTCGGGGCCCATCACAGCGATCTTGGCCGTCGGCAGCGCGATCGTGGCGATCGGGTCGAACGCCGGCCCGCACATCGCGTAGAGCCCGGCGCCGTAGGCCTTGCGCACCACGACACAGATCTTCGGCACGGTTGCCTCGGTGACGGCGGTGATCATCTTGGCCCCGTGCCGGATGATGCCCTGGCGTTCGACCTGGGTGCCGATCATGAAGCCCGGCACGTCGGCGAGGAAGACCAGAGGCAGGTTGTACGCGTCGCACAGCCACACGAACCTCGCCGCCTTGTCGGCAGAGTCGCCGAACAGCACGCCTCCCTTGTGGGCCGGGTTGCTGGCGACGATGCCCACGGCGTGCCCGTCGAGGCGGGCGACACCGGTGATCAGCTCGGGAGCGAACAGCGGCTTGATCTCGAACAGGCTGCCGGCGTCGACGATGCCCTCGATGACGCCGTGCATGTCGTACCCCATCGCCTCCTCCAGCGGCAGCGCGGCTCGCGTGAGCTGCCGCGCCGGCTCGTCGGGCGAGAGCGCGGGTGGCGGCTCGCGCCACGAACCGGGCAGGTACGAGAAGAGATGCTTGGCCTGGTCGATGGCGTCGGCGTCGTCGACCGCGAGGTTGTCTCCGCAGCCCGACACGGTGGCGTGCATGCGTGCGCCGCCCATCTCCTCGAGGGTGACGACCTCGCCGATGACCTCTTCGGCCATGCGAGGTGAGCCGAGGTACATCGAGGCGTTCCCCTCGACCATGATCACGACGTCGCAGAACGCCGGGATGTAGGCGCCGCCGGCCGCGGAGGGCCCGAACAGGCAGCAGATCTGGGGCGACTTGCCCGACAGCTTCACCTGGTTGGAGAAGATCCGCCCGGCCCCGCGACGGCCGGGGAAGAGCTCGACCTGATCGGTGATGCGCGCCCCTGCCGAGTCGACGAGCCAGAAGACGGGGTGCTCGTGACGCAGCGCAT
>CADEER010000027.1:0-40571 GCA_902826395.1 uncultured bacterium
GTACGTGTACGGTCACTGATCTTTCGTTTTCCGACAGTCTCGGAGGGAGAGGGGATCCTTTGCGGTTCGGGCTCGAGAAACTGTTCGCATCTCCTTTTACGACAGTCCCGGAGGGAGAGGGGATTTCTGCGCATCTCCCGTCATCGCCATCAGGCGGAACTCTTCGACGTTGCGCGACAGCTCGTCGAAGGTGCCGGTGGCGCGTACCCGGCCGTCGAGGAGGAAGGCGATGCGGTCGAAGCCGCGTACGCTGTTCAGCCGATGCGTGACCGCCACCAGCGTGGCGTCGCGCAGATCGCTGCGCAACGCCGCCAGGACCTCGGCCTCGGTGCGCGGATCGAGCGAGCTGGTGGCCTCGTCCAGTATCAGGACTCTCGGCCGATGATAGAGAGCGCGGGCGATCCCGACCCGCTGCCGCTCCCCTCCCGAAAGTCGAATGCCGCGATCGCCGACGGTCGTACTCAAACCCGCGGGCAGCGATCGCACCAGATCGCCCAGCCGAGCGCGCTCGAGCGCCACGCGCACTGCGTCCGCGTCGATCTCGGCGTCGGCGATGCCGAAGGCGACGTTGCGCAGCAACGTGTCCTCGACGAGATGCACCTCTTGCGGGACATAGCCGAGCTGATGCCGCCAAGGCTGTAGACAGCTCGCCAGCGGCCGCCCGTCGATCTCGACCGCACCGCGGTCGGGTTCGAGCAGGCCTACCAACAGGCGGACGATCGAGCTCTTGCCAGAACCAGTCGGACCGACGATCGCCAGCGACTCTCCGCAGGCGATGCTGAGATCTACGTCGGCGAGCACTGCCTTGGGCTGATCCGGATAGCTCAGCGACACGCCGCGCAGCTCGACGCGATCGCGGAAGCTCAGCGGCTCGGCGCCTCGCCCTTCAGGCAGTGCCTGCCCTTCGATCTCGGCGAGGTCGCGCCGCAATTGATCCACGCCGGGGCGCGCGTGGCGGATGGTGTGCACGTGGTAGAGGATGCGGTTGGCCGAGGGAATGACGCGGAAGCCGGCGTAGGCGAACAGGCCGAGCAGCGAGATCGTGCGGGCGCTCGACGCGCCGAGCAGGATGAGCGCGATCGTGACCACCAGCGCACCGCAGATGAACAGCGTCTCGACGATGATGCGCGGCAGTGTCGAGGAGAAGGTCTCGAGTGCGCTGACCCGCGCGAAGCCGTTCCAGGTCTCGGCAAATTGGCGAGCAAAGCTCTCGGTCCGACCGAGCACGACGATCTCGTCGACGGCGCTGAGCGCCTGCGTCTGCTGGCGCATCGAAGCGGCGCTCAACGCGTGCGATCTCTCGCCCAGCCGCGATGAGAGACTGCGCATACCGGCCACAGTGATACCGCCGATCACCAGCAGGGCGGCGGTCGCGGCCAACGTGACGACCGGGGAGGCGATGATCAGAACGGCGACGATCGAAGCGAAGATGATCGCCTCGGTGAAGATGTGCAGCATCGCCGATACCACCATCCCGAATACCACCCCGGCCACGCGTTGCGTCGTGTGGACCATGTCGGCCGAGTTGCGTGCGGCGTGAAAGAGATACGGTGCGCGCAGGTATCCCGTGAGCATCCGCACCGACAGATTGGCGGCCGTGCGCGCCGAGGCGGTCGCCTGCGCGTATTCCGTCACCGCGAACAGGGCGCTCTTGATCAGGTAGAAGAGAAACACGATCACCACGATCACCAGCGAGAAGCGCTTCGGCTCGGCGCTGGCGAAGCCGTTCAACAGGTCGCCGAACAGAGGCAGCCCGGCCAGACTCCGCGGGTCGGCCAGCGCCGCGACCAGCACGAAGATGCCCATTGCACCGACGACTTCCGTCATGCTGGTCAGTGCGATCAACGGCACGAGCCGCAGCCAACGGCGGCGATCCGCCGGCGTCAGCAGCGAGTAGCAATCGCGAACGTAGTCCCACATCCCCGCCGCCTCACTCGTCGGCATCGGCGCACCCGAGTAGCGGCGCCGTTCGCTCGCGCCACTCCTGCTGCCAGCTCGGCAGCTCCGCCGCCCGCAGCCGTTGTCGCATCTCGACCAGCACGCGCGGCGATTCCACCAGCAAGTGTCGCCACGCCGTCGCCAGATCCGCCGCGGTCGTGAAGAGGAATGCGTTCTCGCGATCGCGCACCACCTCGCGCAGGCAAGGCCCGTAGTCGAGCACGCAAGTCGGCAGCGCGGCGCCCATCATGTCGGCGAGCTTCATCGGCAGATCGACGCCGGACGACGAGCGGTGGAAGCACAGCCCGAGATCCGCGGCGGCGAGCAGACGCGCGTAGTCGCCCTCCGCCAGCCACACGGTGCGAAAGACGACGCCCGGCACGCCGGCGGCGGCAAAGCGCCGTTCGTACTCGGCGCGCAACGGACCGCGGCCCGACACGACGACGATCAGCTTCGGTCGGTTCGTCTCTGCACCGGCGCGCGCCCAGATCTGCAGCGCATCCTGCAGGAGCGAGAAGTCCTCGTCGGCGCTCCAGCTCGTCGCACTGACCAGCAGCGCTGCACGCCCGTCGAGCAGTTCCTCGCCCGCCGTCGCCGGCAGATCGAGGATAGGCATAATGCCGCGCCTGAGGCGGTCGCGATCGGCCGCTGCGACGTGCATGAAGGTGGCGGCGGGCCGGTCGCGGAAGACCACCGCATTGATGCCGCAGAGCTCGGCGAGTCTCTCCCGCATCGCCTCCGAGACGCAGAGATGATCGCTGGCGCGCCGCGCCATCGCTCTCTCGAGCAAGCCGGCGACTCTGACCGCGGCGCCGTCGCGATCGCGGCGCAGGCCGAGCATGGTCCAGCCGAAGTTGTGCCAGTCGATGATCAAGGGCACGCGGTGGCGACGGCAGAGACTCAGCACGATCGGCAGAATGTGCACCGCCGGAGGGTTCTGCACCAGCACCGCTTCGGGTGCCGACACGGTCAATGCCGCCGCGACGTCGCGCGAGTCGCGCAGGAGTCTGAACACACCAGCGATCACACCGCGGCGCCCTTCTCCCGCCGACGCGCCGAGAGCGTGAACACGGATCGCATCGTCGTTTGGCCAATCGTCGAGCGGCGTTTCGACATACGCCAGCACGTCGACGGCGGCGCCCGCCGCGGCGAGACACTCCGCATGCCGCTTCATGCGAGGGCTGCGCGCCAGATCGCCGAGCACGATGACGGCGAAGCGCCGCCGCGTCGTGTCGCCGCAGCGCGCGACGGCTGCCGCACTCACCAGAGGATTCTCCAGGTGATCACTTCGCCGGCGGGCCCACTCCGCCGATCGAAGGGCTCGAATCGATCGAGGTGCTCGTCGCCGAGAAACAACAGGCGGGTCGCGCTGGAGCGCAGCACCTCGACGTCGCCGACCAGGACGCGCCGCTTCTCGAGATCGACGAGAACGCTTTCGATTCCGTCCGCCGATCCCTCGATCACGCGCATGCGGTCCGGCGCCGGCACGACGATCCACCGCGGCCTCACTTCGCGTTCGCCGCCGTCGCGCCCGCGCACGATCAATCGCGCAGCGGCCGCGTCCGCGATCGGCGCGGACACGGCGACCAGAGTCTCTCCACTCGGCTGCGGCAGCTCGATAGGGCAGCGCAAGATGCTGTCGCCGTCGCACGGCTTCCAGCGCAGCGTCGCATAGCGCGGCGCCCGCGGCCGCGGCGTCGCGGCCGCGGCGATTGCGGCCGCGGCTTTCTCCTCGTCGATTCCGAAGTACGCGGCGAGAAGTGCCGAGCGATTAGGGTCGCCGGCGGCGGACGCGGCGAGAAAGCTCCAACTTCCGAACTGCCGCCAGCCGATCGACTTGCCGAAGTCGGCGGGCAGGACCAGGTAAGCAGGTGCCGGTTCGCAGTGCGTCGCCTGCAGCACCGCCGTGCTCTGGTCGCGCGACAGGCCAAGCGCCTCCAGTCGCTTCTCCGCCGCCGGCCGCGGCAGCGACGCCATCTCTACGATCACGGCCTGCGCGACCCCGTCGGAGACGCCGGCGTCGAGCAAGCGCCCAAACGCGCCAAGCCGGCCCTCGGGCTCGGGCAGCGCATCGGACCCGCAATTGAGCATTCGCAACAGGCCCAGCATTTCGGTTTCGCTGTCGGCGCTGAGCGCGCGCGCGAACCAGTAGTGCACATGAGTACCCAGCGTGCCGCCGTCGGAGAGCACGCGTCGCTCGGCGGTGTGCTTCACGAAGTATCCGTAATCCCACCAGGTGTTGACGATCGACTCCGGCGGCGTCTCGTCGCGCAGCTTGGTGAGCGCACCATGCCAGTTGTCGTTCATGATCGGCATGTAGGTGCGCGCTACCCTTTCGCCTCGCGCCACCGGCGGATAGAGCGCGGCCAACAGGGCGAACAGAATCGCCGCGGACAGCGGTGGCGAAGCCCAGGATTGGCGCTCGACCCATTGATACAGCCGCCCGACCGCGACCGCGCAAAGAACACCGAGCGGCTGTGCCAGGATGATGAGAAAGCGCGTGCCGCGGAACGACAGCAGCAGGCCGGCCATGAACCAGAAGATGATCATCGCCCCCGCCCCCTGGTCCTCGAGCGGACTGTCCCGATCGGCGAGGAAGGCACCGACGGCGACCGCCAGCGGCAGGATCAGCAACAGTGCCAGAGTCCACGGGTCGATGCTCTGGTAGCTGAGAAGATAGCGATACAGCAGGTTACCCCCGATGAGGATCGCGAAGTGCCACGGTTGCCAGTTCGAGCGCGGCAGCATGAGCAGGATCAGACCCAGCCAACCGACGAAGAAGTAGACCGGGCCCGACATCGACTGCGCCACCGCGGCCAGATTGGGCTTGCGCAACTCGCCGACCGTCTCGAAGACACTCGGCCAGTGCATGGAGATCTGGTCGCCGACATCGCTCGGACTGCCCTCGATGGCGCGCGTCACCTGCGAGACGAGGGTCGCGGCGCCGGACAACGGGCTGGACTCGGCGCCGACCGCCAGGGTGGCGAGCGTAGCGGCCACCAGATAGCCGCCGAGCAGCAAAGCCGCGGTCTCGAACGCGCCCCTGTCGCTCTCCCCGCCGGGGCGGACACCGTGCAACAGGCGGCGCACGCTCCAGAGCAACACGTACGCGGCGAAGCCGAGCACGATGATGCCGGAGGTCAGGAACCAGCCGCGCCAGATCGCCGCGTGCAGCCCGGTGACGGCGGCGGCGACGAGGACGTAGAAGGCGCGTCGCGAGCGCTTCTCGGCGTAGATCGCCTCCACCGCCGCCCAGATCTCGAACAGCGGCAGGACGATGTTCCAGATGTCGTTGTCGGCGGCGAACGTGCGGTAGAGCACGGCCGAGTTGACGCTCACCAGAATCGCACACGTCGCACCGCCGATGGCGCCGCCAAAGCGTCGGCCGAGCCAGAACGCCGGCAGCATGCCGATCAGCGCAACCGCGAACGACATGTAGAAAGCCGATAGGCTCAGCGGCACATCGGGAGAGAACACCGTGAGGAGGCGATGCGTGAACGCCAGCGCCTGCACATGGAACGACGAAGCGTAGCGACTGATCGTGCCCACCGGGGCCAACGTGAAGTCGTCGCGACAGGCGCCGTCGACGATGGAATCGCAGGGCGTGCCGCTGCGCAGCACGTTGCGGGCGGCGCGCAGCCACACGAAGCTGTCGAAGCCTCCGCTGTAGGGAACGCGATCACCGCTCGGCGTCTCGAACGAGAACGCCGCCTGTTGGCGTTCGACCTCGTCCCGCAGACGATCGTTGAAAGCCGCGCGGTTGGCGGCGATCCAGCGCTCGACCTCCGCCGCGCCGCCGCCGACCTCGGCCGCGATCTGCGCGCGCACCGCAGCCGCTGCGCTGCCCCGCACTCCGTCGATCTCGAGCGGCAGCAGCCGCACCCATCCGACGAGGACGAGGACCGCTGCGAGCAGGCCGAGCGGTACTAACTTCATCCGTCCCCTTCCGCCGCCGCTTCCACGACAGCGGGCGGCCGGCTGCGGCGATCCAGGTGACGCGTCGCCAGGAACGCGCTGGCCGCCGCCAGCCCCACCAGCAGCGACTTGAACGGACCGCGCGCCAGGACGGTGAGAAAAGCGAACGCCGAGAATGCGGCGCAGCAGCCGTACAGAAACAGCACGGCGCCGCGCGCCGTGAAGCCGGCGCGCAGCAGGCGGTGGTGGATGTGGTCGCGATCGGCGCGCACGATCGCCGCGACCCCCGAGACCAACCAGCGCCGCACGACGGCGTAGGACGCATCAGCAATCGGCAAGCCCAGCGTCAGCAGCGGCACCGCGACCACGACCGCCGCGGCGCCCTTTTGTAGAGACTGCACGGACAGGACGGCAATCGTGAAGCCGAGGAACAGACTCCCGGAGTCGCCGAGAAAGATCGAAGCGGGGGGGAAGTTGAAGGCGAGGAATCCGACGAGGCAACCGGCCAGGGTCGCCCACAGCAGCAGCGCATCGGTGCGCTGCTCGACGGCGGCGACGCCGAGCAGGGTCAGCGCGGCAATCAGCGCAACACCGGCGGCGAGACCGTCGAGACCGTCGATCAAATTGAACGAATTGGTAATGACGACGATCCACAGCAGCGTGGCGATCGGCGCGAGCATCCCGAGCTCGATGTGTCCGCCGGTGAGCGGATTGGTGATGGCGCCGAAGCCGTAGCCGCCGGCCATGACGAGGCCGGCGACGCACGACTGCACGACGACCTTGGCGAGCGGCCCGATCCCAATCACATCGTCGACGATGCCCAGCGCGAGCATCGACAACGCCGCCGGGACGATCCACGGCAAGGCGCCGGCGTGCTCCGCGAGCGGCCCCAGCGCGCCGGGCGATATCCTCGCGACGATGGCCAGCGCCATCGTGAAGGAGGCGGCGACCGCAATACCGCCCAACATCGGCACCGCACGGCTGTCACCGTGATGGTCGCCGTGCTTGTCGAGCACGCCCAGACGCCGCGCCGACCAAGCCACCAGCGGCGTCGTCGACAGCGCCAGGAAACAGCCGATCAGCGCCAGGCCAAAGGCGGCAACGCCAACCGACTCTGCCAACGCAACGACCTCGGGCGCTCAGCGCAACCGCTCGACGATCGTCGCGATCCCCATGCCCCCTCCGATGCACAGCGTGGCGAGACCGGTCGAGGCATCGCGGCGCTCGAGCTCGTCGAGCAGAGTCCCGATCAGCATCGCGCCGGTCGCGCCGAGGGGATGTCCGAGCGCGATCGCGCCGCCGTTCACGTTGACCTTGTCGGGCGGAATGTCGAGATCGCGCATCACCTTCAGCGGCACGACGGCAAAGGCTTCGTTGATCTCGAAGAGGTCGATGTCGCCGACGGTCATGCCAGCCTTGGCGAGGGCGCGTTCGCTGGCGGGGCCCGGCGCCGTCAGCATGATCACGGGCTCGGCGCCGCGCGTAGCGGTGGCCAGGATCCTGGCGCGCGGCTTCACGTCGTGCTCGCGCACGTAGCGCTCCGACGCGAGCGCTACGGCGGCGGCGCCGTCGACGATGCCGGAGGAATTGCCCGCGGTGTGCACGTGATTGAGCTCTACTCCCGGATAGCGGAGGTGCACGCGTTCGCGCAGCGTGCCCTTGCCGACCGGCGGCTGGAAGTCCATCGCCGGCGCGAACGACGCCTTCAATCCCGCCAACCCTTCGAGGCTCGTCTCGGGGCGCGGCAGCTCGTCTCTCTCGAGCAACACGTTGCCGTCGAGATCGACGACCGGCACGACGCTCTTGAAGCGCCCTTCCGCGACGGCGCGCTGCGTGCGCTGCTGGCTTTCCCACGCGAAGCGATCGCACTCCTCGCGCGAAATTCCCTCCAGCGTGGCGATCAGGTCGGCGGAGATTCCCTGCGGCACGATCGGGTGCAGCTCGATCAGATGTGGATTGGCGCCGTCGATGCCACCCGGATCGGAGCCCATCGGGATACGCGACATCGACTCGACTCCGCAGCCGACGACCAGATCCTGCATGGCGCTGGCGACTCCCATCGCCGCGAAGTTGACCGCTTGCAGACCGGAGCCGCAGAAGCGGTTGAGCGAGACCCCCGTCACCTCGTTGGGCCAACCGGCCGCCAGCGTCGCGAGGCGCCCGATGCAGGCGCTCTGCTCGCCGTGCTGCTGAACGCAACCCGCGACGACGTCCTCGACGTCATTCGGATCGAGGCCGCAGCGCAGCAATCCGTTCAGCGCCTGACCGAGCAGCTCCTGCGGATGGACGCCGGCCAGCGCTCCGGAGGCCTTGCCCTTGCCGCGCGGCGTGCGAACCGCGTCGAGAATGTATGCGACTGCCATGGCTCCTCCAGCGGACTGAGTGCGGCACACCTAACCGCGTTGCCGGGAGAACCACAAGACGGCGCCAAGGAGGCGAGGTCCGCCGCCGCGCCGTAGCGGCGGCGGACCTCGTGTCGGGGGGGACGGCGATCGCCCGGGGGACGGTCGATCGCCGGGTCGAACGCTTTTCAGGCAGTCGCAGCGATCTCGTTGAGGTGGGCGTGCGCCATGTCGAGGTCGTCGATCTGATTGGGATGGAAATCGCGGCGGAAGTAGATGCGAAATCCATCGCGGATGGCGCGCCGCATCTTGCCGCCGTCGCGGCGCTCGAGGTCGCGCAGCATCCGCTTCGCCTGCTCCTTGCTGATGCCGTCCTGTCGCAGCAACATGCGCGTGCCCGCCACCGTCCAGCCGAGCAGCGTCGCGGTCGCGATCAGAAAGCCGGCGATGCGCAGGGCGTAGCTGGGATTGGTCGCGCGCAGCACGTCGAACGCGACCGCCTTGTGCTCGATTTCCTCGATCGCGTGCCAGGCGATCAGACGGCGCATCACCGGGTGAGCCTCGTGCATGCGGGGATTCTCGAGCGCGAAGGCACCGAGCGTCGCCGTGTAGTGTTCGGCCCCGGCGGTGACCGAAAGTCGGAGCGACGCCGGCAGATACTTGGTGTGCCAGGCGACGAACTTGCGAAAGCTGCGCAGGAAGCCGTCGATCCTGTAGCCCTGCGCCCGCATGGTCGCGAAGTACCGCTCGTGCTCGTGCGCATGCCACCCTTCCTGGCCGGCAAAGCCCTTGATCTGGGCGCGCAGCTCGGGCGACTCGATGCGATCGACGTGATCCATGACCGCGCGTACGAAGAAGCGCTCGCCGTCGGGGAACACCAGGTTCAGCCCGTTGAAAATGTGGGTCTGCATGGCGTTGTCGCCGAACCAATGCTGCGGGACGCCCTCGAAAGGCAGGTTCACCTTGCGCACCGGAATTTCATGCTGGGCCGTGTCGCTCATGGTCGAATCTCCTTCGCTCCTCGGGAAACGGGCTCAAGTACTGATTGGTATAAGTACCCTTCTGTACGATTCCGCCGGACGTGTCAATAGAAACCTCGAGAATATTCCCGGTCGGGGGGCGACTACTCGAATTGGCGCGTAAGCTCGAGCGCCAAAAAAGGGGGCTACAAAATCGCTCGCA
The DNA here is from genome assembly GCA_902826395.1 of uncultured bacterium. Classification (GTDB taxonomy): domain Bacteria; phylum Desulfobacterota; class Binatia; order HRBIN30; family CADEER01; genus CADEER01. The sequence continues at coordinate 9,378 of CADEER010000027.1, forward strand.
ACACGCCGCGGGCAACCGCCGGACTTGATCCGGGGCCGCTCGACGTCCCTCTACAGCGCTTCTTCGATGGCCGTCGTCAGATCCTTGGACGTCGGCTCGGTCGCCGGGTCGAAGCGCGCCACCACGTTGCCCTGCTTGTCGACGATGAACTTCGCGAAGTTCCACTTGATGTCGCCGGGGCCGTCGGGTTGCGTCTCCTGGGCGGTGAGAAACTCATAAACCGGATGGCGATCCTCGCCATTCACATCGACCTTTGAGAACAGCGGGAACGAGACATCGAAGCGCGTCTCGCAGAAGGTCTTGATCTCCTCGTCGCTGCCCGGCTCCTGACCGGCGAACTGGTTGCACGGGAAGCCGAGCACGGCGAAGCCGCGGCCCTTGTATTTGCGGTGCAGTTCTTCCAGGCCCTTGTACTGAGGCGTCAAACCGCACTGTGAAGCGACGTTGACGACCAGCAAGGTCTTGCCTTTGAAGTCGCCAAGGCTCTTCTCATTGCCCTCGATCGTCGTTGCCGTGAAGTCGTGGAATTTGGCCATGGGCTCTCATGGCAAACCGACCGGTCCGTTGCAACACGGCCGCCGGAGCTCGACCCAGCAAGCGGACCGCGTCGGCGAAAGGCACTCGCTTTGCGTTGTTGGCCGCGCAACGCGCGCGTGATTCGGGGCAACTCGAGCGCACTCGCCGGCTCCAGATCCGCCTCTTCGACCTTGCTCTTTTCCGGCAGACTTCTATTGTCGGCGCCGGTGAACATCTCGCTGCGCTACGACCTGCGCGTTCCGTCGTTCGCTCCCGGCAACCACGCCGAGCGCTACGCCGCGTGTCTCGAACAGGCCGAGTGGGCTGATCAACTCGGAATGCGCTCGGTCACCCTGTGCGAGCATCACGGGGTCGAAGACGGCTTCATGTCGGCGCCGCTTACCGTTGCCGCGGCCGTCGCCGCGCGGACGCGCCGGGTGACGATCAACATCGTCGCGGCCCTGCTTCCACTTCACGATCCGGTTCGCCTGGCCGAGCAATGCGCCGCGGTGCAACTGATCAGCAACGGCCGCCTCATGCTCGTCGCCGGGCTCGGCTATCGCGGCGAAGAGTTCGAAATGGCCGGCGTCGATCGGCGTCGGCGCGGCGAGTTGCTCGAAGAGTACGTCACCGTGATGCAAAAGGCGTGGAGCGGCGAGCCGTTCGAGTGGCGAGGGCGCACCGTGCGGGTTACGCCGGCCCCGACCATGCCGCCCACGATCTACGTCGGCGGCTCGACCGAGAACGCAGCGCGCCGCGCGGCGCGGCTCGGCCTGGGATTCTTCCCCGCCATCGACGATGAATCGCTCGCCGAGCTCTACCGCCGCGAATGCGATGCGCGCGGTATTCGGACTGGACCGGTGATCCTGCCGCGCGGTCCGGGCTTCGTTCACATCAGCGAAGACCCCGATCGCGACTGGCCGCGCATCATGCCGTACGCCTTACACGAGGCGACGACCTACGCATCGTGGCAGCCACGCGGGCAGCGCTCGACCGTGCGCGTCGACGCGACCACCCCCGAAGGACTCAAGGCGAGCGGCGCCTACCGCGTCGTCACGCCCGACGAGTGTGTCGACATCATTCGCCGCAGCCGCGGCGTCGCGCTGCACCCGCTGATGGGTGGCATGCCGCCGGCCTTGGGCTGGGAGAGTCTGCGCCTGTTCGAGGCGAAGGTCCTACCGGCGCTGCGCTGAGACTGCGCGTCGGGCTGCGGATGCAAAACCGCCGTGCCGGACATTTGTCCGAGCACGGCGGTAATAGATGTGGACTTGGTCGGGACTAGCGAGCGAACCGGCGTCGCGCCATCGCCAGCAGGCCCACCGCGAGGACAGCGGCGATCGCCATCATGAGGCCGTGGTTCGACGCAGCCGGCACAGTCGCCGACAGGGCCAGGCAGTTGCCTTCGAGACCCGGCAGGTTGCACTGCTCGTTGGCGCCGTCACAAGCGCTCTCGCAGCAGACGTCGTCGACACAGTTGCCCGATTCGCAATCGGCCGGGTCTGTGCACTCCCCGCCGTCGGGGATCATCGTCGGTGTGCCCTCCGGCGCGGAGGTTTCCGTCGCCGTGGCCGTCGGCGTAGCTGTCGCAGTCGCCGTGTATGTGGCCGTCGGAGTGTTCGTCGCCGTCGGGGTGTCGGTCGCGGTGGCAGTAGCGGTCGGCTCCTTAGTGTTGGGCTCGCATTGACCGGAGACCCCTGACAGCGCCGCCGATGCGCCTGTCGAGCCGACGCAAGTTTCGTTCTCGAAAAAGTCCCCGCCCACCAAAAAGCACTCGAGCTCGCCTGCTTTGCCCGTGAAACACTGGGTGGCGTTGTCGTACTCGCAGCAGCCGGGGAGCGCGGCGCGACAGCTCGTGTTGTCGGCCGAACACACTTGGAAGGGTGAGAATGTGCCATTCACCGATGCGCACAGACTATCGACAAATCCTTGTTCGCAACCGGTGCCGTTGTCGACGATACAGCAGCCCGGCGTACCGGGAGCGCCGGTCGCTCCATCAACCAAGCTCCACAAGCTCAGCGCGACGGCAGTTGCCGTGATGACACTCCAAGCAGCCCGCCCCGATTGCGACATTACCAAACCTCCCAAACCTTACCCGATGATGGACGGCATACCGCAGGCTCTCACCTGGGAGAGCCTGCGGCTATTCGGGAGCGAAGTCCCGCCGTAGCTGCGCTGAGCGCGAAGCTCTCAGACCACCGTCCGCCGCCGCAGGAACGCGGCGAGCGCAACTGCCAGCAAGCCGACCACCGCCATCGTCAAACCGGTGTTGGACGCCGCGGGAACCGTCGCCGTGAGCGCGAGACAGTTGCCCTCGAGGCCCGGCAGGTTGCACGCTTCGTTCGGCCCGTCACAGGCGCTTTCGCAACAAAAGTCGTCGACGCAGTTGCCCGACTGACAATCGGTCGGGTCAACACAGTCGCCGCCGTCCGGAATCATGGTCGCGGTCGCCGTTGGCGTCTCACTGCCATCCGGTGTCGCCGTCGCCGTGTCCGTTGCGCTCGCCGTGTAGGTCGCGGTTGGCGTATTCGTAGCCGTCGGGGTGCTGGTTGCAGAAGCGGTAGCGCTCGGAGTCGGGGTGTAGGGCTCGCACTGACCCGTCGCGCCCGAAAGGGCAGCAGACGCACCGCCCGCACCAACACACGCTTCGTTTTCGAAGAAGTTCCCACCATCCAGAACACAGGCGATCTCGGTGTTGGCGCCGTCGAAACACGCGGTGGCGTTGTCGTTCTCGCAACAACCCTCCGCCTGCTCGCGGCAGCTCGCGTTGTCGACGCCGCAGAGCTGTTCGGGTGAGAACGTGCCGTTCACTGACTGGCACAAGCTTGCCACAAATCCTTGTTCGCAACCGGTGCCGTTGTCGACGATACAGCAACCCGGCGTACCAGGCGCGCCGGTCGCTCCATCAACCAAGCTCCACAAGCTCAGCGCGACGGCAGTTGCCGTGACGACACTCCAAGCGGCCCGTCCGGATTGCGACATGTATAAAACCTCCCGATCCCTCTGTGCGGCGGACGCCAGATGATGCTCTCCGCCTAGTCTGCTGTCAACGACATAAATCCGGGCCGCACGTTGGCTGACCGACTGTTCAATCCCGTGACCGGCGCTGCACTTTCTAGCGCCCGGCGCGTTTCGGGCTCTTCACCTTGCGGGCCCTTGCAGCCGCCCGCGGCCGGCCGGATGCCCTCTTCTTGCGCGGGCGGCTGCCGTAGTCCTGAAACGGATCGTCGCGTTCGCGCACCGCCTCACGGAAACCCACCTCACCGGCGCGGCGCACGAAGTCGAGGCCTTCCTGGGTGTGGCGGGCGATGCCGTCGAACAGGGTGCCGAGCTGGCGGCTCGAGGCGAAGCCCATGTTCTCGACTGTCTGGTTGCAGAGCAACTTGAGCATCACCAACTGGTTGGTCGGCACCCGCGCCATGCGACTCGCCAGGCCCCAGGCGTGCTCCTGCAGCTCGGCGTCAGGCACGCATTCATGGATCAACCCGATGCGCGCCGCTTCGGCAGCCGGGATCTCGTCGCCGGTGAGGAGATAGCGCTTCGCGTTCTCGAGGCCCATCCGATAGACCCACATCGCCGTCGTCGGCGTCCCCCACACACGCGACGGCGGGTAGCCGAAGCTGGCGCCCGCGCCCGCGATCACCAGGTCGGCGCAGAGGACCATGTCGGTGCCGCCGCCGATGCACCAACCCTGCACGGCTGCGATGGTCGGTTTCCGCGCATACCAGAGCTTCATGTAAGTATCGACGAAGCTGCCGATCATGCGCATGTCGGCAACCGAGTCCCAGACCCGCCCCTTGCCTCCGGCGCCCGGCGCCCGCTCGGTCGCCTGGGCGGCGGTCGACCAATCGAGACCATAGCCGGCGCAGAACGCCGGCCCCTCGGCGCGCAGCAAGATGACGTGCGCCTCGCGCCGCTCGTCGCCCTCGTCAATCGCGGCCGCCAATTCATCGCGCAGCGCCGGGGTGATGGTGTTGTACTCCTTCGCTCGCGCCAACGTGATGGTGAAGACGCCGTCCGCAACCTCGGTGCGCAGTGTTTTCATGCCCGTGACTAGCGCGGATTTCCCGCCAACTTTCCACCGGCAGCGCGACGGCCCTGGCGGACGTCAGCCGCGCGCCAACAGACCCATCCGCACTGCCGTCTTCATCACCTTGCCCGGCAGGGGCGACGGATGAATGTAGCAGCGCAGCCAACAAGGTGTCGCGCAGCCAGCCGCCGCAAGCTCTCGGTACAGGCGCAGCCGCTCGGGCGCTCGCCATACTTCGGCGATCTCCTGGTCGTGGATGCTGCGGTGTAGCGGATAGCGACAGATGAAGCAGCCGCCGTCCTCGCGAATCGTCAGCGTGCTGAAGATGCGCGGGAAACAGTGATCGGTGGCAGTGTTCTGCATCGATGGTGCGTCAAAGACGAAATTCTCGAACTGCCGGTGATACGAGTCGGCGAGTACGGGATGTCGCCGGCGCGCCGTCTCGAGCTGGGTGTGCAATGCGGCGCGATCGGTCGGAGCGAAGACGCCGCCTGCCGACGCGGCCATGAATCCGGGGCTGTCATGGATCGGCTGGATCTCGATGGAGTCGGCGATTCCCTCGAATCGAGTAAAAAACTCCGTCAGCCGCTCTGCGTTTTCCTTCATCAGGACACCGCAGATAGAGATCTTCGGCAGTTCGTCACGTCGCGCGGCGCGCAGCGCCGAAACGCCGCGCAGGATTGTCTCGAAAGAGCCGGCGCGCCTGCGGATCGCGTCGTGCAGCTCCGCCTCCGGCGCATCGATGCTGATCTGTACGTGGTCGATACCCGAATCGACCAGCCAACGCGCCGACTCTTCGAGCAGATGGCCATTGGTGTTGAGCGAGACGATCTTGCCGGCCCGCTTCAGCATCTCGACGATCTCCGGCAGCGCTTTCACCATCGTCGGCTCACCGCCCGAGAGCGCGACGAAGCCGGTCTCCGCCGCCGCGATCTTCGCTGCAATCTTCAGCAGCGCGGACGAATCGATGGCGCGCTCGTCCCGCCACGAATCACAGTGGACGCAGCGATAAAAGCAGCGCTGGGTCAAGACCCAGAGAATCGCCGGCGGATGATCGGCAAAGCCGAGGGCGTTGCGCGCGGCCAGCTCGTACAGCGATCGCTTCTCGCGAGCTATCAGTTTCACGGCACGGTGGTTGTACTATGGGCGTCGGGGGCGAGACCAGATTTGCAATGAGCCAGTGAACTGACTCCGAGGACATAAAGGACTGCAGGGACATAAAGGACGGTGTTTGGTGTTCTTTTTCTTTGTGGTGTTGGCGACACGTGGTAGCGTCGCGGCGCTCCGAGGGGATTCATTGGGATGGCCGCCGCCGCATCTACCGCGCCCGATGCGCAGCGCAATTGCGCGCCTGGAGGCGCGCTCGGCCTGTTCGATCGCGCGCGGCTGCCCCTGCATCAGTTGCGGCGCGCGCTGCGACAGCCGTCGCGCCTGCGGCGGCTGCATCATGCCGCCGTGCTGGCCAGCCTGCATTCGCTCTTCGAAGAGGACGAGCTTGGTCTCCTGCGGCATCACTTCACAATCGATGCGCCGACTTTTCGCCGACTCGAAGGCGATTTGCTCGGCGACGCCGCGTTCCGCTCGGAAGTCGAATCCCGTTACCGGCGGATGCGCGGCGAGAGCCTCCAGCTCTTCGGCGCGAGCTCGGCGGAGGACTGCGATCGCGGGTACCGGTTGCTCTACTATCTCGTCCGTTTGGCGAAGCCGCGCGTCGTCGTCGAGACCGGCGTCTTCGACGGCATCTCGTCGGCGTTCCTCCTCAAGGCGCTCGCCGACAACGGCAGCGGGCGGCTCTGCTCGATCGATCTGCCGGCCCGCCAACCGATCGCCGCCAGCACGGACAAGATGCTGCACGACGCGCTGCCGGCGGGCTGTGAGCCGGGCTGGATCGTGCCCGACGAACTGCGGCCGCGATGGGCGCTGCGACTCGGCAGCAGCGCCGAGTTGCTGGCGCCGTGGCTCGACGAGCTGGGCTCGATCGACCTGTTCTTCCACGACAGCCTGCACACTTTCGCCAACATGCGCGCCGAGCTCGACGTGGCCTGGCGGCATCTCGCCGAGGGCGGCTTCGCGGTCGTCGACGACGTGTTCTGGAACCGCGCCTTCCGCAGCTTCACCGCCGCGCAGCGCCAGCCCGGACACGTCTTTCGCGGGATCGGTCTGCTGCGCAAGGACGGCGCGGGAGCGCGAAGCGACACATGAGCAGCGCACCGACGCCGCAGTTCGCAGTCATCGTGCCGGTCGCACCGGAGCGTCACGCAATGGTGTTCGACTCGCTGCGCACGCTCGGCCAGTCGGGCCCGCGCGCCGAGGTGGTGGTCGAGCGCGGTAGCAACGTGTCCCGCAACCGCAATGCGGCGATCTGGCGCTCGCGGGCGCCGATTCTCGCCTTTACGGACGACGACTGCGCGGTCGAGAGCGACTGGCTGCTCAGCGCGCAGCGGTTCTTCGCCGAGCACCCGGAGTTCGATGCGGTCGGCGGACCACAATTGAATCTGCCTGGCGAAGGCGCGCTGGGACGCGCCATCGGCCATGCGCTCGGGTCGCGCTTCGGCACCTGTCGAACTCGCCACCGCTTCAAGCGCGGCGCGCTCCGTCTCGCCGCGACACAGTGCGACCTCACTTCCGCCAACCTGTTCATCACGCGCGCCGCTTTCGAGCGTTGGGGACCGTTCGACGAGCGACTGTGGCCTAACGAAGAGACCGCCCTGCTGCAACGCATCGAGCGCGACGGCGGCCGCATCGCCTACGATCCGTCCATCGTCGTCCGGCATCAGCGGCGCGACAGCTTCGCGCGCCTGGTGCGCCAATGTTTCGGCTACGGCCGCGGCCGCGCCCGACAATGGCGGATCGAGGGAACGCAACTGCCCGCCCTAGAGCAGTTCGTGCCGCTCGCGTTCCTCCTCTACACCGCAGCTCTGCCGGCCGCGTTGCAGCTCTCGGTCGCGGCGGCGGCGCCGATCGCCGTCTACGCGGCGATCACGCTGCTCATGTCGACTGCGGCGGCTCTGCGGCAGCGCGACGCACGTGTCGGCGTATTGTTGCCGGCCGTCTTCGCCGTGCTGCATCTCGCCTACCCGGCGGGAATTCTGTTCGAGCTGATGCGCGCGCCGCGCCTGGAGCAGCCGGCCGGTGCGGTATTCCCGATGCCGAACGCTTCGCCAGTCGATTCCGGGAGCTCGTAGGCAACGTCATGAAGATCGCCATTGGCTATCCGCCGCTCGAGAATCCGAACGGCCAGCCCACTCTTGGACAGAATCGGCAGTTCGAGTGGTTCGGCAACCCGTCCTACGTCTACCCGATGGTCCCGGCGATGGCGGCAACGATGCTGGCGCAGCGCGGTCACGAAGTGCACTGGATGGACGGCGTCGCCGAAGAGTGGAACTACAGCGAATTCCGCTCCCGCATCGAGCGCGAGCAGCCGGCGCTGTTGGCTATGGAAGCCAAGACACCGGTGATCAAACCGATGTGGCGTATCGTCGCCGATCTCAAGGCCGCTTCCCCCAACACCCGCATCGTTCTGATGGGCGATCACGTGACGGCGCTGCCGGACGAGACGATGCAGCGCTCGCCGGTCGACTACGTGTTGACCGGCGGCGAGTTCGACGAGGGGTTGCTCAGCATCGCCGATCACATCGAGGGGCGCGGCGGTCTGGTACCGGGCATCTGGTATCGGGAGGACGGCGAGGTTCGCGACACCGGTGCGTTCGTCCTCTCCAAGCGCGACTACTCGGATCGCCCCTTCTTCGACCGCGATCTGACGCGTTGGCATCTCTACGGCGAGCATCTGTACTACCGCCCCAGCACCTACACGATGGTCGGGCGCGATTGCTGGCATCCGACCTGCACGTTCTGCAGTTGGACGACCTTGTGGCCGAAGTTCGGCACCCGGCCCGCGTCGTCGCTGCTCGACGAGGTCGAAACCATCCTCGACCGCTACTCGGTGCGCGAGATCTTCGACGACACCGGGACATTCCCGATCGGCGCATTCCTGAACGAATTCTGCGACGGCATGGTCGAGCGCGGCTACGACCGCGACGTGTATTTCTCGTGCAACATGCGCATCGACGCGCTACGCCGGCCGCAGTACGACCGCATGGCGCGTGCCGGCTTCCGCCTGGTGAAGCTCGGCATCGAATCGGCGAACCAGACGACGCTCGACCGCCTGCGCAAGGGCACATCGGTCGAGGCGATGGTGCGCGGCTGCAAAGAGGCGAAGCAAGCGGGGCTGTCGCCGCACCTGACGACGATGGTCGGCTATCCGTGGGAAACGCGCGACGAGGCGCGGCGCACCATCGACATGGCGCGGCAACTGTTCGACGACGGCTGGGCCGACACCATCCAGGCGACAGTCGTGATCCCGTACCCCGGGACGCCGCTGTTCGCCGAAGCGCAGCGCAACGGCTGGCTGAAGTATGGCGACGACTGGGACAAGTACGACATGACGCGGCCGGCGATGCACACGCCGATCCCCGACGACGAGCTGATGGATTTGGTGAAGGATCTCTACAGCGTCTTCCTTTCGGCGCGCTTCATCGCTCGCAAAGTGCTGTCGGTGCGCAGGTGGGAGGACGTTCGCTACTACGCACACGGCGCCAAGATCGCGGTAGGCCACATGCTCGATTTCAAGCGCGGCGGTCGCGAGCTGGCGCGCGCGCGCGATTGAGCGCGGCGATGGCGGAGAGCCGCTGCGCGATCTGCGGCGCCAAAGCGGCAAGCGTTCCCGAGATCGACCTCGCCGGGACCGACACCGGGGAGCGGTTCTCCATCCGACGTTGTCGCAACTGCGGAGTGCTCAAGACGACACCCGTTCCGTCCGACCTGGCGCCCTACTACGCGACCGACCTCGCCGCCACCATGACCGTCGCAGGCAGCTCGCTGTTCGCGGCGCTCCGCCAGCGCCAACTCAGCCGCGAAGCGCGTCGCCTGCAGGAATACGCCGCGACGCATCGGATCGTCGACATCGGCTGCGGAACCGGCGACTTCGCGATCGCGGCGCGGCGCGCCGGCCTCCAGGTGCTCGCCGCCGACGCCGCGTCGGCCGCGCCGCGGGCGCTGCGCACCGAACCGGGTATCGCGTACACGCGCTTCGACTTCGAGACTTACGATCTCGCCGGCCCGCGCCCCGCTGGACCGTACACCGTCGTGCTGCGCCACGTCCTCGAGCACGTGCGCGATCCCGTGCGCCTGCTCGAGCGACTGCGCGAGCAGGGCGGCCAAACCTTTTACATCGTCGTTCCCAACGCAGCGTGCACCGAGAGGCGCGCGCTCGGGCGCCACTGGTATCTGTGGGATCCGCCGCGGCACCTCTGGCACTTCGACGACGCGACCCTCGACCTGGCGTGTCGGCGCGCCGGACTGGCGATCGCCGCGCGCGGCCGCGCCACCGCGCCGACCCTCGTTCCCAGCTTGTATCGCGCCATGCGCCTCGCCGGCTGGCCGCCGTTCGCCTACCGTCCGTTCGGCCCCAACACGCTGCTCACGGCGGTGACTGCCCCGCTCAATCTCCTGTTCGCCGGCAACGTGCTGTGGCGCATCGCCACGCGCGGCACCGCGGCCGGTGTCGATCCACGTTCCGCTGGCGAGAACACGCTTTCTCGCTGGTGAGAATCCGCAAGCGCAAAGTCGTTTGGGCGTCTCGTGCCCCACGAGAACGGGAAGAGGGCACGGTCGTTGCTTCTTGAAGTCAGTGTCGAAGGAAAGTGAGATGTACGGAGCTGTCTCGTGCCACCCGGTGGCGCGCCAACAGCCGTGACGCGCGCACCGCGACCGATCGGCGACGAAGGAGAAGACGATGCCCTCAAAGGCCAGTGCAACCAAGAAACGTCCCGGGGCGGCGAAGAAGCGCCGTGCCGCCGCGAGCGCGCCCCGGCGGGCGCAAAAGGCGATGTCGCGTGAGGTCCGGGCCGTCTACACCGAGGTCGAACAGGGCGTCAAACACCTCGAGCAGTCGATCGACGAGATCCAGCGTGGCCTGCGCAGAGCCGAGCGCAAGCTCGAATCCGACGCGCGCAAGCAGATCCGCGAATTGCGCAAGGACGCGCGCATCCACGTGAAGGCATTGAAGTCGAAGCAGCGCGAGGCCGCGGGAACCCTCAAGCGGGTCTCCACCGCCGCCGGCGAGTCGTGGGACGATCTCAAACGCACGGTGGATTCCGTCCTCGGCGATGCGCGGACAACCGCCGCGGCAGCCGTCAGGCGCTTCCGCGACGCACTGAGCTGAACCTGCGGATAGCAACCGGCGCGGCACCGGACCGCGCCGGGCCCTCGAAGACGCCGCTAAGAGGGGTTGGTCGATTCCGCCTCGAAGTCGTGGTCTGTTGTTCCGCGCGATGCAGTCATCTCAGCGACCTGCCCTCGAACCCCTCCGACTCGAGCTTTCGAGCGCCGACGGTCTCGCTCTCACCGCTGATGCTTGGGGCTCGCGGGACGACCGGCCGGTGCTGCTGCAGCACGGCGGTGGGCAGACGCGGCATTCGTGGGGCCGTACCGCCGCCGCGCTCGCGGCCGCGGGCTGGTATGCCGTGTCGCTCGATCTGCGCGGTCACGGTGACAGCGGGTGGGACCCGGAGCAGGACTACAGCCTCGACGCCTACGCGCGCGACACCGCGGCCGTGGTCGAGCAACTCGGCGCGCCGCCCGTTGTCGTCGGCGCGTCGCTCGGCGGGCTGGCGGCGATGCGCGCCCAGGGCGATGCGACGGCCGATCTGTTCGCGGCGCTGGTGCTGGTCGACGTAACGCCGACGCTCAACCGCGAGGGCGCCGAGAACATCATCCGCTTCATGGCCGCCAACATGGAGGAAGGCTTCGCCGACCTCGACGCGGCGGCCGACTCGATCGCCGAGTTCCTGCCGCACCGCAAGCGGCCGTCCAACCTCGAAGGCCTGAGCAAGAACCTGCGCCGCGGCGAGGATGGACGCTACCGCTGGCACTGGGACCCCGGCTTCGTTCGCTCGCGGCGCCGGGTCACGGGAGCGGAGCGCGAGCCTCTGGTCGACGCGTGCCGCCGCCTGCGCATGCCGACCCTGTTGGTGCGCGGGCGCATGAGCGACATCGTCACGCCCGAGACGGCGCGCGAGTTCCTCGATCTGGTGCCGCACGCGCGTTTTGTCGACGTCACGGGCGCCGGCCACATGGTAGCGGGCGACAGCAACGACGCGTTTACCGACGCCGTGGTTGCGTTCCTGCGCGAGCTCTGAGACCAGCTCCCACCGACTTGCGGGCCGGTTGACGACCCGGTAGCCACTGGGCGCTGGACCAGCGACACCAACGGCGCCCCAGGCCGGCGCCCGACGAGGAAAAACATGGAAAAGGTACAAGCCACCAACTTGCGCGCCGGAATGGTCGTCGACTACCAGGGCGCCCCGCACCGCGTCATGTCGTTCACGCACCGCACACCCGGCAAAGGCAACGCCGTCGTGCAGGCGAAGCTGCGCAACGTACGCACCGGCATCCAAACCGAGACGCGTCTCGGGTCGACCGAGACCATGGAGCGGCTGAGCGTCGAAGGCCGAGAGATGGAGTACCTCTACGACGACGGCACCGGCCTGGTGTTCATGGACACCTCCAACTACGAGCAGGTCATCCTGCCGCGCGAGCTGATCGAGGACGAGCTGCCCTGGCTCGAGCCCAACATCAAGATCGTCGTGCAGTACATTGCCGACGAGGCGATGGGCATCGAGCTGCCGAAGACCGTCGACATCGAAGTCACCATGACCGAGCCTCCGATGAAGGGCGCCACCGCGTCCGCCTCGCCCAAACCGGCGACACTCGCCAACGGCGTCGTCATCAAGGTGCCGCAGTTCATCGAGTCCGGCGAGTTCGTGCGCGTCGACCCGACCGAGGCGCGATACGTCGAACGCGTGAAGTAGCGCGGCGCGGCTCGCAACGCTGGGCGAACGATCGCGGCGCCGTCGGTTGCGATCGCGGCTCGGCTCGGCGGGAGATTCGACTTCAGATCTCAGTCCGCATCGCCCGCTCGGGTAATTTACTAGAGCCAAAGCCTCCGGTAGCCTCCGACAGCGTCATTCGGAGGAAGGCAAGGGCATGATGCGCTTGCGCGACGGCGACACCCTGCAGCGTGGCTTGTTCGTACTCCTGGTCGGCGTCTACGTATTCGGCGCCGTACTGAGCCTCTACGAGAAATCGGCGCGCATCGGCCGTCCCGACATCGGCTGGCTGGTCGACGACGGCAACATCTCTCCAACTCGCGCCGAAGTCTCGGAAGCGGGATTGCGCGGCGGCGGCCGGCCGCTCGAGATCAACGGCGAGCCCTATCCTCTGCTGCCCATTCGCCCGGGCTGGCAACCACCCGGCCTGCACACGGGCCCCGGCGAGACGAATGTCCTGAAGTTTCTGCGGCCGAACGGTGAGACCGCCGAAATGGAGATCCCTGTGCGCCACTGGACGTGGCACGACGCGATCTTCAGCGAGGGCGCGACCTTCGTCCTCGGGCTGCTGTTCTTCGCGGTGGGCGTGATCACGTTCGTCTTGCGGCCGTACACGCAGCGCAGTTGGGCGCTGCTGACGGTGTGCTCGCTGACCGGCGGCATCCTCAGCACGCAGATGATCTCCTCCGTTTCCAGCAACCCTGTCGGGCTGATCTATTTTCTTTCCCTGGTGGGATTCGCGAACGCGGTCCCCCTGCACAGCGCGCTCGTCTTTCCGGTGAGCCATCCATTGCTGCTGCGCTTCCCCGGACTCCCGTGGCTGCTCTACGGCTACGGTGCGCTGATGGGTTGTGTCTATTTGGTCGCCTGGCAGCGCGGATTTCACGGTCCGTTTGCATTCACCCGGGTACTCGGCGCCGTCCTGCTGTTGATCTCGATCGTCCTGTTCATCGCGCGCTGCGTGCAGACATCCTTCGATCGCGACCGGCTGGTACGCCAGCGAGCCCATATCCTGCTGTTCGGCTCGCTGCTCGGGCTGGCACCGGTGGCGATCGTCCAGGTCCTGCAGCAGGGCTTCCGCGTGTTTCCGGTCGACAGCCGATTCACTTACTGGACGCTCGGCATCTTCCTGCTCTCCCTCGGCCGCGTCACGCTACGCGAGGACATGATGAACGCGCAGATCGCGGTGCGGCGCGCCGTCCTCTACGCGACCGCAGTCGGCGTGCTGACCGCGGCGGCGTGGGCACTCACCCTGCTCAGCCCCTACGCGGTGGCCGGCCTGCTGCTGCCGCTGTTGTATTGGTGGCCGCGCTTCGTCGAGCGACTGAATCGCATCCTCTACCCAAAGCGTGTGCGCTTCCCCGAGATCCTGCGCAGCATCGGCGACGATCTGGCCGATTCCACGTCGGTCGACGCCGTCCTCGACAAGCTCGCCGATGCGCCGGATCGGCTCTGCGACACCATCCGCAGCGTCGCCTTCATCCTGCCGGGCGACCACCATCCCGACGAGCACATCCGCATCAGCGATCGCTCCAGCCTACCGCCCGGCACGAAGCTACAGCGCGAACCGCTCGTGGAGATCATGGTCGCGACCCGCAAGATCATCTCGCGCGGCCAGATCGCCATCGAGCCGCATTTCTCGGAGATCCAGGAAGAGTGCTACGCCGGCTTCGACAGACTCGGTGCCGACGTCCTGATTCCGATCGTGCGGCAGGACCGCGCCATCGGCGGCCTGGCGATCGGTCCGCGCGCCACCGGTGACCTGTACGAACGCCCCGAGCTCGACGCATTGACTTCGGCCGCTCAGCAAGCGGTGCAGTCGATCATCCGCGTCGAGGCCACCGATCGCCTGCGCTCGCGCGAGCTCGAGTTCGCCGACCTCAAGCGCTTCTTCTCGCCGCAGATCATCGACCAGGTGATGGCGCGCGGCGGCGCCTCGGAGCTGAGGAGCACGCGCAAGATCGTCACCGTCTTCTTTGCCGACTTGCGCGGCTTCACGTCGTTCTCCGACTCGGTCGAGCCCGAGGAGGTCATGTCGACGCTCGCCGAGTACCACGCCGCGATGGGCGTCCGCATCGCCGAGTACGCCGGGACGCTCGAGCGCTTTGCCGGCGACGGCTTCATGGTCTTCTTCAACGATCCGCTCCTCCAGGAAGACCACATCACGCGCGCCGCCCGGATGGCGCTCGGCATGCTCGGAGACGTCGAGCGCCTGCGCTCCGTTTGGCTGCGCAAAGGCTACGACATGCACATCGGCATGGGCATCCACACCGGTTATGCGACCTGCGGCTTCGTCGGCTACGAAGGCCGCCGCGACTACGGCGTCATCGGCAACGTCACCAATCTAGCCGCCCGCTTGAGCGACGCGGCCGGCGCCGGCGAGATTCTCGTCTCCCAGAAAGTGCGCAGCGAGCTCGGCGCCGACTACACCACCCAGCCGATCGGCAATCTCGATCTCAAGGGATTCGCCCACCCGCAGGCGGCCTTCCGCCTGCTGCACAACGGTAACGGCAAGGCCGCACCGTCGCTCTGAGGCGCCGGCGCATCAGACGAAGAAGGGGCCGGTGACCTCGTAGGTGATGCCGCCGCTCGGCGGGTCGCCGGCGCCGCGCTGCGAGCTGAAGTACAGGAACGTCCCGGAAGGATCGAAGGCGACGCCGGTGATCTCCGACTCGTCGTGGCCGACGAGCTGGGCGATGGGCACGATCTCTCCGGAAGGCACCAGCGCGATTATCTGCATGTCGCCGCCGTCTTCGGCGACGACCACATCGCCCTGCCCGGACACGGTCAGGTCGCCGGGGCCGGTCAGGATGGGCGTCTGCGCGGTATCGTCGTCGTAGACGATCTCGATCGTCTCCGCCTCGACATCGTATGCCCATACGCGGTTGTCGGCATGGGTCGCGAAATACACGACGCCGGTGCCGTACCAGATGCCGGCGCCGCCCAGGAAGACGGTGCTATCGGATACCTGGGCGCGGGTCGGCGTGCCGGCCGAGTACGTGGGATCCGGCACCGACAGCCACTCGACGGGCCCCTCGCCGTCATCGCGCACGACGCGCGCCACCTCGAGCCTGCCATCGTCCAGATCGGGCGGCTCGCCCGCCACGTCGTCGTTCGGCACATACCGGTACAGACGCCCGTCCACCGCCGACTCGGTCATATAGATGTGATCGCGCAGCGGATCGACGGCGGCCCCTCCGTGTTCGAAGACACCGAGTGCCGGCCTCGCCAGTGCGATCGCGACGCCTGTCGGGTCGCACTCCCAGACCATGCCGCGCGGGATTCTCTCGCACGAGAGCCATGTGCCCCAGGGCGTTGGTCCACCGCCGTGGTTGCGCGTCGTGCCACTGAGAATCGAGTAGGCCGACGTCGGGCGCCCGTCGATGGCGAAGCGCAGCGCGCTCGCACCCGCCGCACCTGCCGTCAGCTCGCTGTTGGAGACATAGATCCAGCCACCGTCGGTGACTGCGAAAGCCGCGCCGGCCGCCGGTGCCTCATGCCAGAGGTAGCCTGCCGTCCCAGTCGGGGCAGCGCCGCTCATCGCCACCACGCGGCTCGAGAACCCGGCCGGCAGCCGCACGCCGTTGGCATCAGCGGGGCCGAGCGGTCCGACATTGGCGAGGTTGCTGACGCGGCGATCGGGTCCCTTGCCGCCGCAGCCGGGCCCGAAACCAGCGCAGTAGAACCCGAAGGCGGCGATGCCGCCGCGCAACACGGTGCGGCGCGAGATCGAGGAGCCGCCGGATCTCGTTAGCCGCATGCTTCACCCGCGAGATCGGCGCGGGCGCGCATCTCGCGCGCCGTCATGGTCGATCCGTCGGGGCTCCAGCCGGGAGGCTGCAGAGCGAATCCGAGCGCGTCGCGCCACGAGGCGCTGCCGCGCACGTCGCGCAGCAGCGCACGCCACTCGTGAAACGCCACCTGCACGGGATTGTAGGTCTCGATGTTCTTGGTCAGGCCGTAATCGACCGGCGCGCGCTCGGGCTCGAAGGTTCCGAAGAGCTGGTCCCAGATGATCAGGATACCCGCGTAGTTGCGGTCCAGGTACTCGATGTTGCGGCCGTGGTGAACGCGATGATGCGAGGGCGTGTTCAAGAACGACTCCAGCGGGCCGGTCCGCCCGATCGCTTCGGTGTGAATCCAGAACTGGTAGAGCGTGTTCAGCGCGCTCGCCGCCAGGATGTGGAGGGGATCGAAGCCGATCAACGCCAGCGGCCAGTAGAACAGGAGCATGGTAAACGGCGTCGTCCACGACTGGCGCAGCGCCGTCGACAGATTGTAGCGCCGACTCGAGTGATGATTGACGTGAGCCGCCCAGAGGAATCGCACTTCGTGCGACAACCGATGGAACCAGTAGTAGCAGAAGTCGACTCCGATCATCAGAAGCAGCCACTCCCACCAACGGCCGCCGATGTCGAAGAGCGCGAAGCTGCCTACAGCGGCCAGCAGCGCGAAGTGCACCGACTTCATGAACAGATCGATCAGCACGTTGCCGACGCCCATGGTCAGGCTGGTCGCCGTGTCCTTCGCTTCGTAGCCGCGCAGGCGCCGGCGCGATGCCACCATCGCCTCAGCGACGATGAGCACGAAGAAGGCAGGAATCGCGTATACCGTCAGGTCGAGACTCATCGCGGCTCCACCATCACGACCGCCGCCGCGCCGCGCGCGCCTCGACGACATCCCTCGCCAGGCGCTTCAGCTCTGCCAGCCGGGACTCGCGATCCGCCAGCGCACCGGTGGCAAAGCGCGTCACGGCCATCCCCTGCATCGCGTCGAGGATGGTTCGCAAGGCGCGGTCGAGATCGCCGGCACCGGGAAAATACTCACGCGCCAGACGGTAGACGTGCGCCTGATGGGCGTCGGCGATCGGCGCCAGACGCCGCCGCAGCTCCGCGTCGGTGCGCGCCGCCGTGTAGAGCTCGAGCACCGCGGCAAAGTCGGGCTTGGCGAAGATCGCCCACAACAGGTCGACGGCCTCGTCGGGGTCGGCAACGTCGGCAGGCGACAGCGCCGATCGATACTCGTCGCGCATGCGGTCGAACAGGTGCTCGATCGCCGCCGCCACCAGATCGGCGCGGGTCGGAAAGTGGTGCAACTGCGCGCCGCGCGAAACTTCGGCTCGCTCGGCGACGGCCGTCGTCGTGGTGCCGGCATACCCCAACTCCACGAGACACTCGACCGCCGCGTCCAACAACCGACCGCGCGTGTGCGCCCGCCGCTCTGCCTGGGTTCGCCGAGGCCGCTCCCGGCCCGGCTCGGTTTCAGTAACCGTCTGCATGACGGCGTCCCATAGCCGCCAACAAACAAACAGTCAAGCCTGATTGTTATTTACCGGCCTTGGCGAGGACCGCCTGGACCCGCGGATACGTTCGCCGCGGTCGCAGGCGGTCCGAGCGGATCAGAGCTGGAGCGGGCTCACTTGAGCGAGTTCATGATCAGGCGGAGCTCGTCTCCGATGTTGGCCGGGATCGAGTAGCCTTCCGGGTTGCGGATGGTTTCGATCTTCGCCGCCACGTCGTCGGCGCTGACAGCGGCGCCCTTGCCGGCGACCCAACCCGGGGTGACGCCGACGAAGATGCGAGCGAACCGACCACCGCCCACCGAATAGATCTCGTGATTCACCTCACACGCCTCCGACGAGAGGTAAACGACGAGCGGGGTGACCGTCTCCGGCGCGAGAAACTCGGCCATCGGACCGAGAAGATCTTCCGTCAACCGAGTCTTGGCGGTCGGCGCGATGGCGTTGCACTTGATGTTGTACTTGGCGCCTTCCACCGCGAGCACGTGCATCATACCGACCAGGCCCATCTTGGCGGCGCCGTAGTTGGTCTGACCGAAGTTGCCGAAGATACCGGCGCCCGACGAAGTGAAGATGATTCGGCCGTAACCCTTCTCCTTCATCACCTGAAAGGCGGGCTGCGTGACATAGAAGGCACCGCGCAGATGCACGTCGAGCACCAGGTTGATCTCTTCGACGGTCATCTTCACGAAGGTCTTGTCGCGCAGGATGCCGGCGTTGTTGATGACGATGTCGACCGTACCGAAAGCGTCGAGCGCCGACTGGATGATACCCTTGCCGCCCTCGGGGGTTGCCACCGAGTCGTAGTTCGCCACCGCCTGGCCGCCGGCGCTCTTGATCTCGTTGACCACCTGATCGGCCATCGAGTGGCCGGCGCCGGTGCCGTCCGCCTTGCCGCCGAGGTCGTTCACGACCACCTTGGCGCCCCGCTTTGCCAGCTCCAGTGCGTAGGTTCGCCCCAGACCGCCGCCGGCTCCCGTGATGACCGCGACGCGGTCGTCGAAACGGATTTCACTCATTGATCGATCCTCCCTTGGTGAATTGGCCCCGCGACGCGCTGCGCGCGTTCCACCGGGCTCGGCGACACGTGTCGAGCTCGCGCCGCTTCCCTTGTTGCCATCACACCGCCCGGGTTCTGAAAGGGCGGCCCTCGGTTGTAACGGAAGCGTTTTACAAAGCAGGCACGGCGCCCGCGAGCAAGATGCCCGCCCGCCGACTATCCGACCGGGCGGCAACTCCAGCCGGCGCCGCGCGGTCCCGTCACTCAGGCGCTGCGACGCGACGTGGCCCCGTGCCGCCGCAGCTCGCGCTCGACTACCCGATCCGCACGCGCCAGCAGCGCCCGATCGTTGCCGTATCGCTCGATCATCAGGCTCAGGTCGCTCAGGTCGTGGATCAAGCTCATCGCGGCCCGCTCGCGCTCCCGCCTTCCACGCAACACCTGGAGCAGGTCGAGCACCAACTCCTCGACCTCCGAGCTCTCGATGTCGAGCGCGATCTCGAAGGCACGCGTCAACTTCAGGCCGCGTTCGGCTTCGCGCTCGGCGCGGTCGAGCAACTCCTCGAGCCTAGCGACGTGACCGGCCGCCGCATCCGGCACGGCCGGCATCGGGCGCTGCGCGTCGCATTCCAGGAGGCCCGACACCAAAGCCAGCGCTCCGACATGACGCGACTCGTGCTCGGCCATGTCGAGCCAGAAGGCGCGCACCGGGTCGGGCTGGGGGAAGAGAATCTCGAACCGGCAATACAGCTCCATCGTGCGCCGCTCGAGCGCGGTTGCAGCCCGAACCAATTCCCCGATTCCAATCGGCGTCACTTCCTTGCGCGCTATCCGTCCGCCCATGTCAGCCGCCGTCGATACCAGTTTGTCCATCTGTGTTCCAGCAACATCCACGTCCCGACCAGCGTCGCGAACGACGTTATAGACGACTCGACGGGGCGTAGCCGTCGGTGCCCCGCCCTCTCACCTGCCTTGCAAGATTGCAAGAAAGGCCCTGCGCATGGATTGGCGCAATGCGACATTTCGCTCTTCGCGCCGTCAATTCCCCAGCAACCAAAGGCCATCACTTAGATTGCCTTGTGACTGAGGAAGTCGGCACGCCGCATGCATAGGTTCCTATGCGCCAGCACCCAAGCCGGCAAAGCGAAGGCGAGACAAAACCTGCCACAAGCGACCTGAAGGGACACGACCATGATGAAAGCAGATGAATCGTCAACCAGCGCAGTCTGGGCCGCCGCGAGCGCCGCGGCGGGGGCACCCCGCCGCAACACACTCGGCGTGCTGGAGCTGCGCAAGCGTTTGGGAATGACGCAAGAGCAGCTCGCGCGCGAGCTGGGAGTGACGGTGGGAACCGTCAATCGCTGGGAGAATGGCCGATTCCGTCCGAGCCCGCTCGCACTGCGCGGCCTCGAGCGCCTCGCTGAGCGCGCCATGCAAGTCGAGCGTCTCGACGCCTACGCTCCCGCAGCCTTCTCGAACGGTCGCTGAATCGCCGGACCGGCGCGTCGCCCCTCCACGACGCGCCGGTACCCGGTACGCCGCACGCGCGGTCCGTGCCTCGCGACTCGCGCCAACCCGGTGGACCTAGAACCGTGAGCGCAGATGCGCTCGGTTCGCCTCGCGTGTCCGCGGCCTTGCGGACCCGACCCGTTTCCAGCCTAATTGGCGAGTGACGCGGACCCGGGAACTTCTCGCCGATCCGCTGCGGTTCGACGATCAAACCGTGCTTCCGACGACACATGGAGCGAACCGACCCGCCCGGCCTCGCCGCGCGCAGCGGCCGCGCCAGCGCGATATCGCGGTGTCTCCGCAGCGCCCGGCTCTTTAACTCTTTATCGACTCAGGAGGGATGTACATGCACCGAAGGCTCATCGGATTGGCCGCCCTTGCCCTGTTCGCGGTGCCGTTTGTCGCGAGCGCGGCCGAGTACAAGGTCGACGCGGCGCACACCAACGTCACGTTCAAGGTCCGCCACCTGTTCACCAACGTCTCCGGCCGCTTCGACGACTTCGAGGGCACCGTCGTCTTCGATCCGGACAACTTTGCCACCGCCACCGCCCAGGGCACGATCAAGGCGGCCAGTATCAACACCAACAACGAGAAGCGCGATGCCCATCTGAAGAACGCCGACTTCTTCGACGTCGAGAAGTATCCGACCATCACCTTCAAGAGCACTGAGATCACCGACGTCGACAAGACGAAGATGACCGGCAAACTGCACGGCAACCTGACCATGCACGGCGTCGAGAAACCGGTCGTGCTCGATGTCGCCTACCTCGGCACCGCCAAAGACCCCTGGGGCAACACGCGCGGCGGGTTCAGCGCCAAGACGACGATCAACCGCAAGGATTTCGGTATCAATTGGAACCAATCTCTCGACAGCGGCGGTCTTCTGATCGGGGAAGAGGTCGAGATCGAGATCAACGTCGAAGGCGTCGTGCAGTAACGCCCGGCGCGGCGAGCTCCGATCGACGGACTCGCCGCCGACAAACAAGCCGCGTCGGTGTACGCGGCACAACGAGCGAAGGAGGGAGTCACATGAACACCAAGCGCATCCTGATGGCCTCGGCGGTCGCAGGCCTGCTTTCCACCGGCGCGGCGGTCGCCGCCGAGCACGGCGGCGGCGCCGGCGACAAGGTCCCCTGCTACGGCGTCAACAAGTGCAAGGGCACCGGTGCCTGCGGCGGCAAACACGACGACGGGACGGCGTATTCGTGCGCCGGCAACAACGGCTGCAAGGGCAAGGGATTCCTGATGATCGACAAGGACACCTGCCTGAAGATCGAAGGCGGCCGCCTGACGGCGGCCAAGTAGAGCGCGACACGATCGAAATGGACTCGCGCGCGCGCAGACCGGAATCGCCGTGGCCGGCTCTCGGCTACGGCGCCGGCCTGCGCGCGCAGCACTACACCGAAATCTTCTCTCAGCCGTCGCGCATCGATTGGTTCGAGGCGATCACCGAGAATCACTTCGACAGCGGCGGCCGCCCCCTGCACGTGTTGGAGCGCCTGCGCCGCGATCACGCCGTCGCTCTGCACGGAGTGGCGCTGTCGATCGGCTCCGCCGATCCACTCGACGAATCGTATCTCGCGAAGTTGCAGGCTCTCGCCGAGCGCATCGAGCCGGCGCTGATCACCGATCACCTGTGCTGGTGCGGCGTCGACGGCACCGTGCTGCACGATCTCCTGCCGCTGCCCTACACCGAAGAGGCGCTCGCACACGTCGTCGACAAGGTGCGCCGGGTTCAGGATCGGCTGCGGCGCCAGATCCTGCTCGAGAACCCGTCCACCTACATCGCCTTCGCTCACTCGACGATGCCGGAGTGGACGTTCATGGCCGAGCTCGCCGCCGCCGCCGACTGCGGCATCCTGCTCGACGTCAACAATATCTACGTCTCGGCCCGCAACCTGGATTTCGACCCGTACGCGTACGTTGACGGAATTCCCGTCGACCGCGTCGCCCAGATTCACCTCGCCGGCTTCACCGACATGGGTACTTATCTGTTCGACACCCACAGCGCGCCGGTCAGCGACGACGTATGGAGCTTGTACGCATACGCATGCGAACGATTCGGCGAGGTATCCACCCTGGTCGAGTGGGATGCCGACATCCCGCCACTGGAACGGCTGGTTGCCGAGGTCGACCGCGCTCGCGCCATCGGCGCGCCGCGTGGCGGCGATGATGAGAAAGCAGATGCCGGAGCTGTGCGCCCTGCAGCGACAATTGGCGGCTGAGATCCTCGCCGCCGTCGCGCCGGCTGCCTCCGGCTTGCGCGAGCACCTTCGCCTGCCGGAAGGCGTCGACGTCGAAACCCGGCTCGCCGTCTACCGCAACGGCTATCCGGCTCGCCTGCTCGATGCGATGCGCGACGTCTTCCCGGCGATCGCCAACATCTGCGGTGCGCCTTCGTTCGCCGATCTCGCCGGTCGCTACCTACAGTCGCGCGACTTGTCGCGCACGGCACTCAACGAAATCGGCAACGAGTTTCCCGACTACGTCGCCGGCGATCCATTGCGCGACGAGCTCCCGTTCCTGCCCGATCTCGCGAACCTCGAGTGGAAGGTTCTGCGATCCTTCCACGCCTGCGATCGGCCGCCGGTCGACGCGGCGCGCTTCGCCGCTTGGGACCTCGACGACTGGGATCGCGCCGTGTTGTCGTTTCAGCCCTCGGTCGCCGTCGTGCGATCGAGCTGGCCGCTGTGCGATCTATGGACGTCGCGCGACACCCCGCGCGATGAGATCGACATCGACCTCATCGGCCGCCCGCAGATCGTGCTCGTGCATCGCCACGGCGACGACGTCGATTGCACCGTACTGGAGCCGCCGGCCGCGCTGCTGCTCGGGACGCTGCTCGACGGCGCCACTCTCGGCCAGGCGATGGAAGCGCTGGCCACGTGCGCCGACGGTGTCGATCCAGCAGCGATCTTCGCAGGCTGGCTGGGCGACGGCTTGATCGCAAGCGTCGATGTGCGCTGAGTCGCTGCAGCCTCAGCGCGCGCCAACGGCCTGCCCATCGAGCTGAGCCTCCGGCTCCAGGCAGAGCAGGCGCACTCTGCCAGTCGACACGGTGCGGCCCTGCTCGTCGCGCGACGTCGCTTCCCACACCTGCGAGCGCCGACCGCGCGTGATCGGCACCGCCGTCACCGTCACGCGGCCGGAGCGAACGGCACGGATGAAGCTGGTGTGGTTCTCGACGCCGACCACCGATCGCCCCTCGGCGAGAGCAAACATACCGGCGCCGATCGAACACGCCGACTCGACCACCGTGCAGTGCATGCCCCCGTGCACGATGCCGTACGGCTGGCGGTGGCGCTCGTCGATGTCGTATTCGAGGACGACTTCATCGGCACTGGCGCGCACGGTGCGCACGCCGAGGTGCTCGTCGAGCGGAGCGATCTTCAGCTTCTTGTTCGTCTTGTCGTCGGCCATCGCGGCAACGTAACGGCAACGCTCCGCAAAGGCGATAGCGGTCAGCGGGCCGGGTCCATGAACTCCTTGAAGCCGTAACGCGCGTGTGGACCGATCGCGAGTTGCTCGAGAACGCCGACTCCCGTCTTGCCCTTCGAGGTAGCGCGCATCACCTGCTGCACGTGCTGGTTTTCGATCTCCATCGGGTCGAGATCGTCGCCGCGCCACGATTCGCCGCCGATCGCCAGATCGCCCTTCCAATGGCCGTGCCCCCAGGTCGGATGCGTGTAGCCGATTCCCTTCATCTGAAAGCAGATCAATGGCTCGAGCTCGATGTCGTGACGCTCGCCGCCGACCTCGATGAGCGAGATGGTCGCCCCGGCGGCGCGGCGCGTGCCCGGAATGTATCGCAGGGCATGCTCGACGCCGGCGATCTTGCGACCCGTCGCCTCGAGCTCGGGGATCCGATCGGGGCTCTCGTAGGCAGGGACGATGTGTCCGTCCCAGTGCCACGGCTGGCCGTCGCCGTCCTCGAAGATGCCGAAGTGCGTGCAGTGATCGTCCCAGTGGACCGGCGACCACAGGAAGAAAAATTGCGGCAGTTGCGTCGACGGCGCGCCGCCGCGGTCGGGATCGCCCACCGGGCGAACCCCCCACGAGCGATCCTTGGTTCCGAAAACGCGCGCCGGGTCGATGGCGACCGTCTGTCCCGCATAGCGGATCGTACCGCCCCAGCGGCCGAACTGCGCAAAGCGCGTCGCGTCCATCGCCACGCGCCCGCCCTGCCGCCACGTCTGTCGTCCCTCTTCGATACACGCGGTGCGGGCGGAGAACGTCAGGTCGCACTCGATGCCGGTCTCGTTCGCATCGAGCGTCACCCGCAATACGCGCATCGGCTCGACGACGGCGATGCGAAACGGGCCGACGACGGTATCGGTGGGCTCGAGAGGAGCGCGGCGCGAGGCATGGAACGCGTGCTGCTCGCCGCCGCGCACGATGCTGAACCCGCAATCCATGATGCGGAGGTTCGGGTAGATCGCGAGGCCGATGCCGAAATAGAACTCGCCGTCGGCCGCGTAGCCGTTGAACCAGTACCGGTCGTAGGCATTGCGATCCCCGGTGGCGACGTGGGCGATCGGCTCGGGAGTCTGATGGATCGGGTAGTCGTCGAACTTCGAAAGCATGGCGGCCCCTCGAGTTGGCGGTTTGCGCAGCTTCGTATCCGGGCGGCGTGAGCGCAAGCTAACGAGGGTTCAGGGGTCAGGGGTCGGGGATCAGGGAAGGTGGAGTCTCCGCTGACGCGGAGACTCATCAATGACTTGATCGCTGGAATCTTCGCGGAGCGAAGATTCCCACCGCCCCCGACTCCTACCCCCGACTCCTGACCCCTGAAACGCTAGCCGCGTTCGCGGGCGACCTCGACATGCCGTGATTCGCTGCGGATCGGCTCGCCGCGGCCGTCGAGCTTTTCGAAGAACGACTCCGGCGGCGCGCCGTAACGGCCACGCGCGTAGTCGAGAAATCCGCGCAGCCGGGCCGGTGGCGCAAACAGCAACGGTCGAACGCTCGGCTTGAGCAGCCCGCGCACCAGGCCGACGACGGCGATCGCGAAGCGCGTCAGGGCATGCGTGCGTCCGGAAAGCTCGCGCACGATCAGCAACGTATTGCGCTCCATCAGATAGTCGACGGCCCGCACACCCAAGCGCGACGTCGGATTGACGACGCGCGCGCCGCGCACCAAGCCGACTTCCCACCGCGCCGCGCGAGCACGCGCGCCGATCTCCACTTCTTCGCCGTATGCGAAGAAGCGCTCGTCGAACAGCCCGATCTCGTCGAGACAGCGACGGCGCGCCAATAGCAGGGTGCCGTGCACATAGTCTGCCGGCTCCCAACCCCGCTGCACACGCGCCGGCACACTGATGCCACCGAGATAGGGGTTGATGTACGGAGTGACTCCGTCGCCGACATCGGCACAGGCGAGCCCCGCATCGGGCCGCGCATCGAGCTCGCGCACGATCTCTTCGACGCAGTCGGGCGCGGGCAGCGCATCATGCGGTGCCACGCCGAGGTAATCGCAGGCGGAGTGCTCGAGCAGACGGCGAAGCCCGGCGTTGGCGGCCGGGCCGAAGCCGTGGTTGCTGCCGAGCTCGAGAACGAAGAGAGACGGGCGAAAGGCGCGCAGCTCCGCGAGCACCTCGGCGCGCGAGCCGTTGTCGACGACGACGATGTCGAGCGAGACCGACTGCGCCTCGAATGCTTCGATCGTCCGCTTGCAGCGATCCGGCTGGTTCCAGTGCACGAGCACGAGCCCGACCCGGGCGCCAACCGCGCCGCGACGCTCTATCGACTGCTCCGACACAGCTTGACCCATTGCCAGCAAATTCCGGTGATGGCGAGCCCTCCCTCCGCATCGATGACCACTTTCCGTGCGCGACCCATCCGGGCTAGCAAGGAGTCATGGACTTCATCCCCATCGAGTGGACGACCGTCCTCTCGCATCTCGTGCAGATGGGCGTCGCGTATGCCCTGGCACTTCCGATCGGCTGGGATCGCGAGGAGCACGAGCGCAGCGCCGGCCTGCGCACGTTCCCACTGGTCGCGGTCGGCGCATGCGCCTACATGCTGGTCGGCATCAACGTCTTCGACGACCCCAACGCGATGAGCCGTGTCCTCTACGGAATCATCACCGGCCTGGGATTCATCGGCGGCGGCGCGATTCTCAAGACCGGCGACGGGGTTACAGGCACTGCAACTGCCGCGTGCATCTGGAACACCGGTGCAGTCGGCATCGCCGTCGCCTGGCAGCGCTACGACATCGCCATCACCCTGGCTGCGATCAGCTTTCTGACTCTGCGCATCGTGACGCGGATCAAGAAGGCAGTGCACAAATGACCGGCAGCCGCCGGTCTCGGCTCACCTGCCGGCTTGTCCGTCGCGACCGAGCTTGCCGAGTAGGTCGCGGCGCAGTCGGTCGACCTGCCGGCCGAGATGCGGTCGCAGCAAGGCGGCGCCGCCGCGGATGAGGGCGTTGGCGAGCGTCGCCGCAATCGAGAGCAGGCCGATCGCCATCCCGTAGGCGCCGATCTCGAAGAGACTCGCCGGCATCTCGACCTGCTGTCCCTCGATCATCAGAGACCGGGCCGCGCGCGAGATCGGGACGAGGCGTTCGATCAGCCCGACCTCTTCGCCCGCCAGCAGCTCGACCACGCGCTGGAACGTCCAGCCCCCGAGCCCCAGACCGGCAACGATCAGAACGACCCCAACTCCCCGCCCGACGCTCGACGAACTCTCCGTCTCCGATGCAGCGCCGATCTCCATACCCGACTCTACATAGATGCCCGACGGACTCGCGTCACGGCGGACAGATGCCCGGCAGCGAAGACGTCTTCGACAGAACCTTGGTCCCTGTGCCGCCCGCGATCGCCGTGATCGCCGGCGCGTCGAACTGGGCACACATTCGATACGACGACGCGTCGGAGGCGTTTTCGATCGAGATCACCGCGATCAAGCTGTCGGCCCCGGTGAGTGCAGCGAGGTCGATGTCGCCGCTGCCCTGATCGCCGGTCGCCGAGTCGCCGTCGCCGAGGTTCCGCGCGACCACCTTCACCAGCTTGTCCGGCTTGACGGCGGCGACCTTCACGCCCGCCGCGCCGGGGGCGGCGAGGCTGTTCTTGAACTTGGCGATCTTCTCCTTGTTGTGGATCCAGCCCGCCGTATCGAGCTCGTAGACGGCGCGATTGGTCGGGTCGGAGAGCGGGAAGATCTCGACCGTGCCCGACAGGGCGGGTGGCTCGGCAGCGGGGCCCTTGTCGATGGCGCCAGCGCTGTCGTCTTTGAGGATCATGACCATCTTCGCCTTACCCGATGTCGCGTACTTGTCGATCATCAGAAGCTTGGCGCCGCTCACCGGTGCGAACATCGGCGGCGGTGGAGTCAGCGACGCCGAGATCTCCACCAGTGACGCCGTTACCTCGCTCGTCGAATCGGCCGCGGCGCCACTGCCCGAGGTCGACAGGTCGTAGTCGACGAGGAGCTCGAACGTGCCGCCGAGCGGCAGCATGAAGGTGAGTGTGCCGGTATCCGCGAACGGCGTATTCCCCACCGCCGCAATCGCCGCCGATCCGTTGATGACCGTGCCGTAGCCGGTGGTCGCGACGTTCCAGAATGCATCAGCCAGCGCAGCACCGCCGACGATCTCGACGTATCCCGCAATCGACGCGTCGATCGTCACGTAAGCCGGCGTTCCCGCGATCTCGGCGCCGCTCGGATCTACGTGGATCGTCCACGGGTCCGGCGATGTCGACGTCGTATCGCCGGAGTGCGAAAAAGCGTGCGCCGAGTACGAGCCGCTGGCCCCTACCGTCTCGCCGTGGGCGCGGAAGAACGTCGGATTGAATGGGGCGAACACCGAACGCGTCCCGGCACCGAGCGGCGCATTCAGATTGGTGCCGAGCTCGGCGCCGCTGTACGCCATGGCATCGAATGGCGGCGGAGACGGCCCGAAGAGCGTGTCGTTGCGGCTGAACGCGGCGGGATCGGCGACCAGGTCGGTCGTGGTGTTGCCGGACGCCATGTTGTCGAAGCCGACGAACACCCTCGAGTCGGCCGGTCCGGGATTGACGTAGGTGATGGTGATCGCAGACGCCGCGGCGGCCGCCAGTGTGGTCGTCGATACTACCGCGAGCGCGCGGCGCGCTATGGACCAGAGTCGTGCCATGAAGACCCCCTTGCTCGAGATGAGAGCTGCGACCCTAACAAACCGCTGTGACGCCGCAAAAGGTTTTCGCGGCGCACTCCTCAGACGAAGATGTGCGCCAGGACATAGAACACCATCAGCAGGCCGATCGCCGCGACGATGATCACCAGCGCCAGGTCGGTGCGCGAGCCGCGAAAGTCTCGATGCTCGTCCGACGCGATGAGCGTCTTGAAGTGCAGATAGCGCCGGCTCGAAATTGCCAGCACGACCACACCGAGCACAATCAGAATCAGGCCCCCGGCCCGGACATAGCCGGACGACACCGCGCTTGGCGCATCGGCCAGCCCCGGCAGCGAGCGCACGAACAAGTCGAAGCGCTCGACGAGCAGGCCGAAGGCCATGAACGCCAACCCGGTGCGCACCCACGCTAGATAGGTACGCTCATTCGCCGCGTGGTCGGTGTAGCGCTCGATCATCCAAAGGCGCTCGTCGGAGGGCCGACGTCTACACCGGACGGACGAAGCGGGAAACCCGAAACTGCATCGCGGTCGCGGCCGTGACTCGCGGTTGCCCGGCGCACGACGCCCAATCGTCAGCAGCCCGCGTCGGTGAACAGCTTCTTGAGCGCGGCCCGCAGCTCCTCGTCCTGCAAGCCCGCCATGGCCGTCCGCATCGCCGTGAGGCGGGCGCAAGCCGCGGCGGCGTCGCCGGCGGCGAGTTGCAGGCGCGCTTGCTCGAACTGGCCGCGGTACCAACCGGTATCGCCGCCGCGCACCGTTTCGGTGTACTTCGCCCAATGCGCGAGTGCCTCCTGGGGCTTGCCCTGCGCCTCGGCGATGCGCGCGAGACCGCGCAGCGCCTCCAGCGCCGCGGGGTTGCCCGCCAGTACTTCGCGATAGCCGGCGGCAGCAGCGTCGAGCTCGCCGGCCTTTTCCCTCAGTTGGGCAATCGCCAGTTGCTGGCGCGGGCTCGCCTCCTCACCGCCGACCTGGCTCGCCAGGGCGTGCAGCTCGACGGCGACACGCGCCGCCGCAGCGGCGTCTTGCGGCGCCTCGCTCATGCGCGCCTCTCTGCCGAACTCCGCCGCCAGCGCGCGCAGCGCATCGGCGCGCCGCTCGTCGCGCAACACCGTCGTGCTGCGCTGCATCTCCGCCTCGGCGTCGGCAAAGCGCCGCAGCCGCAGCAGCGCTCCCAGTCGCATCCGCGCCGCCTGTGCCGCGAGATCCGCATGGCCGGGATGCCGCGCCGCAAAGTCGGCCAGGATCTCCGCCGTGCGCGCGTCGCCGCCCTCCGTCGCCAGCGATGCGTGCACGGCTCGCAACAAAGTGACCTTCGCGTCGATCTCGGCGAACTCCGCCGCCTCCTGCTCGGCACTCTTGCGACCGGCAACGCGCTCGTCGTAGCGCTGCAGATCGTCGCCGATCGCCGCGACGATCGGCGCGCGCGCCGTCGGATCACTGGCGCCGCGCAACAAGTCGAAACGGCACTGCAGGGTGCCGAAGGCGGCGCGCAGCAGTAGCGCCGCATCGTTGTCCGCCTTGGCATACTCGTCGATGGCGGCGGCGAACTCACCACTTCCCTGCAAATACTCACCGAGGCGGTAGTGCGCCTCGGCACTCTTCTCGTGGTCGGGATGATGCTGCAGAAGATCGCGCAGAGCCGCGACGTAGCTCGACGCGAGCTCGGCCGGTGGCTCCTCGGCCGCCATCAACGCCTCGAGCGACTTGAAGCGCAGGTAGCGGGCATCGGCGGCAAAGGCCGGCTCGCCGTCGCCCTCCATGGCCATGGCAAACGACGCCGCCGCGGGCTCGTAGCGCCCGGCGCGAAAGTCGCAGACAGCGGACCAGTACCGCGCGTCGCGCTGATGGCCCGTCGCGCCATCGCCAGCGAGCAGCTTCTCGAGCAGCGGCGCGGCACCGGCGCAGTCCTCCTTCTCGAGATAGAGCTGCGCCAGTTGCCACTGTGCCGCCGGCGAGTCCGCCGAGCCGGCCCACTGCGAAGGATCCTTGATGCTCGCCGCGAAGAGCGCGTCGACCTTCGCCCCCCAACCACCTCCGGCGCGGCGCAGCTCGGCGGCAACCTTACCTGCCTCGCTTCGATAGCGCTCGGCGGCGGCGCCGCGGGCACTATCCGCCGATTCGAGCAGCGCCTGCAGCTCGTAGAAACGCACGACCGACTTTTCGTCGGCTGGCACCAGACCGCCGTCGATCAGCTTGCGCGCCAGCTCGATCGCAGCGGCGCGGTCACCGCTGCGGTACGACGCGTCGAGCAGCGCCAACCGCGCCTTGGTCTTGCGCTCCGCGGATGCCTGGCCGGCGATGACGGCCTCGAAGTCGCGGCGCGCCCAGTCGAAGTTGTCGAGCTCGAGATAGCAGAGCCCGCGGCCGAGCAGACTCTCGTCGACCAGCTCGCCGGCGTGGTCGCCGACGGCGAACTGTGAGAAGCCGCTCTCACAGGCCTGCAGCAGCTCCTTGCGACGAGCCCCTTCGCTGGCTCGCGCCCCGTAGTAGTTCAGCCAGTTGAGGTAATAGAGCGAGTTGGCCGCAGTCGCCTGTGACGACTTGAAGTCGGCCGTCTCGTAGAGCGCCTCGAGGTCGCCGTCGGCATCCATCACGGCGCGCGACATCTTCTCCAGGCGATCGGCGTTGCGCCGATAGATGCCGTCGAGCGGGGCGTGCAGCGCCTCGAAGGCGCCGCGCAGCTCAGCGGTGCGGCGCTCGTCTTCCCCGTCGCGCTGCAGGCGATCGCTCTCGTCGATATAGGCGAGCACCAGCTCGCCGAGCGGCTCGATCAATCCCTTCTCGGCTTGCGCATTCCCCGCCGCGGCGCGCACCTCGCCGGCAAGCCGATCGGCGCCCG
>CADEER010000027.1:40671-43790 GCA_902826395.1 uncultured bacterium
TCAGGAAAGGTCTTTCATGTACTTGGCCATCTCGACCTTCCATCGCTTGCCGAAGGTGAGGACCAGCACGTCGCGAATGAGCTGCTTGTCGTCCTCGAGCTGTACCAGCTCGCCGCCGCCCGCCGAGGCGATGTCGCGATAGACGTTCGTCACTTCCTGGTAGTGCTCGGGCTTGGGCGACGGCTCGAACGGCTTGTTGCCGTGCAGCGATTTCCACATCCACGTGCTGAAGCGCAGATGCAGGCCGTCGGTGACGTCGATGGCGCTGACGTGGCCGCCGCCGTCATGAAAGGCGCGCACGACGCCCTTCAGATCCTCGACGTCCTCGGGATGCGGCGGCGAGCCGCCGATGAGGATGACGATCTTCTTCGACTTGCGGCGCCACGACAGGTCTTCGACCGCGGCATCGATCGCCTCGAGCACCGCCTCCTCGTAGTCGCCGCCGCCGGCGGCCGAGATCTGCGAAACGAAGCCGAGCAACTTGTCGGTGCGAAAGCTGAGGTCGGTCCAGCGCGTGACGTACTCGTCGCCCTCGTCGCGATAAGCGACGATGCCGATGCGAGTGGTGGGCACCATCTGCTGCATCGACTTCACGAGGGAAGCGGCGCGCTCCTTCACCTGATCGATGACGAACTGCATGCTCTCGGTCGTGTCGACGACCAGCACGATGTCGAGGCCGACCTTGCGCAAACCGCCGACGTAGTCGCCGAAGCTGCCGCCCAGGCCACCGATGCTGCCGGAGCCGAACGAGAGATTGGCCGCCCCCGCGGCCGGATCGTGCTTGGCGCGCCCGAGCGAGGGGCCGACGCCGCCGATCTTGGGCACCTGCGGAGCGCGGACATTGCGGACGCGCGGGCCGCGCGTCTGCGCCGCATCGCGCCGCGGCGCCCGCGACACGTCGAGCAACCCTGCGAAGTCTTCGAGAGACGGTTCGCCGTCGAGATCCGACAGATCCGTCTCGCGCTCGACCACCTTCACGTCGACCTTTTGTGCCTCGCGCACGACCGTGATCGACAGCGTCGCCAAACCGATCAGGATGGCGGCGTGGACCAGGGTCGATGCGGCGAAGAACCCCGCTCGCCCGCCGCCGCTGCCGGACCAGGGATCGACACGCGGCGGCGGCGCCTCCGGGGCGCCGTTGGCTTCCTCACTCATCGGCGGAGCTCGACTACCTATTTCCGCGCCTGCTCCGCCGCGATGGCGATCTGCGTCGCCCCCGCCTTCTGCGCCAGCGAGAGGACGCGCACCGCCTCACCGAACAGAACCTCCCGGTCGCCTTCGAGAACAACCGGCGCTCCCGGGTTCGCCTGCAGAAGCTCGGTGAGCGAGCCCTCGATGTCCTCGTACGCGGTGAGGACGTTGTTCACGTAGATTTCCTGCGTCGGCGTCACGCTCACCGTGATCTCGCGCGATGCCGATGCCGTCGAATCGACCTCCGGCAAACTGATGTTGGCGCCCGACTCCACCATCGCCGCGCTGCTCACCATGAAGATGATCAGCAGCACCAAAAAGATGTCCGTCAGCGGAGTGATGTTGATGTCCGCCATGATGGTGCGCTTCGTCGGGGGACTAAACGCCATGGGCCTGCTTGCCGATGTGCAGCGCGTCGAGGACGCGGTTCGAGGCGATCGTCAGCGCCGCCTCGATCCGCTCGATGCGAGTCTGGAAGTAGTTGAAGAAGATGACGGCGATGATCGCGACGCCGAGCCCGAGCCCGGTGGCGACCAATGCCTCGGAGATGCCGGCAGCGACCACCGCGAAACCGCCACTGCCCATCACCGCCATGTTGTGGAACGCCTTGATGATACCGACCACGGTTCCGAAGAGACCGATGAACGGAGCACTGGCGCCGACGGTGCCGAGGACCCAAAGCGGCCCCTTGAGAGCCTCGACCTCTTCGTAGCGCTTCTCCTCGGTCAGTTCGGCGAGATACTCCATCTGTTCCGACGACTGGCGCGCCAGGATGTCGCTGAAGATCCGACCGGCGGGAGTGTTGACCATGCCGCGCGCCCGGCCGAGCGCTTCACCGACCTGGCCCTGTTCGAGGCTCGGGCAGATGCCGTTGGCCAACCCGAGGCTGTCCTTCACCAGATTGCGCAGCGACCACAGCCGCTCGAAGACGATGCTGACGGTAATCACCGAGAACGCGATGAGCGGATAGGTCGCCAGCGCCCCCTGATGGATCATTTCCAAGACACTCAAGCCTTCCACAGTTCCCTCCGATCGGAATCCGGGAACTATGTCCGCGCCATTCTGGAATAGTCAATTCGCAGGGAGCGCACAGGTGTCGCGAGGCCGACCGTCGCCGTCGCCGCTAGGCGCCTGGGGGCCGAGAGCCGAAGTCGATGCCCTTTGCGACGGGACTCCAGATCTGATTTCGAGCGGTCGTAATGCCTGCACCGATCTATGTCATCAACCTGGCCAGATCGCCCGAGCGACGAGCGAATGCCGTGGCTCAGTTCGAAAGGGCAGGCTTGTCGTTCGAGCGCTTCGAAGCTGTCGACGGTCGGCTGCTGACCGAAGAGGAGATGCGGCTCTATTCGCCGACCGAAGCGTTGCGCCGACAAAACGCGGGGGTGCACAGAGAGCTCGCGCCGTGCGAGATCGGCGCAGCCCTGAGCCACTTGAGGATCTACGAGAAGATCGTGGCCGAGGGAACACATCACGCCGTCGTGATGGAGGACGACGTCGAGATCGACCCGAGGCTGCCCACAGTCCTGGCAACGATCGACCAGATGCAGGAATCCTGGGACGTGATCTGGCTCGGACATTGGTTGAGCTACATCGGCTCACCCTATGATCACAAAAAGGGCGTGCCGATCTCGCGTTGGGGACGTAAGTCAGTCGCGCCGCGCTTCGCGATGGGCCGGCTCCTGGCCTATCCCTTTGGCACTCATGCCTATGCAATCTCGAACCGAGGGGCGCGCCTCCTGCTGGAGCACGCCTACCCAGTCCGAATGCCGGCCGACAATCTGCTGAGCGGATCCACCGGAGAGTTTCGTCTCAACGGATTTGCAGTGTCGCCGCCGTGCGTCCGGGTGAACGAGGCGCTGTACTGGGACACGACCATCGATCAGCGCAACGAATTGGTCGACGCGGCATGGCAGAAGGCGCCCACC
>CADEER010000028.1 GCA_902826395.1 uncultured bacterium
TTGGGAGTGGCCGTTATATATGGGTTGAACCGATCCTTGGTGCGCGGGCCCCGACACGGTGGCGACTGGTTGCGCCGATACTCTGCTGTTGCCTTCGTGGTGCTGCTGTGTGGGGTGTTTTTGCTCGTCAGTTGGTCATTCTTCGCAGTTGTCGGCGCGATCGGTGGGCTCGCAAACCCTGCGCTCGGACCCGTGGTTGCGAGCGCCTCGCGCTGGTGGGGAGTGGGAGGGATTGCCCTCCTATCGGCGGCCATGATCTTCGGCTACACGGGCGGACAGCGGCAACTTCATCTCAATCGGTTCTCCGTTCCGTTGCCGGGGTGGACCAGTGAGTGGCGTGTCCTTCAACTCAGTGACATTCATGTCGGTCAGAACCTGTCGCTCGCGCAACTGGACGACTTCGTCGAGCGCGTCAACCTGCAAAGCCCTGATTTGATCTGTATCACCGGTGACATTGCCGACGGGCCCCAAGCCGACCTCGAGCGGTTCTTCCCAGCGCTCTCCCGGCTGCGGGCTCGTCTGGGAGTCATCGCGATTCTTGGCAACCACGATCACTATGCCGGAGCCGATCGCGTTACATTGGCGCTGCAAGATCAGGGCATCCGTGTTCTGCGCGACGAATCCTTGACTCTCGAGATCGACGGCGAGCGATTGCATGTGATCGGCCTTGACGATCGCGGCTTGGATTGGGCGCGCGGCATGCATGACGACGCGATCCTCGAGCGTTTGTTACGCGAAGCGCCCACTGATGTGCCGCAGCTTCTGCTCGTTCACCGGCCCGATGTGTTCCGCCGCGCCGCTCGTGAAGGAGTGTCGCTGACGCTTTCCGGTCATACGCACGGCGGCCAGTTGGCTGTGCCCTGGTTCGGCGGCCGGCGTCGCAACCTCGCAGAGTTCATTACCGCGTTCGATCGCGGCATGTTCCACGCGGGGCGATCTCGGCTGTATGTCAACTGTGGTCTCGGCGTAACCGCGCAGCGGATTCGGCTTTTTACGCCCCGCGAGATCTCTATCTTTGATCTCGTCGCAGGGGCTGAGGGTGCGGATTGGTTCGGTAGGCGGACTCTGTTTCAATCTCGACAAGTGGCCTGAGGCCGCGTTCCAGCAGTTGCGGCGTGATGCAGGTGGCCCCCGCCATGAGCAGCTTGCGGCTCGTACTTCGCCAAGTCAGGACGCGCCTTCCCTGAGAGATCGCAGCAAGGCAAATGCGCTCGACCTCGCCCCCTGGACGCGCGCTGCTTGCGAACACTAGGTGCCCGAGTGCAGCGATAATCTCATCCCGCCGACGGCCGCCGCTCGGCGATGCGTGATCCTCGAGGCGGAACGGTGAAATGACAAGCGCGGAGTCTGGATCGAATCGCGCGCGCTTTTTGCCGGAACCAAACGGATCGGTCGCGAAGTCCGAAGCAAAGGCCGCAAATAGACCGCGGTCGAGGACGACGACCCGCCGTACGCCGATCGCCCGAGCCGTGATGCCGGCCAGCCGGTGTGTGGTTTTCATTCCGCCGACAGCAACCGAAAGGGATTCGCGCCGCGCGGCGCGGAGCACTGCTACTGTCGCCGGCACTGTATCTTCGGTGATCTCACGTGAACTCAGAACCGCGATGCAAGGCGACTCGAGGATTTTCAGATTACCGACGGCGAATAACATCGGCGGGGCTTTGCGGAGGTTGTGACGAATGCGCAGAGGAAAGAGAGGGTCTCCCTGGGTCAGTAGCTTGCCTCCTGCGCGCTGGAGTTCTGCACGGAGCCAGTCGCAACGTTGGAGATGTCGATCTCGCTGTTCGATGAGCCGTGCGACGGCTCTATCTGGAAGGCGGTACACCGACGCTAGGTGAGCCGGCGGGGCGTTTAGGATGCCGCGAATGTCCTCGGATCGGCTTGCGGCTAGTTCCAGAAGTCTAGTCAACGTTTGCTCGCCCACTCCGGGAAGCTCGCGCAGGGCTAGGTGATAAAGGTCGGATCTATCCATTCATGAAATAGATCCAGACAGCTCGTGCGAGTCAAGCCGCGGCGCTGTGAATTCGACGGCGGGGGGGGGGCGACTCAAGACAAGGGGCGGGTGCGATCGTACGAAGAGCCGCGCTCGTCACGCAGTCTAGCGAAATCTCGCTCGGCTTCTCGAAATACACGCGGCTTTCGCTGTGCCAGGCCCCAGAGGGCCATCAGTGCGATCGAGGCTCCAACCGCAATCCTCGGGTTGTCTCGAATCCAAGTGAGGGTTTCGACGAGGGCATCCATGGAGACATGTCGGAGGGTAGCCGTCCCAGGGGCCGCTGCAAGGCGAAATTTCCGCTCCCCCGACGGCCTTGCGTTGCTATGCAACAAAGCTGTGACTGCTCGCATCCGTCGGAGTATGAATTGCGCCTCGCCGAAGCCAACGGATTGCAAAGCGCCGGCGCATCCCTCATATGACAGCGCATCTTTCATATGAGGGGATCTACGGGGCGGGCGAACTTGGCCATGCGGCATGATGGTTGGGGGTGGGTTGCGGTAGCCGCAGCGCTGATTGGTGCGATTGGCCTTTCCGCAGGGCCGTCGCGCGCTCAGAGTGTGGGGGGCGATGCCAATTGCGACGGATCGGTCGACGTCGCCGACCTGGATGCCCTCGCTGGTGCAGTGTTTCAAGGTACCGACTGCAGTGGTGCTGATGCGAACGACGATGGTCTGATTTCGGCGGCAGACTTCGTCTTTCTGGCTGCCCAACTGATTGAATCCCCGCAACCGACGCCGACACCGTCAGCCACGACTCAGCCGACCGAAACCGCCGTCGAGGCGTCAACCTCGACGCCGTCGATATCGCCAACAGTGAGTCCGACCGCCTTGGATTCGCCGTCACCCGCCAGTCCGACCCCCTCGCCAACGCCATCTCCGCAACCGTCGGTGAGTCCGATTCCGTCGTTGACGCCATCGGCAACCGCATCTGGAACCGAGCCTTCGGCGACACCCACTGCTACCGGAACGCTGCCTTCGGCGACGCTGACTGGAACTGCCACGGCAACGCCGAGTGTTCTCGCGACTGTGACATCGACCGCCTCTGTAACGGCTACGGCACCGGCGGAGCAGACGGCGACGGCGACGATTGGAACACCCGCTACAGCGACTCGTACTCCGACCCAAACGATCACAGAGACAGTGACCCGCACGCCCACCGCAACGGGTACATCGACTGTTACGACAACGGAGACCAGCACGCAGACGTCAACGCGGACCTTCACCTCCTCGCGGACGCCGACGGTTACTCGAACCGGCACCAACACCAATACGGCGACCCATTCCGGCACACCGACCGAAACTGAGACGCCAACCCTGACTCAGACTTCGACGCGAACCTTGACTGCGTCGCGGACGCCAACTTCTTCGCGGACTCCGACCAACACGAATACGCCAACTCGTAGCGGCACGCCGACCGAGTCAGAGACGCCGACTCTTACGCAAACGGCCACTAGGACTTTGACGGTAACACGGACGGCTACAGTCACCCGTACCGGCACCGGTACGAATACCGCGACCCGTACAGGCACGCCGACCGAATCCGAAACGCCGACGCAAACGGAGACGCCCTCGAGAACGCTTACGGCATCGCGAACATTGACGTCGACTCGGACCTGGACCGCGACGCGCACGGCTACCGTGACGCGTACCGACACCCAAACGCATACGCCTACGCAAACCGGCACTTCGACGACAACGCAGACGGCGACCAGAACGTTTACTCCATCGCGGACGGCCACGGCAACCGGTACCGACACCCACACTCACACAGAGACGCCAACCGGCACCGCGACTCAGACCCAAACGGTGACGCGAACCCTCACTGCCTCGCGTACGGCAACGCCCACTTGGACCGGCACCGGTACGCACACAGCCACTAGGAGCGGAACGGCGACGCGAACTCTGACTTCGACGTCTACGTTGACCGCGACGCGCACCCCATCGATCACGCGGACGCCTAGCTTTACTCGCACTTCGACGGGCACTCCGACGTCATCGCGGACCGGCACCGGCACGCGCACCGACACGCCTACCGAGGCGCCCACTTTCACTCGTACGTCGACGTTCACGCGCACGGCGAGTGCGACAGGGACGCCGACGCGCACCTCGACGGCGACGCGGACGTCCACCGCAACAGGTACTCCGTCGTTCACGCGCACCACCAGTGGCACGCAGACTGCGACTTCGACGCCGACTTCGACGCGAACCGTGACGGTGACCCCCACCCTTACGTTCACGCGCACGCCGACAGTAACCCGCACGTCGACGAACACGCTCACGCCGATATTTACTGCCACTCCGACCAACACGCGGACATCGACCCGTACCTCCACGGCGACGCGGACCCGCACGCAAACCGGGACGCCGACTCGCACGGGTACCCCGACTCCAACGACCGACCGCAATGGCC
The DNA here is from genome assembly GCA_902826395.1 of uncultured bacterium. Lineage (GTDB taxonomy): Bacteria > Desulfobacterota > Binatia > HRBIN30 > CADEER01 > CADEER01. The sequence continues at coordinate 4,406 of CADEER010000028.1, forward strand.
CGGTGATCGTCGCGTTTCGTCCGGTACCTCAAGATGGGTGTCCTGGTTGCTGTAGCTTTGATTGCCGTCTGACGCCGACCCCCACACCGGAGTTCGACGATGAAGGACGGCCGGTGTTTACGACATCCAGTCGATTCCTATTCATCGTCGAGACCAGACCCGGCGCGTCTTTCCTGCATTCCGGCAGTGAAGGGAGCATCGTCAACAACGTGGTAACCGGCATATTCCACGGCTCGCAAAGGCCGTCGCTGCAAGCGTTGGGAGCGGCCAACTTTGGCAACGGCAGCCCCGCGGTGTGCGACGGTTCGCCCAATGATCCACCCGGAGGCGTGCCAGGCTTCGATCCGCCTTGGATCGACTGCTCCTCGCCGGCGCTCACCCCATCCGAGGTGGCCCTGTGTCAGAGTCGCCAGCCGGCCGTGACGAGTGCGTTGCAAGACCTGGCCTGCCGCTTCACGTTTGTGAACAACGAGACCTTCGCGTGCACCAAGAACGGCAGCGGAAATTTTGCATTCCTGGATTCTGACGCAACGCGTCAGTACTGCTTTCAGGTACCGGTCGACTCCAAACTCGGCCCGGGCGAGCGGATCGTTGCAGTCCAGACTCGCGACACGGCCGGGAATCTCGGCCCGGTGAAGGAAATCGTCATTCGCGTGCCGCCCGAGCCCTGAGTGGGGCGCTGCCGTCAGGCTCCGCTGCAGCAATCTGAGGCGATCCACCGCGCGGATCGAAAAAAGGGCTTTCCAGCCCGCCTCGGGCCTGCCATGATCCGGCACGACGTCCGGAAAACATCGCCTCTTCCCGAGGGAATTCTCATTTTTCCGCTTGACAGGTTCTGCCCAAACTGGAATAACGCCGACGGGTTCGAATGCGAATCTGCCGAACTCATATGCAGGCTGTAGTGAACAAAAGGAGGCGTGCAATGCGATTGCTGGAGCGAAACCCGCGGCTGTCGGGCCTGATTGCGGGGCTAGCGGTGCTGGCCCTGGTTGGTATTCGGGCCGAAGCGCAAGATCTCGAAGTTACGTCGACCGAGCCCGGGTCGATCGTCGTCTTTCCGAAGGTGATCGCGGACGGGACCCGCGATACGATCATCATGTTGACGAACACGTCCAACTTGATGGTGTACGCACATTGCGAAGCGACCAACGGTATCGGGCGCTGCGTCGGGTCCCCGGATCCGGACAACCAGATTTACTACTGCAACTCCGACGAGGAGTGCCTCGATGTTGAGGCGCCCGACGGGGCAATCCTGGAAAACGTCGGTCCGTGCGACCTCACGTGCCAGCCGGAAGACTTCGAGATTGCGCTGACGGCGCAACAGCCGACCTTCTGGCGAGTTTCGACAGGTCGCGTGCAGGATCCAAACCTCGCCTCGGGCGATGCCTGCTCGGACGCTGGCAACTCTCAGATGTGTCCTGGGTTCTTCCTGGCGCCCGCCGACAACCAGGGGGCCGGTGCAAACGTCCCGGGTCAAGAGGCGTTTCGCGGCGAAGTCCGTTGCTTCCAGGTGGACGTGAACGGTGCGCTGGTGACTGGCAACGCCCTGAAGGGCGAAGCGTTCATCGAGCACTTGGGCGTGACCGGCGAAGGGGCGGGCATCCTGAGCGGATACAACTCAATCAACGTCGAAGGCGGAGAAACCCCGGCAGATCAAAACGTCGCTACTCTCGATGGGGTCGAGTATGCACGCTGCCCTGGAGCGCTCACTTTCGACTCCTTGGCGCCTGGCCAGGCCGATCCGATTTCTGACGCAGACGTCGAGGTCGAGTTTACCTTCGTGCCATGCACCTACAACACCGTGAACCCGACCTCCTTCCGCGTACAGTTCTTCACGTACGACGAGCTCGAGGCGTCGATCTCTGGTGGCGATGCTCGTGCCTGCTGGGCGAACTACACTGGTAGCCTCACGGGCGGAATCATGGACCGCACTACGACGTACATTCGTACGACTGCGGCTGCCACCCATACCGGCAACTGCTCCTCCGGTTCTCCAGTCGGCTTCGGCTGCACCTCGGACTCGGATTGCGGCCGTGGGGGTGTTTGCTTCGATAATGAGTGCGTCAGCGGTGACGCGACGGGCTTCGTATGTGCCAACGATGCTGATTGCGGCACGGGCGGAGAGTGTGGTGATCCTTCGTCAGTTCTCGGTGTAGTCGAAACCATTTACACCGACGGAGGGCTGGCTCCCGGGACGTCTGCCGAAAGCGCTCATCACTTGGCGGATGGTGAAAACGACGACGTGATGGTTTTCACGGGTGGCTTCTAAGGCCGTGGCTGTTAGGCGTGAGAAAGGGGAAAGTGCAATGCTTACCAATTGGAAAATAACGTCTTTCGCCTCCGCGTTCGCACTCGCGGTCGTCGGGGCCACGGCCGCAAGCGCCGCTCCCGACCATGACGATCCGACCGGTTTGGTGATCTTTCCGAAGATCGTGGTCAATTCCGCGAGCTCGGTGGATACGCGGCTCCACTTGTCCAATACGAGCAGCGCCCCTCAAATGGTGCACTGCTTCTACGTGAACGCGAACAGTCACTGCACAAACAACGGTGCAGTCTGCGATTCGTTCGCCGACTGTGAGGACGGGGGCATCTTTGGTGCCTGTGTTCCCGGCTGGATCGAAACAAACTTCGACATCTTCTTTACCTCCCGACAGCCAATTGGCTGGGTTGCGTCGGAAGGCCTCGCCGCAGATGACCTACCTTGTCGCGCCACTTTCCTTAACCCGAATCCGTGCGTGGGGCAGGGCTCGAACAACGGGACCCGGATTCCGCCGATTTCCGAAGATCCCTTCATCGGCGAGTTGAAGTGCATCCAGGCTGATTCGCTCACTCGGCTGCCGGTGGCCTGCACGGGCTCGACTTGCCCCAACGATTTCACTGGGCATGCGGCGATCACCTCGAGCACGACGACCGACGTTGCAACGTACAAGGCGGTCGGTCTCGAGTCGGTTCTGAACAACGCCGATGAGACTCTGGTCATTGGCGGCGGCACTGGCGAGGCAGAATATGAGCCTTGCGCCGATATTCTTGTCATGGACTTCGTGTATGACGGAGCGGTCGATCCTATCTCCGGTATCTACGAAGCGTCGTCCGAGCTGACTCTCGTTCCCTGCACTCAGGATCTTCGAGGACAGACTACGCCTCCCGTGACCGCTCAGTTCCTCGTTTACAACGAGTTCGAGCAGCGATTGTCCACCAGCCGCCGGGTCGAATGTCTCTTGGACACGCCGATTTCGCGCATCGATACCAGTCAGCCTCCGCGGTCGATCTTCTCGGTCGAGCTCGGTGGCACAATTACTGGGCAGGCTCGCATTCGCGGAGTAGGCGGGGGTTTGGCGGGCGTCGGGCTGTTGAGCTTGGCGACGGACTTCGAGGATCCGAGCACGCGGGTCGGCTGGGCTTCTTACTCTCTCGACACTGTCGCGGAGACGGAAGAGGATTCGCCGGACACGATCTTTTTGCCGTAGTTGCGTCTCAGGCCGGAGCTTGCTGTGAAGACGTCGATCTTAGGAGGAACACGCATGAGGACTTTTGCGGGGCCGCGTTCTGCGAGCGTAGTGGCGCTCTCTGCAGTGCTAGCGCTTTTCGCCGGCAACGCCAGCGCCCAATCGTTCACCGTTGAAGAGCCGAGTTCGATCCTGATCTTCCCTAAGGTCGTCAATGACGAAGATCGCGACACGGTCATTCAAATCACAAACAACAACAACATGATGGCGTACGCCCACTGCTTCTATACGGACGGGCAAACGCTGAATGGGTTGCCGCGCTGGGGGGTTACGGATTTTGAAATCAGCCTCACGCGTCAGCAGACTACGACTTGGTCTGCCGGTTCCGGGCGGCCGATTAATCCAACGGATAGCCAGACCGGATTGGATCCGGGTGCCGTTCCGCCCGTCGTGGAGGGCTTCACTGGAAGTTTGGTCTGTGTTCAGATCGACTCTCCGTTCCAAGGCGCGCCGAGTGGTGGAAACGATCTGACAGGCCGCGCCGAAGTTGGTGGATCCGATTACAACGCATATGGGCTGCCAGCCATTGGTGATCCCGACGACGATCGTATCTTGGATTTGGACGGTGTTGAATACGCGGCCTGTCCCTCTTCTTATCATCTTAATTTCGCGGTGAACGGACCAGCTGGTTCAATTGCACTCGGACCAATCCTGGGCCAGGGGATCGATGCGGTGGGGACGGTCAGCACGAGCGTTACCGTCGTTCCCTGCAACTTCGACTTTGGGAATTTGATCCCGCCGCGGGCCAGTATCATCTTCGACCCAGTCGTCGACGAACTCGAGGGCGCCGGTTCGCAAGGCGCAGGTGAGATTATCTGTTGGGCCAATCTGCAGCTTGATGGCGTAGGATTCGACCTGCCGACGAGCTTTGGTACCGCGCACATGAACGCCACAAATGCTGGCGCGCCAGCGCCAGTTGTAGCGATCGCAAACGTGCTGCGGGTGGGCGGCGGTGGTGGGCTGGATACGGCCAGCACCAACCTGCATGCGGTGTCGGATTCGCTCGCTACCGGTCGAATCATCCTGCCTTGATTTGATTGCTGATCCATGGCGCGTGACGGGAGCCCCGGAGTTAAAAGGAGCCATCTGATGGTTACGGGATGCAACACACGAACTAGTTTTGTCGCGGCGGGAGCTGTCGCAATCGTCGTCGCGCTCAGCGGAAGCGCGTTGGGCCAGACTGCCTCGCCTCAGACATCGGTGATCGTCACCGGAGCCTATTTGCATTTCCCGAAGATCGTTGTGCATACGACGTCTCCGGATGCCAACCCGGCGTTGGCGGTTGGTGAGTTTGCCAAGGATACGGTGGTCCAACTCACGAACACCTCGGATGAGGCCGTTGAAGTGAACTGCTATTACGTGAACGCAAATCGGCACTGTGGTGGCCCTCCGGGATCTGGTCCAGTTTGTCGTACGGATTCCGAGTGCGCGCCTGGTGTGCGCTGCCTGCCGGGTTGGCAATCGTCCGACTTCAACTTTACTCTGACTCCGAGACAGCCCTTGGGCTGGACGGCTTCCAATGGCCTTCCGGAGTTGCCCTGCTTCAATGGGCCTTGCCCCGAAACGCAGAACGGTGTGATCCCGCCTGTTACGGAAGAGCCCTTCATTGGCGAGCTGCGCTGTATTCGCGTCGAGTCTGACGTGCCGGTGGCGGAGAACGATCTCAAGGGCGAAGCGACTATTGTCGAGGCGGGACCGTTCGGAACGAACGATGAGGTGTTGGCCGCGGCCTACAACGCAGTAAGCTTTCAAGGAATTACCGACGGAGAAGGCGGGGACGCGCTGTGTCTGGGCGGCGCTCCGGGCAGCGCGGACTGCGCGGCGACGTATACTCCGTGTGCGGCGAACCTCGCGCTGCAGCACTTCTTCGAGGGGGCGACGACGCCAGAGGGTGTCGTTTCGACCGTGTTGACGCTCAGCCCCTGCAGCACACGGCTAGAGGCGGGTGATTTGATTGCTCCCGAGAACCGTGTGGTGGCGTTGATGTTGGTTTACAATGAGTTCGAGCAGCGTTTCTCGACGGGTGCAGTGGTGGACTGCTTGGAGAATATCCGGTTGGTGGATATCGATACACCGCTGGGTCCGCAGGGCGACGCGTTCTCACTGTTCTCGATTGGAACGCAGGGGACATTGGGTGGTCTAACGCGAATCAAGGGCCAGACGTCGGACGAGGATTTCGGACCCGGCTTGGTGGCCCTCGCGCATCAGTATTTCTCGGATGCGGGGGCGCTTGTCTCGTCGTCGGCGTACCATGTGAATGGCAACTTTGCGGCGGAGCCAGATCCTGATGCGGTTTACCCGCCCGTTCCGTAAGCGGAATACAAGGTAGGTCCAAAAGAGCCGGACGCCGGTTGGCGTGCCGGCTCTTTTTTTGTAGAGAACTTTATAGGGTTGGGTGCGGAACGGAAATCGCCATGGCGACAAAGCGGATTCTGGTAGTGGAAGATAACTTGGACAATCGGCGTATCCTCGTCTATCGGCTGAAAAGAATCGGCGAGTTCGAGATCGTCGAGGCCAGCAATGGGCAGGAGGCGCTGGAGATTGTCAAACAGGATCCGCGCCCCGATCTGGTGTTCATGGATCTGAAGATGCCGGTGATGGACGGGTGGGAAGCAACGCGACAGATACGGAAGCTACAAGGAGGCGACAAGATCCCGATCATCGCGCTGACGGCGCAAGCGATGGCGGGTGACGAGCAGAAGGCTCTCGCCGCGGGCTGCGACGATTATTTGGCAAAGCCGATCGTCGATCTCGGGGTGGTCCGGAGCAAGATGGAGCGACTGTTGGATCGCTGAGTTGGGGGGGCGAGGTAGACTCTTCCCAAGAGACGCTATGGGAGACGAGGAGCGGCGCTTTGTCCGTCGGCTTGTGGTTGTGCTGACGGCGGGTCTCCGACTCTTCACGGGTCCAGCAGGCGCTCAAGGGGATTGTATAGAGGTTCAGGAAGTGACCGCCGCGCTGTTTCAGGGGGCGGTGGAGTGCGGCGCGGACATAAACCGGGATGGAGCTACGAGCGCTGCGGACCTCGTTGCGGCTATACTGCGAGCTGCGGCGCCGGCCACACCGAGCGTGACGGCAAGCGCCACGCCGGAGGTTGCGACTGAGACGCCCCTTGGCGCGACGCCTACGGTGGCAAGTGCGACGCCGAGTCCGGCCGATACCCCGAGGGAAGCAAGTCCGACGGAAACTGTAGGCCCTGTCGAGACGGCGACGGTGGGCCGACCTAGTCCGACATCCGGGGTTTTCCCCACTGCGACAATGCCCCCGGCGTCGCCGAGCCCGAGCGTCAGCCCTACCTCTGCCTCGACGTCGACGCCAGTGATGGGCGCGACGCATACCCCCACGGTGGATCCTTCACTTACGCCAGCGACGACGGGGAGTAGTACGGCAACTGCGACAGCTACGCTGACGGCAACGGAGACGGCAACTGCTACGCCTATAGCAACCGAGACGGTCACGCGCACGGAGGCGCCGACTCAATCGGAGACTCCGACGCGATCAGCGACGGCGACGCGAACAGAGACCGTGACCCGAACCCGCAGCGCGACGCGGACGTTCACGTCGAGTCGGACTCCGACGCGAAGTCCCACACCGACTGCGACGATCACAGGAACGCGCAGCCCCTCAAGAACGCCAACTTCTAGTAAGACCCGAACCCGGACGAGGAGCGCGACTCCTTCGCCCACGGAGACACGAACCCGCACCGGGAGTCCCACGCGGACTGCGACGGGTACACGTACTGCGTCGCTGACGCCGACGCCTCCGACGCAGGGGACAGCTACCCGAACGCGGACCGCGTCTATGACGCCGAGTGCGACGAGGACACGCACTCCATCGGTAACGCATACCGTGACGAGGACGCGCGCGTCATCAGCGACACCGGACGAGACAAGAACGCGCACGAGCTCGGCAACGCCGAGCGAAACGAGGACTCGTACGGCGTCGGTTACTCGTACCGAGACGAGGACACCTACCGCTTCGGTTACTCGCACCGAGACGAGGACGCGCACGGCAACACGTACTAACACATCGTCACCTATCATGACCGCTACCAGGACGGGGACGGCGACGCGGACGGCGACGCAAATGGCATCGGCGACAGTGACTCGTACTTCCACGCGGACTGGTACTCCGACGATGACAGTGACTCCCAGTGGTACGGCGACAGGGACCCGTACATCGAGCCCAACTCTGACGTTGACGGCGACCCAGACGATGACGCGTACTGCCACGAGCAGCCGAACCTTTACGGCCACGCGCACATCGACCGGCAGCCCTACGCCCAGCGGTACGCTCAGTCCTTCCCCCACCAGAACGTTCAGCGCCACGGCTACGAGCTCACCCAGCTTCACCCCGACCCGCACGGCGACATTCACGCGCACCTACACGTTGACACGAACCGTCACCCTGACGCCGAGCCAGACAGGCACAATGGTGCCGACCAGCACGCGGACTCCCACCGTCACTCGCACGGCGACCCGCACCCTGACGCAGACGAGGACTCCCACGCAGTCCGGCACACCCACCGTCACCGGCACACCAACCCGAACGCGGACAATTACGCCCACGATTCCCACGGTTGGACCGGAGATCACGGCTTTCGGGATTGCGCGTGCGGACGGGCTCATCCTCGAGCCGTTCGCCCTTACCGGCGATGGAGTTGCCGCCTACCGGCGACCACTACCGAGCGGATTCTTGCTGTACGTCGAACTCAAGAGACCGGTCGACTTTCGCCCCATCGGTACTTCGACGCTCAGCGACGATATAGATGAACTACCGGATTTTCAGATAGCGGCGGATTTCCCGCTCGGTGACGGTAGTGCCTTGGTTTGTGATGCGGGTCCAGCCCCGGAACAGTTCGTCGGCGGTGTGCCTGCGATCCCCGGCGGCAACTTCGATGCCAATCCGCGCGCCGTGAACGACTTCTCCTGCCGCTTCGACCTTCGCACCAATACTGGAACAGGCCCTTGTACGCGCAACGGCTTCGGCGTGGACGTCTTCGTATCAGAGGAGAGCGTCGTTCAGTTCTGTGCTCTTATCGGATCGGAACTGTCGCTGCGCGTCGGCGATACCAGGTTCACTGCCCGCGGCCGCGATGTCCTGGGAAGGCCTGGTCCACCCAAATCGATAGTAATCCGGGTCGATCCACCGTGACCTACGGAAGCAGTCTCGCCTTTGACCACGTCAATCAGTGGACCTGCTTGTCCGTCGGGTTGTTGGCTTCAACCTCGTCGCTCAGTTGAACGCCATGACGCCTGGCAAATTCCAGGATCGTAGCCTTGGCTAGCTTGCTTGGCCGAAATCTTCCGTTTTCCCAACGGTTGACGGTGCCGACCGTAATACCTAGCGCGTGGGCGAACTCTTCCTGAGTCATGCCTAACTGCTGCCTGATCTGGCGGATGTAGCGGCTGATGTCTTCCGTCATGGAGGTCCTTTCGGTGCGCCTGATCTCCCTGAAATCTTCGGCCTCACACCCAACGTAGCAATGTGCATGCCGAAAACGCGCCGATCTGCGGCACGTCGATCGCTCGGTACTCTGCCCGCGAACCTCGCCAAGATTTCGCCAAGTCGCCCCGCTGCGGCAATCAATCATTGACTTTCTCGACAACGCCAAAGCATTGTTGGCCGATGAGGGGTGGAGGGAGCGGCCTTCCGGCGCGATCGGTCTGCCGCCCCTGGGAGGCGATCGCCCCCGCCTTTGTGCACGCGGCGCATCTGATTGCCTTGGCGATCGGGTTGCTATCCGCCGCCGGCACCACGGCCGCTGAGATCCACCGAGGATTCGTACCTCCAACGTCCAGCGTTTTGTGGATGAATCAGGTCGTTTCCCTGCCGTGGGCGTCTGTTCCTCTACTGGAGGAGGCTCCTCCGGTAGAGCAGCGTTTGCGGGTGATTGCCCGCGATGCGATCCGCGCCGCCAGGCGCTCGCTGAAGTTCTCAGTCTATCTCGTGACCAACAGCCCGACGTGGTGGTGGCGACGAGCCAAGAGGTTGTTCTGGCCGCTGGTGTTCGCCGCCGGCGCGCTCTTCTTCGATACCGGCCTGCTCTCGGCTTGGAAGAACGATGGAGCGCGCGTGTTGGCCAGTTACGTGCCGATGATGATCTATGTGTACGCTCGCCTTTTCATCTCTAAGGGAGCGAGCGTGCTCGCGCGACTAGGGGTGGTCGCCGCACTTGCCTATGGCGTGTGGCGCCACGATCTGATTGTCGAGGGTGGGTGGAGTTCGATCGGATTGAGCCGCGTCGACGACGTGTTGGTCATCGTACTCGCGGTGCGAGTGTTCGTCGCTACTTGCCCTCAAGAGTTGGTCGAGCAGTATGCAGCTCGCGCGATTGCGCTTCGCAATCGCGTTTTCAGCCGCACGTTGCCGACGGGCGCCCCCTGAGTTCGATCAATCCCCGATCTTCGTGTCCGCGGCGCGCTTTGGCAGGGAGGATGCCTCCGTCCCCTGCGGGCGAACCTCACCCCGTTCGAGATCAACTCGCCAAAGCGCGACACGCGTCTGCTGGTTCTCTTTCCACTGCAGCTGCACCTCGAACTCGGGTCCGTTCTTCTGGTTTGCGTCCCAGCTGAACTCGCCTACATAAGCGCGATCGCCCGACTCGGTGGTCAGATCGCGCACCTTCAGCGAATAGCCCTTGAGCATGTCGCCCAGAGTCATTCCGCCGCCTTCGGGCGGCTTGGAGTCTCGTACCATCGCGATGGCGTCAGCTTCCTTGCCCGTCCAGATCTCTCCAGAACGGATCTGATTGATGATCAACCATCCGAAGAGTCCCATGAAGACGAGCAGGCCCCCCCAGCCGACTATGGCTGCGACGTGGGAGCCACCCTTCGCCTTTGCTTGCGGTGCATTTGCCATGAATTCTCCCTCGAGAAACTTGTTTTCGCCCAAAATCGTAACGACTAGCCAACTGAAACAACGACCGCAACCGGTGGCGACACGCGTTCGACACGGCGGCCGAACCGCGCTGCCGGTGCCTCTCAGACTTGAGTGCGCCGCGGCGGACGCTCGCGGCGACGTCGGCTCAAAGCCGGAATGGTCCGCGTGCCTTCCTCTGGGAGAAGGTCCCACAAAACGCCGCGAGGTCGTGGATAGAGGCTGGGCGCGGCGATCACATCGTCGGGCGTCACGGCAAAGTCGAACGGCACGTCGTGAGCGCGCATCGGGATCCGATTTTCGACCACTTGCAGCGAGTGCACCGTCGTGACGACCGGTGTGTATTCACGAATCTTGCCGAGATGGCGCAGCAGGCCGTATTGCAGGTCAAAGGCGCCCCCTCCAGCCCCCAGCATCGCCCCTTGACGATTGACCGCGAGCGCCCCTGCGATGACCAAGTCGAAAGCGGGCAACTGATCGGGCGTAACCAGGCGGCCGAGTTGGAGCGCGCAGCGAAAGCTCGCCGCGCGCCAGGCCCGCGCGCCGAGGCGTTGCGGATCGAGCTCGAGAAAGCATCGCTCCGTCCTCATGTTACCGATCGCGAGGTAGACGGTCTTTCCCTCGGCGAGCGCACTCCGCCGCAGCCATATCTGCGGTGCTCCGAGATCGAACTTGATGCACCTCGCGCGTCGCCAGATGGTCAAACGACGCAACAGAGTTGCAGCGTTTTCGGCGCCGCGGAAATTGGGGATGCGCTGCGCCTCGTCGGGAAACCGAACCACACGCGCGCGTGCGATGCGGTTCCGAACTTGCTGACGGATCGCGTCCTTGCTCATCGCATTCTTCGATCGTGGAAGCTCGAGGAGGTATGGCTGCTACTACAGTGGCCCGTGGCGAGTCAATCTTCGGGGTCGGTTTCGCCACAGAGTCCGCTCTGGTCGTCGACTTCCTGCGGCATCAGCCCGTCGACCTCGACCGTACTCGAAGCGAGACACGCCGGCTCTGGCTTTGCCGCCAATCGGCGCGCGGTGATCACGAAGCCAGTGTGCGCAACCATACGGTGCTCAGGGCGAATGCTCTGGCCCTCGATGTGCCAGGTTCGCAATAGACTCTCGAGCGCTTCGACGGACGCGAATCCCTGCAGCCGCGCACTGTCGACGAAGTGCTTCATTTGGAGAACGGTCGGGACGTAGGCGATCAGCACTGCCCCCGGCCGCAACGCCCGCCATGCCTCGGGAAGCAACCGCCAGGGCTCGGGAAGGTCGATGATGATCCGGTCGAGCTGCCGCTCTGCGATCCCCTCGCGAATGTCCGCCAACTTCAATGTCCAGTTGGATGCCGGGCCGTGAAAGCGCTCGACGTTGGAACGTGCCATTGTCGCGAAGTCCTCGCGCAACTCATACGAGTAGAGATGACCGTTCGGTCCAACGGCGCGCAGTAGCGCCATCGTCAGTGCTCCCGGACCCGTACCGACCTCCAGGACGCGGGCTCCCGGATAGATGTCTCCCCAGAGCAGGATCAGGCCGACGTCCTTGGGGTAGATGACCTGCGCTTTGCGCGGGAGGTGCGGGATCAGCGAAGCGTAGGTCGGGCGCAGCACCAAAAATGGCTCGCCGCCGGAGTTCGGCACGACGCTGGCATCGGGAAGGCCGATGATGTCGTTCAGGACGAAGCTGCCGCTGCGCAGGTGGATCGTCTTGTTCGCGGTCAGCGTGCGCAGGTACTCCCGGCCTTTCCGGTCTACCAACAGTACGTCCTCTCCAGCCCGCAACTCGCTTGCGGGCGAGACTTCGAGAGGTTTGTCCACTGTGCCGTCGGGAGTCTCCGGCAACGAGATTGCGTCAGGTGTGGTCGACGTCACGTTGGTCACTGGTCGAGGCGGCCGAAATCGCGGGTTCTGCAACGCCTACCGGTTCCAGCTCGGCAGCGGCGATTGCTTGCAGCCGCAAACGGTCGGCGCGGGCAAGTCTTTTGCTCTCCACTTCGCGCAGCAGGCGGCAGCGCGCACAGACTTCTGCATGACTCGGCATGCCGCAGCTCGCACAAGTACCCGGCGGCTCGATCGCTTTGTCGCGCAGTAGCGGCTGGGCCTTGTCGAGGAACTCCTGTACGAACGCGAGCTTGCTCCCCGGGCTCACCGCTTCGATCTGGTTGAGAACCTTCTTGTGGTGCAGCTGCGTCGCACCGACGCTGTTGGGGCACTCTTCGATGATGTAATCGATCTTTCGAAAGAAGCAGTACGCAGCGCTTTCGTACTCGCCGCATCGAAAGAGAGGCTTCACTTTGCGGACGAATTTTTCGTGGCTGGGCTGCAGCACGGGATGCTGCCTGCCGAGATACTCCATTTGCCAGTGCAGCACGTTGCCGAGCAGGCGCGCGGCTTCGTCGTCCAGGTTGTGGCCCGTGGCGACGACTGGAAAGCCGCGCTCGTAGGCCAGCTTGTCGAAATAATAGCGCTTGAGGGTGCCGCAGGCCGAGCACGCGGGGCGCTTGGTGAATTCCGTCGCATCGTCGACGGCGAGTCCTTCGTCGCGCAGCGATAGCGTGATCATGCGCAGTCCGCGTGTCTCCGCGAACGCGACCGCCTTCTCGGTCGATCGGTCGGAATAGCCGCCGATGCCGAGCGAAAGATGCAGGCCCGTCGTCTTGTATCCGAGCGATATCAGGATGTCCCAGAGCGCAAAGCTGTCCTTGCCGCCAGACACCGCGACCAGAACCTCTTCGTCGCGGGTGAACATATCGTGCTTCTCGATGCTGCGTTCGACCTGGCGCTGCAGGAATGGAACGAAGCAGTCGCGGCAGAAGGACGCGTTGTGTTGGCGCAATTTGATCTCGGCGCGCCCCCCGCAGCGACTGCACTTCATGACCGCTCAAGATCCCCCGGAGATCACCGAGCGGACCTCGATGTCGTCCTCGGCTTCCAGCATCTCGCCTTCCGGCACCAACTCTTCGCCGCGGATCACCATCGCCGTACCAGGTAGATAGCCGAGCTCACGTAAGACGTCGCTGGCGCGCCGGCGACCCGACAGCTCGAGGTGCTTTCCTTCGGGGAGGACGGTGATTCGCATCGAGCCCACGGAAGCTACGACCTGCCCGTCGCGGAGTCAATGCGCCGGCCAGTGGTGCAGGTTTGCTCGCCGCTCGGCGGTTTGAAGTTTCGCCCAGCTCTGGCTCGACCCGGGTGTCCTCGATGGCGGCAATCCGTGAGGCGACGCTCTCGATGCGGCTCGGTTGACTCGCATGGGGGGGTCCAGTAACCGAGTGATTTTGGTTTGCTTTCGGCGAGTCGTAAGCACAAGAACGGGAGAGCGCAGTGGAGGGTGATGAGAGGGAAGCGCGCCGCCAGAAGTTGGCAGCCTTGCGCGACTCGGGGGTCAACCCGTACCCGAATGACTTCCAGCCCCGCCACACCACAGCGGAGATCAAGCAGCTCTTCGAGGGTGCCGACGATGTCGCCCTAGAGAGTAACACCGAGACCGTCGAGCTGGCCGGCCGGATCATGTCGCAGCGCGATTTCGGCAAGGCATCGTTCCTCCATCTCATGGATCGGACGGGACAACTCCAGATCTACGTGAAGCGCAACGTGATCGGCGACGACGCCTTCGGCCTCTTCAAGCAAATGGATCGCGGTGACATCATCGGTGTGAGCGGCAAGCCATTCCACACCAAGACCGGCGAGCTCACCATCGAGGCAAACCGCCTCAGTTTGCTCGGCAAGGCGCTCCGGCCCCTGCCGGAGAAGTGGCACGGCCTCACAGACGTCGAGGCACGCTATCGGCAGCGCTATGTCGACACGCTCGCCAACGAAGAAGTGCGAGAGGTGTTTCACAAGCGCGCCAGGATCATCCAGGCGCTGCGGCGATTCTTCGTCGAGCGCGGGTACTTCGAGGCCGAGACCCCGATCATGCAGAGCATCGCCGGGGGCGCTGCTGCTCGTCCATTCGTCACTCATCACAACGCCCTCGACATGGATCTCTACCTGCGTATCGCGCCGGAGCTCTATCTCAAGCGATTGCTGGTCGGCGGATTCGATCGGGTGTTCGAGATCGGGCGCGTTTTTCGCAACGAAGGGGTGTCCACTCGTCACAATCCGGAATTCACCCTGCTCGAGTTCTACCAGGCATACGCGACCTATCGGGATCTGATGGACCTCACCGAGGAGCTGTTCGTGCACCTCGCAGACGAAATCGTGGAAAACCGGGTGTTGCGCTGGGAGGGCCACGAGATCGACCTCCGTCCGCCGTGGCGCCGCGTTTCGATACCGGAGCTGGTGTCCGAGCGGCTTTCCGTGCCGATCGACGCCGTCCTGGATCTCGATCACAAGGCCCTGCGCGCCGCCGCCGACCGTGTGGGCGGACCTCTGCGCCAGGATTACGTGCAGAAGTACGGCGATGCCGCGGCCGGCTATCTTCTGCTGGATCTCTTCGAGGCCGTGGCGGAGCCTGAGCTCGTTCAACCGACCTTCGTGGAGCGCTATCCGGTCGCGGTGTCTCCGCTGGCCCGCCGCAATGCCGAGCATCCGAATTTCGTCGACCGTTTCGAGTTGTTCATCGGTGGACGCGAAATGGCGAATGCGTTTTCCGAGCTCAACGACCCGGAGGACCAGCGCCAGCGCCTAGAAGCGCAGTTGCGTCACCGCGACGCCGGTGACGACGAAGCGCACGCCATGGACGAGGATTTCCTGCGCGCCCTCGAGCACGGCATGCCGCCCGCGGCAGGCGAGGGTATTGGCGTCGATCGCCTCGTGATGATGCTCACCGACTCGGCATCGATCCGGGACGTCATCCTCTTCCCGCACATGCGCGTGGAGAAGATTTGACGTGCGACAAGGCGCATCGGCCCTGCCGGGCGGGCGCGCATTGCCACTCGTTGGCGATCCGCGGCGAACGAGGCTGCCCTTGAGCTTCCCGCTGTTCATCGGACTGCGCTATCTGCGCGCCCGCAAACGCGAGGCGTCGCTCTCGCTGATCGGAATCGTCGCGACTGTTGGCATCGCCCTGGGAGTGATGACCTTGAACGTGGTCCTGAGCGTGATGAGCGGGTTCGAGAGCGACCTGCGCGACCGCATTCTCGGCTTGACGCCGCATGTGACGATCGATGTGCCGCTCGGTCGAATGCTCGCAGCGCCGGATCTCATCACGCGGGTCGAAGAGGTCGACGGCGTGGCCGCGGCCGCTCCTTTCGTCGTCGGGCAGGTGGTGCTCTCGTCCGGTGACGAGCTCGCCGGCGTCGAGCTGCGCGGCGTCGACGCCGAAGGTGGAGCGACGGACCTGGCGCGTCACGTCGGTGGCGACCTGAGCGATCTGGCGCTCGATCATTCTCTCGAAGAGATCGACGGAGGTCTGGTGCGTCTGCCCGGCATCGTTCTCGGTCGGGAAGTGGCGGCGCAGTTGCGGGTGACGGAAGGAGATCCGGTGACTGTCGTGTCGCCGCAAGGCATGCCGACGGCACTGGGGACGGTGCCGCGCGTGCGGCGGTTTCTCGTCGTCGGCGTGTTCCGCTCGGGCATGTCGGAGTACGACGCGACGCGGGCGTTTGTTCACCTTCCGGAGGCGCAGCGGTTCTTCCGACTCGGCGAACAGGTGTCGGGGGTAGAGGTTCGGCTCGACGATCCGCGAGAGGCCGCCGCCGCGACCCGCCGCATCGCCACCGTGGTCGAGGTCGGGGTGCGTGTGAGCAATTGGATGGAGACGAACGGCACGCTTTTCTCCGCATTGCAGTTGGAGAAGACGGTGTACTTCGTCGTCTTGCTCCTCATCGTATTGGTCGCGGCATTCAACATCGTTGCCACTCTCATCATGGTGGTGATGAACAAGCGCAAAGACATCGCTGTTCTGAAGTCGATGGGTGCCGAGAGTCGCGACATCGCCGCGATCTTCGTGTGGAGCGGTCTGCTCATTGGCTTGATCGGAGCGCTGTCGGGATCAATCGCCGGGCTGGTGCTCTGCTGGGCGCTGGAACGCTACGAGTTTGTCCAGCTGCCGCCCGACGTGTTCTACGTTTCGACACTGCCGGTGGAGATGAGTGCCGTGTCCTTTCTCGGCGTTTCCCTGGTCGCACTCTGTATCTGTGTCGCCGCGAGCGTCTATCCGGCCACCCGGGCGGCGCGGTTGGCGCCGGTTGACGTCATTCGCCATGAGTGAGCTCATCCGCGCGGTCGGCGTCAGCAAAGAGTACGGAGCGCCCGACCGCCGGCTCGCGGTGTTGCGCGACCTGTCGCTGACGGTGGAGGCGGGGGAAAAGCTGGTCATTGTCGGCCAATCCGGTGTTGGCAAGAGCACGTTGCTGCACGTCCTCGGCGCTCTCGACCATCCGACGTCCGGCGAGGTTTGGTTCGACGGCACCGCACTGAGCTCGCTCGACGAGCGCGCCCTGGCGCGCTTTCGCAATCGGGAGATCGGCTTCGTCTTTCAGTTTCATCACTTGTTGCCCGACTTCACGGCCCTCGAGAACGTCATGATGCCAGTTCTGATCGCCGGTACCGGCCAAGATGAGGCGGCGGATCGCGCAAGGGAGATCCTGGCGCATGTCGGCCTGGCGGCCCGCCTCGACCACAAACCCGGCGAGCTCTCGGGTGGCGAGCAGCAGCGCGTCGCGATCGCCCGCGCCGTCGTGCTGAGACCGCGCGCCGTCCTCGCCGACGAGCCTACCGGCAATCTCGATCCGACGACCGCGGCGGAGGTTCATGCGCTGCTCGAGGACCTCAACTCCAGGTTCGCGATGACGCTGGTGATCGTGACCCACAACGAGCGGCTCGAAGCGCTCGCCGATCGGACCCTGCGCCTCGAGGCCGGCCATCTGGTGGGATGACGTGCTCCAGACTTGGTCGCCACCCTTCGCTCTGGTAGGGAACCGGTCTTTCGGTCTCGATTGATGCTCCCCCTGCGAACTCACCGCCGCTTGCCGATCGCCGCGATCCTTCTGGCGCTGGCGGTGGGCGGGCTGCCTACTGCCCTTTGGGGACAGGCGGCGCCGTCTCCGACGAGCGACGGGGCGGCCGAGCCGCCCGTCGTCGACGTGGTCGAGGTTTCCGGTAACCGCCGCGTCGACGAGGAAGCGATCCGCGTCAAACTCGCGATGCAAGCGGGGACGCGGCTCGACGAAGAGAAGATCGACGAGGACATCCGCGCCCTCTACGCAATGGGCTTCTTCCGCAACATCACCGCAGTGCTCGAAGACCGTGTCGGTCAGCAGGTCTTGATCTACCAAGTCGAGGAGAGGCCCTTCGTGCGCGATGTCGAGGTCGCCGGCAACGAAGAGATCGACACCGAGGAACTCGAGGCGATGATCCGGGTTCGTCCCAATACGATCCTCGATCCGGAGAAGGCGCGCGCCGGCGTCGCGGAGGTGAAGAAGGCATACGAGAAGAAGGGCTATCTCGATGCCGACGTAACCTACGACACGACTCCCGTCGGCGAAGACGATGAGGTCGTGGTCGAGTTTCGCGTCGACGAGCGCGAGCCCGTCCGCATCGAGAAGATCGAGTTCGAAGGCAACGAGGGAATCAGCGATCGAAAGCTGAAGGGCGTGCTGGCCACATCGGAGCGAGGACTGCTGTCGTTCATTACCGGCTCCGGCAATCTCGACCGCGAGGTCCTGCAGACCGATGCCGAGCGCCTGACGGCCTACTATTACGAGAACGGCTACATCGACGTCCGAGTCGACGAGCCGAAGATCGAGCGCAAGGAAGATGGGCTGGAGGTCACGTTCAAGGTCGAGGAGGGCGAGGTCTACCACTTCGGCGAAGTCGCGGTAGTCGGTGAAACGCTCGAGGGGCTTCAGTCCGAGGACTTCGATCTCGAGTGCAAGAAGGACGACGTCTTCCGGCCGAGCAGGCTGCGCCGCGACATGAACCTGGTCACCGACCGCTACGGCGACCGCGGCTACGCATTCGTCAACGTCACGCCCGACACCAAGATCGACCCCGCAGCAAAAACCGTCGACATCGGTTTCCGCGTCGTGCGCGGTCCGGAGGTCTACATCGATCGGATCGAGGTCACCGGCAACACCAAGACCCTCGACAAGGTCGTGCGGCGAGAGATGGAGCTCGAAGAGCAGGGCAAGTTCTCGGGCACCAAACTGCGCCGCTCTCAGGAGCGCATACAGCGCACCGGCTTCTTCCAGGAGGCCAACATCACCACGCGCAAGGCGGACGCCGAGGATCGGTTGGACGTGCTCGTGGACGTCCGGGAAGGCAATACCGGTACCTTCTCCGCCGGTGCCGGCATCAGCTCCGGCAACGAGTTCCTCTTCAACGTCAGTCTTTCCGAGCTCAACCTCTTCGGGCGCGGCCAGCGCCTGCTCCTGCAGGCCGACATCGGAACGATTCGCCGCAATCTGACGCTCAGCTTCACCGAGCCGTATCTACTGGATACCCAGATCACGGCCGGTGTCGACGTTTTCAACTGGGAGCTCGAGTTCGACGAGTTCACGCGCGGCGGAACCGGCGGCGGCCTGCGATTCCTCTATCCGTTCGAGGCTCTGGGTCTCGACCAGTTGAACCTCGGTCTGTTCGCAGTCCCGCTGATCGACACCCGGCTCGGCCTCGAATACCGCATCGAGCAGGCGGAGATCTCCGGAGTGAGCACGGATGCGTCCTCGGTGATCCGCGCTGAGCAGGGAACGCGGCTGACCAGCGCCGTGATCCCGCGCATCTTCCGCGATACGCGCAACCATCCGTTCGACCCGACTCGCGGCTCGCTGCAGGATCTGTCGTTCGAAGTTGCCGGGCTCGGGGGCGATTCGCAGTTCCTCAAGCTGGAGTCGCGGGCGCGATGGTACGTTCCGGTGATCGAGAGCGAGACGTTCGGTGAGCTGACGTTCTCCACCGGCTGGAACTTCGGTTATGGCGGCGGATACGGCGGCGAGCGCGAGCTGCCGCTGTTCGAGCGGTACTTCCCGGGGGGCATCAACACGGTGCGCGGCTTCCGTGTTCGGTCGATGGGACCGCAGGTGCCCGTGTACGATCAGTTCCTCGACGAGTCCACGAACTGCCCCGGGGGCGTGAAGGAATGCGCGCGCATCATTCGTCGTGACGTGATCGGCGGTAGCCATCAGTTGATCCTCAACAACGAGCTCATTTTCCCATTGGTGCGTGCCCTCGGCCTCAAAGGCGTCGTGTTCTTCGATGCCGGTAACGCCTTCTCGGTCGCGGAGGGCATCGACGTGAACGAGATGCGCCTGGCGGTCGGTGCCGGGATTCGCTGGCTGTCTCCGATCGGGCCGCTCCGCATCGAGGTTGGTTTCCCGCTCAATGAGCGCGAGGGCGACGATACCCAAATCGTCCAGTTCTCCTTCGGTGGCGCGCCCTGATAGGAGCTGGCGCCCGGCGCCCCTCGCCGGTCGACCAGGAAAAAAATGCCCCCCTGCGATGGGCGGGATTGTGGCATTCTCTCGACGCATCGATAAGATGGTCGGATTGAAGTGCCGCCCGGGCGATCGAAATCGGCAAGAGCCCGATCGTGGACACCAACCGCGACGGACCGGGGGCTGCCGTCGCTCACAGGAGGGTTTACCGGAATGAGGTCATTGTTCGTGTCGGCACTCGCCGTATCGCTGATCGGCGCTGTGGCTTCGCAGGGGGCGGCGCAGGAACTGCGGATCGGGGTCATCAACTTGCAGCGAGCGCTGAATGAGTCGGAAGCGGGCAAGCAGGCCAAGGCGCGTTTCAAGGAACAGCTCGATCGGCTGCAGGTGGATCTCGAAAAGCAGAAGAACGAAGTCGATGCGCTAAAGGATCAGCTCGCCAAGAAGTCGCTCGTCATGAAGGACGAGGAGCGCCGCGGACTCGAGAAGGAGTACCAGCGCAAACTGCGTGAGTTCGAGCGCGCCTATGAGGACACGCAAGGCGAGCTCCAGCTCAAGGACTCGGAGCTGACGCGCGATCTGATCAAGGAGCTGCAGACGATCATCCAGGACTACGGCCGGCGCGGCGGCTACACGGTCATTCTCGAGCAGGCCGGTGGGGCGCTCCTGTACGCCACCGAGACCATCGACGTCACAGACGCAATCATCGCCGAATTCAACCAGAAGCGCTGAACTGGGCGCAGGGGCGAGCGTGAGCGGGCGAATCCACCCCAGTGCGATCATCGAGCAGGGTGCGGAGATCGGGCCCGACGTCGACATCGGTCCCTATGCCGTCATCGGCGCGCAGGTGCGCATCGGTGCGCGGACCGTCATCGGCGCGCATGCCGTTCTCGGGGGCCGGACCACGCTCGGCGACGACAATGTCGTGTTCCATCACGCTTCAGTGGGTGCGGTGCCGCAGGATCTGAAGTTCAAGGGTGAGCCCAGCACCCTCGAGATCGGTCATCGCAATCAGATCCGGGAGTTCGCGACGTTGCATCTCGGCACCGAGAACGGCGGGATGGTGACTCGCATCGGCAACGACAACCTACTGATGAACTACTCGCACGTCGCTCACGACTGCATCCTCGGCGACCGCAACGTGCTCGCCAACGGCGTTCAGCTCGGCGGTCACGTCACCATCCAGGACTATGTGGTGGTCGGGGCATTGAGCGGCATCCACCAGTTCGTGCGGCTCGGAGAGTCGGTGATGATCGGAGGCGGGTCGATGGTGTCGCTCGACGTGGTGCCGTTCTGCAACGCGACTGGCGACCGCGCTACGTTGCACGGTCTGAACTCTACCGGGCTCAAGCGGCGCGGTATCTCAGCCGACGCGATGACGGCGATCAAGCATGCCTACCGGGCACTCTTTCAGTCGAAGCTGAAAGTTGCCGACGCGGTGACGGAGATTCGCGCGGCCGGCGCATGTCCCGAGGTCGAGCGGATGCTGGCCTTCGTCGAGTCCTCGGAGCGCGGCCTCTGTCGCTGAGTGCGATGGATCGGGATGGCGAGATCATCGGCTTGATCGCCGGCAACGGGCAGTTTCCGCGTTTGTTCGCCGAAAATGCTCGCGCCGAAGGATTTCGCGTGGTGGCAGTGGCACATCTCGGCGAAACCCTGCCCGGTCTCGACGAACTGGTGGAAGAGATCACCTGGATCAAGGTCGGCCAGCTCGACACGCTCGTCGACGCCTTTCGCGCGCGCGGCGTCGAGCGTGCGGTGATGGCGGGCGGTATCTACAAGGCAGGCCTCATGGAGGGCTTCGCGCCGGACGCGCGCGGTGTGCGTCTGTTGCAGCGGCTGACGAAGTGGAGCGACGACGCGGTGCTGCGCGAGTTGGCCGCGGAGTTGGAAGGTGAGGGCATAGCCGTCGTCGAGTCGACTCTGTTCCTCGACTCCATCCTGACCCGCGAAGGCGTGCTCACCGACCGCCAGCCGGACGAGGCGCAGTGGCGCGACATCCGTTTCGGGCTGGAGGTGGTCAAGGGAATCGGCCGCTTCGATGTCGGTCAGACGGTGGTGGTCAAATCCGGAATGGTGCTCGCCGTCGAGGCCATCGAAGGGACGGACGCGACCCTGCGCCGCGGCGGGGCCCTCGGCCGCGGCGGCGCCGTTGCCGTAAAGGCGAGCAAGCCCACGCAAGATCTGCGCTTCGACGTTCCGGCGGTCGGTATCGAGACCGTGTCCGTCTGCGCCGAGGCCGGCATCGCCGTGCTCGCCCTCGAGGCGCGAAAAACTCTCATGTTCGATCGCCGCCAGGTCCTTGCCGCGGCCGATAGTCACGGCATTGCCGTCGTCGGAGTGCGCCTATGACGACCCCGCTCCGTGCCGCCGTCGTCGGAGTCGGCTATCTCGGGGCCTTTCACGCGCAGAAGTACGCGGAGTTGCCCGGTGTGGAGTTGGTCGGGGTCGTCGATCGGGATGTCGCGCGCGCCGAGAAAGTCGCCGCCGAGGTGGGTTGTGCGCCGTTTACCGACGTGCGCGACGTCCTCGGCCGCATCGACTGCGCCAGCCTCGCGGTGCCGACGACCGAACACCACCGCATCGCCACGGTGCTGCTCGAAGCCGACATCGACGTTCTAGTGGAGAAGCCCATCACGACGAGCGGCGAGGAGGGGCGCGCGCTGGTCGAGTTGGCGGCGCGCCGCGGGCGCATCCTGCAGGTCGGACATCTGGAGCGATTCAATCCGGCGATTCAATCGCTGGCCGGGGTAATCGCGCAGCCGCGCTTCATCGAGTGTCATCGCCTGGCGCCCTTCGTCGAGCGGGGAACCGAAGTGGACGTGGTGCTCGATCTGATGATCCACGACCTCGACATCATCTTGAGCGTGGTCGATGGCGACGTGGTCAGCGCCGAAGCGGTGGGGGTGCCGGTGCTCTCCGAGAACGTCGACATCGCCAACGCGCGACTGCGCTTCTCCTGCGGCACGATCGCCAACGTGACCGCCAGCCGCGTCGCGTTGAAGCGCGAACGAAAGATCCGCTTCTTCCAGTCCGATACGTACGTTTCGGTAGACTACGGGGCGCGCAACATCCGCATCCTGCGCCGCAGCGGCCCCGCGCAAGCGGGATCGCTACCGAAGATCGACATGGAGGAGAAGGCGTTCGACGACGCCGATCCGCTGTTCGACGAGATCGAAGCCTTCGTGCGATCCGTGCGGACGCGCGAGAAGCCGCTGGTCGACGGAGAGACGGCCGTGCGGGTGCTCGAGGTCGCCGAGCGCTTGCGCGCCGCCATGTCGACGATGGACGCCGGGGCCGGAAGTGCCGACGTGCCCGACCCGGAGCGCGGATGAGCGCTCCACTGCGCGTCATGCTGGTGGCCGGCGAAGCGTCCGGGGACATGCACGCCGCCGCCTTCGTCAGCGAGTTGGGCCGGCGCCGACCCGATCTCGACGTGTTCGGAGTCGGCGGCGAACGCCTGCGCGCTGCCGGCATGCGGACGATCGTCGACAGCGAAGAGGTCGCGACGATGGGATTCGTCGAGACCTTCGGAACCCTCGGGCGCCACCTGCGCCTCTATCGGACGCTTGTGTCGATGATGCAACGCGAGCCGCCCGACCTGCTGGTCCTCGTCGATTATCCGGAGTTCAATCTGCTTCTGGCGCGCCGCGCCAAGAAGCTCGGCATCCGCGTTTTCTATTTCATCGCTCCGCAAGTGTGGGCCTGGCGCCGCGGCCGCATCCGCAAGATTCGCGAACGAGTCGACCGCATGGGGGTGGTGTTTCCGTTCGAGGCCGAGCTGTACAACCGCAACGGCGAGCGGTTCGCCGAGTTCCTCGGCCATCCGCTCCTCGACGTCGTGCGGCCGAGCCGCGAGGCCGCCGCGACGCGCGAGAAATACGGTCTCGATGCGGATGGCCCGGTGCTCGCTCTCTTGCCGGGCAGCCGCCGCAAGGAGGTGTCGCAGATCGGCCCGGCCATGCTGGACGCCGCGGCGCTGCTGCGCGAGGAGGGGTGGCAGGCAGTGGTCGCAGCAGCTCCCGGGCTCGGTGACGACGTGTTGAGCCCGCTCCTCGATGGCCATCCGGAAGTGGTCGTGGCCCGCGGCGACACTTACGACGTACTCGCATGCGCCGATGCCGCCGTCGTTGCGTCGGGCACCGCGACCGTCGAGACGGCACTGTTGGGTTGCCCGATGGTGATCGTCTACCGCATGGCGCCGGCGACGTACTGGCTGGCGAGCCGTCTGGTGAATGTCGATTGGATCGGCATGCCGAACATCATTCTCGGCCGATCGGTTTTTCCGGAGCTGATCCAGGACGACGCGACCCCGCAGGCGATCGCCGCCGCGGTGCGCTCGCTGCGCGAGCGGGCGCCCGAGATGCGCGACGCGCTCGACGAACTGAGAGCCGCGCTCGGGCGGCCCGGTGCCGCGGGCCGCGCGGCTGATCTCGCCCTGGAGCTGGTATCGTGAGCCCGACGACGAAACGGCTGCTCGGCTACCTGCGGCCCTACGTGTGGCCGCACTTCGTCGGCGCCATCCTGTGCATGGTGCTGTTCGGAGCGACCAACGGCGTGATGCCGTTCCTGGTGCGCTTCATCTTCGATGACATCTTCAGCGAGAAGAACGTGACGATGCTGTACACGCTGCCGTTCGTAGTCATCGGCACGTTCATCGCCCGCGGCGTGTTTGCGTTCGGCAGTACCTATCTCAGCGAATGGGTCGGCCAGCGCATCACGGCCGACATGCGCAGCCAGCTCAACGACCACATCCAGCGCCTTTCGCAGAGCTTCTTCGATCGCAACGCTTCGGGTGCCGTGGTGTCGGTGGTCGCCAACGACGTTTTCGTGATCGGCAGCTCGCTGACGACGACGGTCGCCGCCATTCTGCGCGACGCTGTTTCGCTCGTGGTGCTCATCATCGTCGCCTTCTGGCAGGACTGGTTCCTCGCGCTGATCGCGTTCGTCGCCTTTCCGGCGTCGGTGCTGCCGATTCTCAAGCTGTCGCGGCGGCTGCGCGGCTTTGCGCGACGCAAGCAGGTTTCGATCGGCCGGCTGACCGCTCTTCTGCAGGAGACCGTACAGGGGACCCGCGTCGTCAAGGCGTTCGGCATGGAGGACTACGAGCGCCGCCGCTTCGACGAGGAGACGGAGCACATCAGGGCGCTCGGTATGCAGGTGGTCAAGATTCGCGCCTTCACCTCGCCGATGATGGAGATTCTCGCCGCGTTCGGGATCGCGGGCGTCGTCCTGTACGGCGGTGCCAGTGTCATCGCCGACGAGCGCACGCAGGGGGCGTTCCTCGCCTTTCTGACGGCACTCTTCCTGCTCTACGATCCCTTCAAAAAGCTCGGCAGCGCGCAGACGGCGATGCAGCAGGGGCTCGCCTCGGCGGACCGGGTCTTCGAGCTGCTGGATACGGAGTCGGACGTGGTCGACAGTCCGTCCGCATCGACGCTGCCGCCGATCGAGCGGGAGATCCTCTTCGACTGCGTCGATTTCCGCTACGACGCCGATCTGGTCCTGCGCGACGTGTCTCTGCGCATCCCGCGCGGCGAGGTGGTGGCCCTCGTCGGTCCGAGCGGCGGCGGCAAGAGCACGCTGGCCGATCTGTTGCTGCGCTTCTACGACGTGGTGGGCGGGGCGATCCGCATCGACGGTGTCGACGTGCGCGAGGTTACCCTCAAGAGCCTGCGCTCGCAGATCGCTCTGGTGACGCAGCACACGTTTCTCTTCAACGACACGGTGCGCAACAACATCGGCTACGGGCTCCCCGGCACCAGCGACGAGGCTGTCGAAGCGGCGGCGCGGGCGGCGCACGCCGATTCTTTCATTCGCGAGCTGCCGAACGGCTACGACACCGAGATCGGCGAGCTCGGGCTGCGGCTCTCCGGCGGCCAGCGGCAGCGCATCGCGATCGCGCGGGCGCTGTTGAAGGACGCCCCGATTCTCGTGCTCGACGAGGCCACCTCGGCGCTCGACAATGAGTCGGAGCGCTTGGTTCAAGATGCTCTGGAAGCTTTGATGCGCGGCCGCACGACGCTGGTCATCGCGCACCGCTTGTCGACGATCCGGTCGGCCGATCGCATCGTCGTGCTGGTGCGTGGCGCGATCGTCGAGCAGGGAACCCACGAGGAGCTGCTCGCCCTCAATTCGGAGTACCGCAAGCTCTACGATCTGCAGTTCGCCGAGCCGGCGGTGGCGGTCTGACCGCGCCGCGGCGGAGTGCCGACGTTGACGGAAAAGGGGGAGAGCCGGGCCGGGGCGAGGCCTTGGCGAGATCGGTTCCTCGCGGCGCTGGCGGTCGTCGCGCCGCCGGTGCTGTTCGTCGTTCTCAGCGTGCTGGCGCGCACGCTGCGCATCGAGATCGAGGGTCTCGACCTCGTCGACGAGCGCTGGCGGCGTGGGGAGCGGGTGATCCTGGCGTTCTGGCACGGCCGGCTGATCGCCATGGCGATCGCCGTTCGCCGCACGGCCGCGCGCGTATGCATCCTGGTGAGCCGCCACCGCGACGGAGAGATTGCTACCCAGGTGATGCGGCGCTGGGGAGTCGAGACGGTGCGCGGCTCGGCGACGCGCGGAGGAGCGATCGGCTTCCGCGGTCTGGTGCGCGCGTATGAGCGTGGCCTCGATCTGGCCGTCGTCCCCGATGGTCCGCGCGGCCCGCGCTGCGTCGCGAAGCCCGGCGTTGCGTACCTGGCGCGGACCACCGGCGCGGTGGTGATTCCGGTCGGAGCCGCGGCCAGTCGCGCCTGGCAGCTCGGCAGTTGGGACCGCATGATCGTGCCGAAGCCGTTCGCGCGGCTGCTGCTGATCGCCGGCAGTCCGCTGTCGTTGGCGCCGGACGCCGACGACGCGGCGATCGAGGCACATCGTCTCGCGGTCGCCGCCGCCATCGACGAGCTGACGGCCGCCGCGGAAAGTCGGGTCGCATGCCAGTCGTGAGCGAGAGCGCGGCGGCGATCGCCTACGAGGTCGCCGGAGCGACGGCGTTGGTCGCGTCGCTGCCTGCGCTGCCCTGGCTCTGGTACCGGGGCCATACCGAAGGCCTGACGGAGCGCCTCGGCCGCGTACCGGCGCCGGCGGGGGGATTCTCCGAGCCGCCGCTGTGGCTGCACGCCGCTTCGGTCGGCGAGACGCTGGCGGCGCTGCCGCTCGTCGAGGCGTTGCGCCGCCGCCATCCGGGGATGCCGTGGGTCGTGTCCAACACCACGCTGAGCGGCCGCGCCGTCGCGCGCCGCGAGATCGCACCCGAGGTGTCGACCCTGCTGCCGATCGATCCGCTGCGGATCGTCGACCGCGCGTTCGCACGCCTGCGGCCGCGCGCGCTGGTCGTCGTCGAGGGCGAGATCTGGCCCGGCCTGCTGCGCGCCGCCGACCGCTGCGGCGCGGTGATCGCGATGGTGAGCGCACAACTGAGCGATCGCTCCCTGCGCCGCTCGCTGTGGGCGAAGCCGCTGTTCGCCGCCGCGCTGCGACGCGTCGATACGATCTGCGCGCAAAGCGCGTTGGACGCGGAGCGGCTGCGCGAGCTCGGCGCACCGGCGGAGCGGATTCACGTCACCGGGAACCTCAAGGCAGGGCGCGTCGCGGCGGCATCCGATGCCGCGCTCGCTGCGTTGCCAGTGTCCCTTGGGGGACGACCGCTGCTGATCGCCGCCAGCACCCAACCGGGCGAGGAGGACCTCGTGCTCGACGCGGCGTCTCGGCTCTGGTCGGAGTGGCCGGACGCGTTGTTGCTGCTGGCGCCGCGCCGGCCGGAGCGCTTCGCGGAGGTGGCGGATCTGTTGGAGAGGCGCGGGGTGCCCTTTGAACGGCGATCTGCTAGCGAGGCGGCCGTGCAAGCGCAGTCCCGAGTCTTGTTGCTCGACTCGCTCGGCGAGTTGGCGGCGTTCCTACCGGCGGCGCGCGGCGTCTTCGTCGGCGGCACGGTGGCGCCGCTCGGTGGTCACAACGTGCTCGAGCCGGCTGCCCTGGGTGTCGCGGTCAGCTTCGGCCCGAGTCTCGAGAACGTGCGTGCGGCGGCGGATGCGCTTCTCGCCGCCGGCGCGGCGGCGATGGTGCGCGACTCCGAATCGCTGGCGGCGCATTGGCGCGAGCTGCTGCGCTCTCCCGCTGTCGCCGCTGAGTCGGGACAGCGTGGCCGAACCGTCGCCGTACAGTTGGCGGCGGCCGTCGACGTCACCTTGCGCGTCGTCGAGCCGCTTCTCGCCATCGAAGCATCGCGAGGCACCAGGTGAGCGCGGCCGATTTCGTCCGCGATCGCGCCTGGAAGGGCAGCGACTCGCTGGGCCGTCTGGCGATGATCGGTCTGCGGCCGCTGAGCTGGCTGTTCGGCGGCGCGGTTGCGGTGCGCAACTTCGCCTACTGGAGTGGCCTGGCCGCGGTGCGCCGCGCCGCGATTCCGGTGATCAGCGTCGGCAACCTGACCGTCGGCGGCACCGGCAAGACGCCGTTCGCACTGTGGCTGGCGCGCCGGCTGCAGGAGCGAGGCGTGCGCGTGGCGCTCGTGTCGCGCGGCTACGGCGGGTCGGCGCGCGGCGTGACGGTGGTGTCGCAAGGCGGCGGCCTGCTGGTATCGCCCGAAGTCTGCGGCGACGAGCCGGCGATGATGGCGCGCGGCTTCGCGGGCACTGTCGTGATCGGTGTGAAGCGCATCGACGCCGTCAATCGGGCCGCCGAGCTCGGCTGTGAGATCGCGATTCTCGACGACGGCTTCCAGCATCGCAGCCTGACGCGCGACTTCGACATCGTGCTCGACGACGGCACCCGCGGTGCGATGCTGCCGGCCGGTCCGCTGCGGGAGAGTGCGCGCTCGCTGGCGCGAGCCGATGCCATCGTTCTCACTACTGCCGAGTCGACCGGCGCGCCGCGCGACGTTCCCACCTTTCACCTCACCAATCGGCTCACCTGCCTCGTCGAGTCCGTGGCCGGTGAATGGCAGGAGCGCCCCTGTGGCCGCCTCGCCGGCAAGCGTGTCGTCGCGGTGGTCGGCATCGCGAATCCCCAACGGTTCTACGCGCTGATCCAGCATTGGGACGCCGAGATCATCGATGTCTTCGAATATCCCGATCACCACGTCTACACGCGTGCGGACTGGCAGGAGATCTCGCGGCGCAGCCAGGACTGCGATCTGTTGGTCACCACCGAGAAGGATCTGGTGAAGCTCGAGGCGTTTCCGTTTGCACGCGGCATGCTGATGGCGCTGCGGATCGAGCCGGAGTTGGACGACGCCGACCGCCTGCTCGCGTTGATCGAGAGCAAGACACTGCTGCGCGACATTGCAACCGAGGCGCCCCTCGGCTATCGACACGAGATGCCGCGAGAGGAGCCGTCGAATGGCCGTCAGTAAGGATTTGCTCGAGATTCTCGCCTGTCCGAAATGCAAGGGCGAGGTAGTGCTCACCGAGTCGGGTGACGGCCTGACATGCGCTGCGTGCGCGCTGCGCTATCCGATTCGCGACGATATTCCGGTGATGCTGATCGACGAGGCGGAGAGCCTCGGCTGAGGCGCCGACGCCGTCGCCCTGCCGCGTCGCGGACCCCGGCGGCCCTCGCGTGCCCGATCGAGCAGATTCCGTCGACCCGTTCACCTCCCAGTGGCGCGGCTTGTCCCGCTTTCTGGTGCGCGACGACATCTCCGCCGACCTGATGGCGCTGTTCGGTGCCTGGGCGGCCGGCGAGTTGCCGCCGTCGCGGCCGCTGCTCGGCGGGCGCGGTGGGGTCGGCCTCTACGATTCCGGTGCGCTGCACAACGTCGTCTTGCGGCCAGGCCGCCGCGGGGGATTCATGGCGCGCTTCAACCGCGAAGTGTACTGCGGCCTCGCCATGCGGCCGTTTCGCGAGGTGCGCCGCACCGAGATTCTGCGCCAGCGCGGTGTCCCCACGGTCGAGATGTTGGGCAGCGGAGTGCGCTGGGTGGCTCCGTTTGCGTACAAGTCGGTGGTCGCGAGCGTCTACGCGGCCGGGGCGGTCAATCTCTGGGAGTACCTGCGGGCCGCCGCGCCATCCGAGCGCTCGCGAGTCTGTGAGCAGGTGGCGCGCGCCACCCGCCTGCTGCACGATGCCGGCGGTGTGCATCCCGACCTCAACCTGAAGAACTATCTGGTCCGCCGGCGCGGTGGCGGCTACGAGGTCTTGATCATCGATTGCGACAAGGTCGCGCTGCGCCGAGTCCGCGACCGCGACCGCCGGGCGGCGTTCGCCCGCTTGTGCCGATCGATCCGGCGGCTGGACCCCGAATCGGCGATCCTCGGCTTCGAGAGCGTCCAGGCGCTGCGCCGAGTCGGCGAGCCCGCCTAGCGCGACTAAGCGCGGGACGGCGCGGAATGGACGGAGAGCAAGGCGGGGAGCGGATTGCGGCGCCGGTTCGACGCGTGCTGATCGTGCGCCTCGGTGCGATCGGCGACGCACTGCGGGTATTGCCGGCGCTGCGGCGCCTGCGCGCCGATCTGCCCGACGTCCATGTCGGCTGGGCGGTCGAGAGCTGGGTGTATCCCGTTCTGCGCGGCCATCCTGACGTCGACGCCTTCCACGTCCTCGACCGCGCCGCTCTGCGCCGCGGCGGCACCGCGACGCTGCGCGAGATTCGCCGTTTTGCCGCCGAGCTGCGCGCCGCCGAGTACGACGTATCGGTCGATCTGCAGGGCCGATTGAAAAGCGGTGTGGTGGCGCTGCTCAGCGGCAGCCCGACGCGCGTCGGCTACTCGCGGGCCGACGGATCCGAGGGCAGCTTCCTGTTTGCCAATCACAGGGTGCGCCTGCCCGACACGCGCGAGAACCGCGTGCTCCGCTTTCTGCATGCCCTCGAGCCGCTCGGCGTGCGACCGGAGATCGTGCCGGGCGATTTCGGCGTCGCGATCGACGCTGGGCAGCGCGAGCGCGCCCAGCAATGGTATGCCGCCGCCGATGAGCCGGCCGTCGCCGCTTATCCCGGCAGCAGCGACAAGGGCGCTCCCTATAAACGCTGGCAGAACGAGCGCTGGGCCGAGTTGCTGGCGCGGCTTGCGGGTGCCGGAGTTCGCTCGGTCGTTTTCTGGGGGCCGGCCGAGGAGCGTTACGTGCGCGAGATCCTGGCGCTGCTGCCGCCCGACCGCCGCGAGGCTTGCCGCATGGCGCCGCCGACGTCATTGCCGGAGATGATGGCCATGCTCGGGTGCTTTCGCGCCTTCGTCGGCTCCAACACCGGAGCGATGCACATGGCGTGGTTGCAGCGCGTGCCGACGGCGTTCTTTCCCGGACCTGCTCTGCCGCGCACCGACGCGCCGATCGGCGGCGTCCCGTATCGAGCTCTGTGGGCGGAGCGCTGTTTCGACCCGACTCTGCCGCGCCGGCGACAAGCCGGCTGCGTGCTGGAAGTCACTGTCGACGAGGCCGAGCGCGCCGTTCTCGACCTGCTGGCAGCCGGCTGAAAAACGATATACGCGCTAGCCATGTCCTCCCCGGAAAAGCCCGTGGCGCGCCGCGCCGCCGCGGTGGCGGCACGGATCGAGGCGGTGCACGATGCGGCGCTGCGCGAGTGGTACGGCGGCGAGTCGGCACCGGCGCCGGCGGGAGAGTTGGAGACTCTGTTGATCGATCAACACCGCTGCAACTTCGAGTTGTGGGCTTTGGAAGACGAGGCGCGGCGGCGGGATGTCGACGACTCGGTGATCGCGTCGGTCAAGCGCGCGATCGACGGCATGAACCAGAAGCGCAACGACTTGATCGAGCGGATCGACGATCTGATTCTCGCCGACTACGCCGCGTCCGCCGCGCCCGGTGCGGAGCTGCACTCGGAGACGGCCGGCCAGATGATCGACCGCTTGTCGATCCTGGCGCTCAAGATCCGCAATCTGGGAGCCGTCGCGGCTGCGAGCCCGGACCCCGACCTCGCCGGTGAGTTGGCGCGCAAGATCGCGGTTCTCGAGAATCAGCGCCGCGACCTCGCCGGCTGTCTGCGCCGCCTGCTCGACGATTTCGGCGCCGGGCGGCGCTACTTCAAGTCGTATCGACAGTTCAAGGCCTACAACGACCCGCGCCTCAATCCGGCGCTGGCGGCGAAGCGGAGCGAGTAGAGATCATGGGCGCATCGTCGCGGCAGCGCCGTGTTTTGCCGGAGAGCCTGATTCGCCGCTTTCGCGGATGTCGGGTCCTGGTGGCGGGCGACCTGATGCTCGACCACTTCGTGTGGGGCGACGTCAGTCGCATATCGCCGGAAGCGCCGGTGCCGGTGGTGCGGGTCACCGGCGAGAGCTTCCGCCTGGGCGGCGCCGCCAACGTGATGAGCAACCTGTGCGCGCTCGGCGGCAGTGTCTTCGCCTGCGGCATCGTCGGCGAGGACGGCGCCGGGCGCGAGCTGCTGCGCATGCTGGCGGAGATCGGCGTCGATACGGCCGGCGTCTGTCGGGGCCGCGACATCCAGACGATCCGCAAGACGCGGGTGCTGGCGCAGCAGCAACAGATGGTGCGTCTCGATCGCGAGCAGGCCGACGCCGGCGCCAGCCGCGCCGCGGCGCTGGCGCGCGGCCATCTCGTCGCCAATCTCGGCAGCGCCGACGTCGTCATTCTCTCGGACTACGGCAAGGGGCTGATCACGCCGCAATTGCTCGACATGCTCGCGCGCCTGCGCGAGCGACGGCCGTTCGTCCTGGTCATCGATCCGAAGGACGTCAACTTCGCGCACTACGGCAGCGCCAGCCTGGTGACGCCGAACCGCGACGAAGCGAGCCGCGCGTCCGGCATCGAGATCCGCGATCGCGCCTCGTTGGAAAAGGCCGGGCGCGAGCTGGTGCGGCGTTGGCGCGCCGAGGCGGTGCTGATCACGCGCGGCGAGCAGGGCATGAGCTTGTTTGCGGCGGGCCTGCCGACCCGTCATTTCCCGACCGTTGCGAGACGCGTCTTCGACGTCACCGGCGCCGGCGACACGGTCGTCGCCACTTGTGCGCTCGCGATGGCCGCCGGTGCCGACCTGCCGACCGCGGCGGTGCTCGCCAACCACGCGGCCGGGCTGGTGGTCGGCGAGGTCGGCACCGCGACGGTGTCGGCGGCGCAATTGCGCGCCGATCTGCGGCGCCGTGCCGACCGTAAGTGACGACGTCGCGATCGATCAGAGGAGGGCAGCGATGCGCAGCATGACCGGGTTCGGGCAGGCGGTTTGGGAAGGCGATGGCGTCCGCCTGGCAGTCGAGGTGCGCGGCGTCAATCACCGGTTTCTCGACGTGCGCCTCGCCCTGCCGCGCGACTGTCAGAGCTGGGAGCCCGAGCTGCGCCGCATGGTGACCGACGGTCTCGAACGCGGCAAAGTCGACGTGTCGATCAACCGCACCGGCACTGCGGTGGGCGCCCGCGCCGTCGAGATCGACGAACAGCTCGCCCGCTCCGTCTTGGAGGCGTGGCGCAAACTGCAGAAGCAGCTCGATCTGCCGGGCGAGATCGACATCGGATTCCTGCAGGCGATGCCGTCGCGCGGCGATTTCGTTCGCCTGACCGAGCAGCGCGCCGAGCCGGTCGACGAGCTGCCGCGCGTGCGCAAGCTGCTCGAGAAGGCGCTGCGGGAGTTCGACGCGGCGCGACGCCGCGAGGGCGCCGCGCTACAGCGCGACATGAAGACGCGGCAAGCCAACCTGGTGGCGATCTCCAAGGCACTGGCGGGACGCAGCCGCGAGATCGTACCGCAGATGGCCGAACGGCTCGCCAACCGGCTGCGCAAGCTGCTCGAGGGGCGGCAGCTCGAGGAGGGGCGGCTGCTGCAGGAAGCCGCGATTCTGGCCGAGCGCTGCGATGTTCACGAGGAGATCGTGCGGCTCGATAGCCACCTGAAGCGGCTTGCCGGGCTGCTCGCCGAGAAGGGCTCGGTCGGCAAACCAGTGGACTTCCTTCTGCAGGAGATCCACCGCGAGCTCAACACGGTCGCCTCGAAAAGCTCCGACGTCGAGGTGACGCGTCTGACGCTCGAGGGCCGCGCCGAGGTGGAGAAGCTGCGCGAGCAGGTCCAGAACGTGGAATGAGCCCCTTCAGGTCGTGAACCGTGAACAGTGAACCGTGAACGGCGAAGGGGGCGTCCGTAGTCCCCATTGGCCACCGAGCTCGCAGTGGGACCGACGGCCCCTCGCCGGACAGCTACGACCCTGCACGGTTCACCGTTCACGGTTCACGACAACGGTTGAAGACCGGTCGCCCGTTCAGGGTCACGGCCCCACGCTTATTCCAGGGTTCACGGCCCAAAGGGGCCTCTTGGGCCTGCGGCCGATCACGCTTATGATGTCGGCCATGTTGGTCACCATCTCCGGGGTCCCGGGCAGCGGCAAGACGACGGTGGCGAGGCTACTCGCCCGGAGGCTCGAGCTGCCGCATATCTACGCCGGCGACCTCTACCGCGCCGAGGCGAAGCGCCGGGCGATGACGCTCGAGGAGTTCAACCGCGAGAGCGAGCGCGATCATTCGATCGACCGCAAGTTGGATGACGAGATGGCGGCGCATGCGCGGCGCGGCAACTGCATCCTCGAGGGCCGCCTGGCCGGTTACCTCGCCGCCGCCGACGGCGTCGACGCGTTCAAGGTCTGGCTGACGGCCAGCGACGAGGTGCGGGCGCGCCGGGTGGCCCAGCGCGAAAACGGCGATTGGCGCCGGGTCGAAGAGGAGAATCGCGCTCGCCACGAGTCGGACGCCCGGCGCTACCGCGAGATCTACGGCTTCAACCTCGCCGACACCGAGGTCTACGACCTAGTCCTGAGCTCGGACGACCGCACACCCGAGCAGATCGTCGAAGAGTTGGTGGCGCACGTGCGGAGGCGCTTCGCGCCGGAGGGCGAGACGTGAGCGTGTCGCCGCAAACTTTGATCGACAAGGTAGTCGCCTATCACCCCGGCGCCGATGTCGGGCTGATCGAGCGCGCCTTCGTCTTCTCGGAGGAGATGCACCGCGGCCAGCGGCGCCAGTCCGGCGATCCATACTTCGTGCATCCGGTGGGTGTCGCCAATCTGATCGCCGATCTGAAGCTCGACGTGCCGAGCATCTGCGCCGGACTGCTGCACGATGTCGTCGAGGACACGCTTGCGGGGCTCGACGTCGTCGCGCGGGACTTCGGCGAGGAGATCGCTTCGCTGGTCGACGGCGTCACCAAGATCTCGCAGGTCAACTTCACCAGCCGCGAGGAGAAGCAGGCGGAGAACTTCCGCAAGATGATTCTGGCCATGGCGCGCGACATCCGCGTCATCCTGATCAAGCTCGCCGACCGCACCGACAACATGCGCACCCTCGGCCACCTGGCGCCGCACCGGCAGCACGACATCGCCCAAGAAACGCTCGACGTGTACGCGCCGCTGGCGCACCGCCTCGGCATCTACTGGATCAAGAACGATCTCGAGGACAACGCGCTCCGCTTTCAGCGGCCGGAAGTGTACTACCAACTGAAGCGCAACGTCGCGAAGAAGAAGGTCGAGCGCCAGCGCTACATCGAAGACTTCATCGGCGACGTCTCCGAGAAACTGAAGGATGCGGGGATCGCCGCGGAGGTGATGGGGCGGCCCAAGCACTTCTACTCGATCTACAGCAAGATGCAGCGCTACGACCTGCTCTACGACCAGATCTTCGACCTGGTCGGATTCCGCGTCATCGTCGATTCGGTGACCGATTGCTACGCGGCGCTCGGCGTCGTGCACGCGAGCTGGAAGCCGGTGCCGGGGCGGTTCAAGGACTACATCGCGCTGCCGAAGAACAATCTCTACCAGTCGCTGCACACGACGGTGATCGGCGCCTCGGGCGAGCGCGTCGAGGTGCAGATCCGCACCCACGAGATGCACCGCGTGTCGGAGTTCGGCATCGCCGCCCACTGGACCTACAAGGAAGGTGAATTGACCGGCGTGCGCGAGGCGCAACGCTTCGCCTGGCTGCGTCAACTGGTCGAGTGGCAGCAGAACCTCACCGACCCGCGCGAGTTCCTCGGCTCGATCAAGGAAGATCTGTTCAGCGACGAGGTGTTCGTGTTCACGCCCGCCGGCGACGTGCTGAACTTCCCCGAGGGCGCCACGGTCATCGATTTCGCCTACCGCATTCACTCCGAGGTTGGCCAGCACTGCGCCGGGGCGCGGGTCAACGGCCGCCTGGTGCCGCTCGGCTACGAGCTCGAGAACGGCGACACCGTGGAGATCGTGACCACCGCGAGCCAGACGCCGAGCAAGGACTGGCTCGGCATGGTCAAGACCAGCCGCGCCAAGACTCGCATCCGCGCCTGGTTGAAATACCTGGAGCGCAGCCGCTCGCTGGCCGTCGGTCGCGATCTACTCGAGCGCGAGCTGCGCAAGCACCGCCTCGATCTGAAGCGCCTGCGCAACAACGGCCGCCTCGACGACGTCGCGGCCGCGTTTGGTCTGAAGGGCGACGAGGCACTGATCGCCAACGTCGGCTACGGCAAGATCACCAGCCGTCAAGTGCTCGCCAAGCTGTTGCCGTCCGAGGCGATGGCCGAGAGCGAAAGCGCCGACGAGGGCGTGCTGCGCAAGCTGATCCGCCGCGTGACCGGCGACGGACCGGGCGTCAAGGTCACCGGCGTCGGCGACGTCATGGTGCGCTTCGGCAAGTGCTGCGACCCGCTGCCGGGCGAGGAGATCGCCGGCTTCATCACCCGCGGGCGCGGCGTCACGGTGCACGCCGGCGACTGCCAGCGCGTGCTGGCCAGCGACCCCCACCGCCAGGTGACGGTGACCTGGGACACCGGGGCCAACGACACCCGCCCGGTGCGCATCGAAGTCCGCTGCATGGACAAGCCGGGCATGCTCGCCGCCATCACCAAGTCGATCGGCAGCGCCGGCGTCAACATCAACAGCGCCCAGGTGCGCAGTGCCCCCGACCAACAGTCGGTCAACAGCTTCGAGGTCAGCGTGCGCGACGCCGCCCAGCTAAACCGCCTGTTGCGCTCGATCGGCAAGGTGCGCGGCGTCCACAGCGTACGCCGCGAGCGCGGCTAGCTTCCGACCTTC
Source organism: uncultured bacterium (assembly GCA_902826395.1). GTDB lineage: Bacteria > Desulfobacterota > Binatia > HRBIN30 > CADEER01 > CADEER01. Next base: position 41,037 of record CADEER010000028.1, read on the forward strand.
ATTTGAGCGCGCCATCGTTCGCGCACTGACTGTGGCGCGTCGATGATTCGCGCTTCGACTCGAGCTCGGATCGCACCGTCGTTTGAAAGAACGAGGTCGATATCCAGCAAGTCCTGCGGACCGCCAGCGTACAACTTGAGAAGGACCAGATCCGCCGCATCGACGACCGCAAACCTGCCGTCCGCCAGCAATATCGGGGTGACCCTCGTCAAAATCCGCTCCTGCCAGCCGCCCCGGCCGACGACGAGGTCGACGATCTCAGCTCCGCGGGTGATCCGAATCAGGCCGGCCAAAGGGTCGTCACCGTCCCCGCGCCGGATGTCCAACGCCGCATCGGAGGGAGAGTCTCTCCACATGCCCGGGTCCAGGACGTGCATGTCCACGACCATGACGTCGGTGTCGAGGGTCGCGCGAGCGATGCCGTGGGCTGCAAGCGCGACACCGCCGATCAGGCCGTACCCGACATCGTGCTCATCGAGCACCGCAACGACCTCGGCAAGCAGGCTCAACGCTACTACCTGTCGGCGACGGCTGAAGGCACCCGGCCGTAGCGATTAGCCTTCTGAAGGATTTCCCGCGCTTCAGCCGCCGAAGTGCCAGGGTGCGCCGCCAGATACACCTCGAGGCACCGCTCTCCCAACCTACGGGCTTGCTCGACTCGCTCTGCTGCGTCCCGGCTTGTGTCGACTGATTGCATGTGGCGCGGAGCGTACCACGCCAAGCTTCACCACCAAACCGCGGCTGTTGGGCCGGCCCAGAGGGGAGACGGCTAAGGGGCCAGCACCGGGCCGACGAGTCTTGTGAGCAAGGTCACCGGCCCGCGCATACCGCCGCCCGAGCCGCCGCCGGGAGCGGCGGGTCCGTTCGGGTTCGCCGATCGCGCCCAACTGAGGAAGCGCCTGCGTATGAGTCGCCGAATGACGTAGCGAATTTTCGCGGCTTTAACATCGTTACGCGAACTACAACGCCCAACGAATCGAATGCTAAATGCCGCTCGCAGGGAGTTTCGGATCGTGGAGGCATGCCGGCGAGCCCGGTCGCCCCGCGCGGTCTTCGAGCCAGCGACCCGGGCGCTCCGTAGTTTCCTGTACTTGCAATAGAACACCGCACGAAGTCATCTCCGCCCTCACGGGCACACTCGAACGGGGAGGGAGAGAATGCCGAAGTCGGTAGGGTCGTTGTCGGCTCGCGTTGGGAGCACTGTTCTCTGGAGCGCGAGAGGGATCATCCCACTCCTACTGTGCATCGGCATCGGGCTCCCACTGCTTCGTCATTCGGATGCGATCGGCTTGGATTCGCTGCCGCCGATCGAACGGGCCGAGCCTTCCAAGTTCGACCTCCCCGAGGATGCGCGAGAGATCACCGCCGGCCGCGGCGTGCAGACCAAACGATTTCGAA
>CADEER010000029.1:0-27375 GCA_902826395.1 uncultured bacterium
CGTGTACGAGTACGTGTACGGGAGAAAATCGACAGTCTCCTTGGAAGCGGTGGCGGGCGGCCATATAATCCCGCACCATAACGGAGCGAGATTTGGAGGCGGACGGCATGCAGAAGGCTCGGACGCTCGGCGACCTGCGCCGCAGCGGCTATCGGATCCGCACGGTCCGGGAAGAGATGCGCGCCAATCTGCTCACTCTCCTCGGCGCCGGCGAGCGTATGCTCCCGGGCATCATCGGTTTTGACCACACGGTGATTCCCGAGCTCGAGAACGCCATCCTGGCCGGCCATCACATCGTCCTGCTCGGCGAACGCGGCCAGGCGAAATCGCGCATCCTCCGCGGTCTCATGAGCCTGCTCGATGCCGAGGTTCCGGCGATTCGCGACTGCCCGCTCAACGACAACCCCGAGGCGCCCATCTGCAAGGCGTGCCGCACGCGCGCCGCCGCCGAGGGAGACAATCTCGAGATCGAGTGGATCGGCCGCAATCGTCGCTACGGTGAAAAGCTGGCGACGCCCGACGTCTCGATGGCCGACCTGGTCGGCGAGGTCGATCCGATCAAGGTCGCGGAAGGGCGCTACCTCGAAGACGAGGACACCATTCACTTCGGGCTGATCCCGCGCACCAACCGCGGCATCTTCGCCATCAACGAGCTGCCCGATCTGACCGAGAAGGTGCAGGTCGGACTCTTCAATCTGATGGAAGAGAAGGACGTCCAGATCAAGGGCTACAAGATCCAGTTGCCGATCGACTTCGTCCTCGTCGCGTCCGCCAATCCCGAGGACTACACCTCGCGCGGCCGCATTATCACGCCGTTGAAGGATCGCTTCGACGTGCAGATCCGCACTCACTATCCGCAGCGCATCGAGGATGAGATCGCGATCATGGAGCAGGAGCTGCCGACTCTCGATCGCTTCGACAGACCGGTGCACATGCCCGATTTTCTCAAGGAGATCCTCGCGCAGCTCACCTTCGAGGCGCGCGCCGCGGCGGAGATCAACCAGTCGTCCGGAGTCAGTGTGCGCGCCTCGATCAACAACTACGAGAGCGTGCTCAGCAACGCCGAAAAGCGGTCGGTGCGCACGCGGGACAACGAGATCGTGCCGCGCCTGTCGGATCTGCACGCCGTGCACGCGTCGATGAGCGGCAAGATCGAGATCGAGTACGCCGCCGAGGAGGCGAGCAGCAGCGAGATCGTCGATCGGTTGCTCGATCGCGCCGTGCTGGCCGTGTTCGACCGGCGCCTCAAGGTCGACGACTTGTCGCCGGTGGTGCAGTACTTCGAGGCCGGTTGGGGCGTCGAGGTGGGCGACTTGATGCCGTCCGAAGAGTACCTCGACGGGGTGCGGCAGATTCCCGGCCTGCGCGAGGCGATCCACAACCTCGGACCGATCGAAAGCCCGGGCTTCATCGCCGCGGCGTCGGAGTTCGTCTTCGAGGGATTGCACCTGCACGAAAAGCTCAACCGCAACCGCGACGGCGGACGGGCGCGGTTCGGAATGTGAGATGCGAGCGCGGCGGGGGACGATGAGCGCTTCGCATCCACCCTCGCTTCCGGCCGCTCGCCCCCATTGCGTCACGGCGCCGTGCTGACCCTGCGCTACACCGAGTGGGACGGCACCCAGCAGGTGCGCCTCACGCCCGATGCGGTGTTCGAGAAGTTTGCCGAGCTGCTCTCCTACACCGATGACGCGCAACAGGCGCGCGACTGGCTGCTGCGGCACGGCTTCGAGAACGACAGCATCCAGGTGGTCGGGCTCGACGAGTTCCTCGAGATGCTGCGCGAGGAGATTCGCAACCGGCAGTCTCAGTACAATCTCGATCGCGCCCTCGACGGACTGCGGGAGCGACTCGAAGACGCGCTCGACGCGGAGCGCGAGGCGCGGCGCGGTGACAGCGGCGACGAAGGGCGCGCCGGCGAGGCGGATCCCTTCGGCCATCTGTCGCGCCGGTTGTCGGAGGCGCTGTCGCAGCTCGCCGGCGAGCGCTTCGCCGACGCCGACGCGCGGTCGGCGATCGATGATCTGCTCGAGGAGATCGACGACGTCCGCCGTGTCGAGGATTTCCAGCGCCAGTTCGGCGATCTGTTCGATGGCCCCGAGTCGCTCGACTTCGAAGAGGCGCTGGCGCTGATCCGCGAGATGGAGAACCTCCGACGCCTGGAGGAGAACCTGGTGTCGGGCAACCTCGAGCGCGTCGAGATCCAGGATCTCGGCGACCTGCTCGGCGATCGCGCCGCGCAGGACTTCCGCAATCTCCGCCAGGTCGTGCTGTTGCTCGACAACTCGGGCTATCTGACGCAGCGCGAAGGGCGGGTGCGCCTGTCGGCCAAGGGAACCCGCAAGATCGGCCAGCTTGCACTACGCGACATCTACCAGACGCTGCTCCGCGATCGCGCCGGCGGGCACGCGTCGGACCACCGCGGTCTGTCGGAGGTGCGGCCGGAGCGCACCCGCCCGTACCACTACGGCGATCCCCTGGCTCTCGACGTCGTCCGCACACTCAAAAACGCGTTGGCGCGCGGCTCGGGCCTGCCGCTCGAAGTGCGGCCGGACGATTTCGAGATCATGGAGACGCTGCACTCGACCACCAGCTCGACCGTACTGCTGCTCGACATGAGCTGGTCGATGAGCTGGGAGGGGCGCTTCGCGGCCGCCAAGCGCGTCGCTCTCGCGATGGAGAGCCTGATTCGAACCCGCTTCCCGCGCGATTACTTCTCGGTGGTCGGCTTCTACACCCGCGCCACCGAGCTGCGCCCCAAGGATCTGCCGGAAGCGAGCTGGAACATGGGCGATCCGTTCACCAATCTGCAGGACGGTCTGCGCCTCGGCCGCGAGCTGCTGCGCCGTCACCCGAGCCCCAATCAGTACATGATCGTCATCACCGACGGGCAGCCGACCGCCTACTTCTCGCGCGGCCGCCTGTACTGCGAGTGGCCGCTCTCGTTTGGCGGCCTCAGCATGCGCGCCGCGCGCGAAACCCTGAAGGAAGTCGAGCGGGTCACCCGCCAGGGCATCATCATCAATACGTTCATGCTCGACGACAGCCCGAGCCTGCGCTCGTTCGTCGAGCAGATGACGCGCATCAACAAGGGGCGCGCCCTGTTCACTCGCCCCGATCGGCTCGGCGAGTATCTCCTCGTCGACTACATCGCCCGCAAGCGAAGCCGCCGCTGACGCGGCGAGTCCAGAGCGCGACTTTGGCCGCGCCACAGCGGCGGCGTAGCTTGCGAGGGCAGGGCGGCGAAGGGTAACCGTACCGCGTGGCGACTTCGGAGCAGGGGGACGTGGAGAAGGGGCGGCCGAAGATCACGCCGATGCTCGAGCAGTACCTGAGGGCGAAGAGCGATCACCCCGACTCGCTGCTGTTGTTCCGCCTCGGCGACTTCTACGAGCTCTTCTTCGAGGACGCCGAGACCGCGGCGCGCGTGCTCGACATCACCCTGACGACGCGCAGCCGGAAGGACGAGGTTCCGATCCCGATGTGCGGCGTGCCGCATCACTCGGTGCAGGGCTACGTCGCGCGGCTGTTGGCAGCGGGTTTCAAGGTTGCGCTGTGCGATCAGGTCGAGGAGCCGGGGCCCGGCAAGAAACTGGTGGCGCGCGAAATCGTGCGCGTCGTCACGCCGGGCACCGTCACCGAAGAGGAGTATCTAGACCCGGAGCGGGCGAACTACCTTGCCGCCGTCGTCACCGGCGACGATGCCTGCGCCGCGGTGTGGCTCGACGTGTCGACCGGCGAGGTGCGGCACTGCGAGCTGCGCGACCGCGCGGCGCTGCGGGATCTGCTGTTGCAGCTGGCGCCTCGCGAGATCCTGCTCGACGAAAGCGAAGCGGAGTTGCGCGCTCTGCTGGATGTGGCGCTGCCGGCGGCGATGCTCACCGCCGTCGCAAGCGAGCGCTTCGACCGCGGTGAAGGCGAGCGATGGGCGGCGCGGCGCGGCGGCGATCTGGCGGATGCCGTATTGCGAGCCCTCGGTGGCGTGCTCTGGTACCTCGCGCAGACGCACCGTGCGAGCATCGACCACCTGCGTTCGTCGGAGGCGCTCGACGCCGAGCGAACGCTCGCCGTCGACGAGGCGACGCGGCGCAATCTCGAGCTGTTCCGCACGACGCGCGGCGAGCGACGCGGCTCGCTCCTGTCGGTGATCGACCGCACTTCGACGCCGATGGGTGGGCGATTGTTGCGCGATTGGGTGACGGCGCCGCTGACCGACGTGGCCGCCATCGGCCGGCGCCTCGACGCGGTCGAGTGCTTGGCGCGACAGCCGACGCGACGCGACGACCTGCGGCGGCTCCTCGGCGGTATCGGCGACCTCGAGCGCCTCATCGGTCGCCTCACCGCCGGCCGGGTGCAGCCGCGCGACGTCCTCGGCCTGGCGGCTGCGCTGGCCGTGGTTGCCGAGCTGCGCACGGGTGCCGCGGTCGCGGCCGGCGATCCCGAGGCGCTGGGCGCGGCGGCGGCGTTGCTCGATGACCTGCCGGCGATGCGCGAGCGCATAGAGCGCACCATCGATCCCGACGCACCGCTCAAGCCGCGCCCGGGAACCCTGATCCGCCGCGGCGCCGATGCGCGCGTCGACGAGCTGCGCGACCTCGCACACAGCGGCAAGCGGACCCTTTCGGAGCTCGAGGAGCGGGAGCGCCGCCGCACCGGCATCGGCTCGTTGAAGGTCCGCTACAACAACGTCTTCGGTTATTACATCGAAGTGACCAAGGCCAATCTGCGCAACGTTCCCGCCGATTACCGGCGCAAGCAGACGACCGCCAACGCGGAGCGCTTCGTCACCGCCGAGCTCGAGGAATACGAGGCCAAGGTGCTGGGTGCCGAGGAAAAACTTGCGGCGCTGGAAGCGCAATTGTTCGCGGAGCTGCTCGCCGCGTTGGCGGCTCGGCACGAGGCGCTGAGCTGCAACGCGCGCGGACTGGCGCTGGTCGACGTCTTCGCCGCGTTGGCGCAGTTGGCCGACGAGCGCGACTACGTGCGGCCGCGCGTCCACGCCGGGCGGCTGCTGCGCATCGAAGGCGGCCGTCACCCGGTCGTCGAGGCGATGGCGGGGCGTGCCGGATTCGTCGCCAACGACGTGCTGCTCGACCCCGACTCCCGTCAGGTGCTGATCCTCACCGGCCCCAACATGGCCGGCAAGTCGACCTACCTGCGCCAGGTGGCGCTGATCACCCTGATGGCGCAGATGGGCAGCTTCGTTCCCGCCGCGGCGGCGGAGATCGGTGTCGTCGATCGGTTGTTCACCCGCATCGGTGCCGCCGACAACCTGGCCGGCGGCGAGTCGACGTTCATGGTCGAGATGAAGGAGACGGCCCACATCCTGCGCGAGCTGACCGGGCGCAGCTTGGCGATCCTCGACGAGATCGGCCGCGGCACCAGCACGTTCGACGGCATTTCGATCGCGTGGGCGGTGGTCGAGCATCTGCACGACGCGCCGCTGCGACCGCTGGTCCTCTTTGCCACTCACTACCACGAGCTCACGGACCTGGCCCGCAGTCGCGAGCGTGCTCACAACCTCTCGGTCGCAGTGCGCGAGTGGAAGGGCGACGTCCTGTTCCTGCGCCGCGTCATCGAGGGACCGGCGAGCCAGAGCTACGGCATTCAGGTGGCGGGACTCGCCGGAGTTCCCGAACCGATCGTCGCGCGGGCTCGCGAGATCCTCGCCAATCTGGAGAGCGACGAGCTGACCGCCGCCGGCGAGCCGGCCCTGGCGCGCGGGCGCGGCGACGGCGGCGGGCAGATGGCGTTGTTTGCACCGCCGCGCGAGCCGCTCGCCGACGAGATCGCGGCCCTCGACGTCGACAACCTGACGCCGGTCGAGGCGCTGAATCGGCTACACGATCTGCAGCGCCGCGCCCGCGGGAAGTGAGAAGAACTCAAATCGGGGTCGATATCGGTATCGCGATCGGTATCGGCCTCGATCCACGCCGGCAAGAAGATGAGCGGTCCTGGGTCTCGATACCGATACCGATCGCGATGCCGATATCGAATCGCCGCGGCGAGTCCGAGACCTCGGTTGCCTGAAGGCAGATATTCCTGTGAGATGGCCCCCGTCTGCTTCGCGGAGCGCCACGCCATGACTGCCGAAACCGGCCAGAGGGCTGAGATCATCGAGGGGCTGGAGCCGATCCAGCTCGACGGCTCCGCCGGCCCGCGCGGGCGGACGGCGCGCGAGTATCTCAATCGAGCGCGCAGCATGTTGTACAGCGAGCACCTCGCCGGCGCCTCCGGCACGGCGATCGTGCAGCGATGGACCGCGGTCGTCGACCACGTCGTGCGCACCCTGTTCGAGACGGCGCGCACTGCCTACCGCGAGCGCAGCACCACGCTCGACCAGAAGTGCGCGCTGATCGCGCAGGGCGGCTATGGGCGCGGCGAGCTCAATCCCTGGTCCGATGTCGACCTCCTATTTCTCTATCCGCAGCGCTCCGATGCGTACGTCGAGACGGTGACCGAATCGGTGCTGTACGCCCTCTGGGACAGTGGTCTGACCGTAGGGCAGGCGATGCGCAGCCTGCGCGATTGCGTCTCGCTGGCGGGTGGCGACTTCAAGGTCAAGACGTCCCTGCTCGACACGCGCCTGCTCGCCGGCGACGCGGAGCTGTACGACACCTTCGCGTCGACGATCGAAAGCGAAGTGCTCAAACGCAACGCCGCGCGCTTCTATCGCGAGAAGGTCGCCGAGAATCGCGAGCGCCACCGCAAGCACGGCGACGCGGTCTTTCTCGTCGAGCCGCACCTGAAGGAAGGCGAGGGCGGGCTGCGCGACATCCACACCGCGACCTGGTTGGCGAAAGTGAAGTACCGAGTCCACTCCCTCGATGAGCTGGTGGTGAAGGGGATACTCACCCAAGGTGAGCTCGACGAAGTGCTCGGAGCGCGCGACTTTCTCTTCCGGGTGCGCAATGCGCTGCACTTCCTCAGCGGCGGGCACCAGGACCACCTCACCTTCGAGTTTCAGCAGCGGATCGCCGCCGATCTGGGGTACGCCGATGACGCGCAGTCGCGCGGCGTCGAGAAGTTCATGCGCGAGTACTATCTGTTCGCGGGCGTAGTCAACCGCTTCGCCGAGGAGATGATCGAGCGCTGCGTCGAGTCACGCGGTCCGTCACATTGGGTGGGCCGTCTCGCCAGCCGCGAGATTCGGCCGGGCGTGCGAATCGTCGCCGACGAGCTGGTGGTCGCGGACGACGCCATGTTCGATCGCGATCCTTCGATGTTGCTCCGCCTGTTCGCCGACGCGCAGCGCCATTCGGTGGTGTTCAACGCCGCCACCCGACGGATCGTCCGCGCCAAGGCGCAGAATCTGGCCCACGACGATGCGCGGTGTGCGCCGGAGGCGGCGCGCGCCTTCCTCGACATCCTCACCTGGCGGCACGGTGTGCACGACACCCTGGCGATGATGCACAAGCTCGACGTGCTCGGAGCCTACCTGCCGGAGTTCGAGTACCTCCGCTGCATGGCGCAATACGACCGCTACCACATCTACACGGTCGACGAGCACACGCTGCGCGCCGTGCAGAACGTCGAGCTGATGCGCAACGGGGCGATGAAGGCTGAGCATCCGCTGCTGACCAGCGTGGCGCGCGAGATCGACAACGTCGAGATCCTCTACCTCGGCATGATGTACCACGACATCGGCAAGGGGCGGGGCGGCGATCACTCCAACAAGGGCGCCGACATGGCGGTGGCGACCGCGCGCCGCATGGGGCTCAACGACGACGCGACCGAGCAGTTCGCGTTCCTCGTCCGCCATCACCTGACGATGCACCACCTGGCGACGCGACGGGACATCCACGAGCCCAATCTCGTCATGGATTTCGCCGCCTTGGTCGGGACGCTCGACAACCTCAAGAAGCTCTACGTGCTGACCTACGCCGATCTCAAGGCGACCAATCCCAAGCTCTGGAACAGTTGGCAGGCGATGTTGCTCGGCGAGCTGTACGAGCTCACCGTCGCGACTTTCGAGCGCGGCATCATGGTGGAGGAGAACCAGGAGCAGCGCGCGGCGCGCGTCCGCGAGCGTGTCCTCGCCGCGGCGGCGCCGGAAGTGCGCCCGGGCTTGAGCGCGTACCTGCGAGAGGTGCCCGACCGCTACGTGCTGTCGACCCCGGAGGCCGAGATTCCGCGGCACTTTTCGCTCGCCGAGAAGCTCGACGCTTCGCAAGGGAGTCTCGCCTCGCAGGTCGAGCATTTCCCGGAGCGCGAGTTTTCCGAGTTCACCGTCGTCACCAAGAACCGCCCCGGTCTGTTCGCCAAACTGACGGGAGTGCTGCGCGTCAAGGGGCTCAACGTCATCGGTGCGCGCGCCACGACGGCCGGTCACGGGCTGGCGATCGACGTGTTTCGCATCTCGCACCAGGAAGGGGCAGGCGACGTGGCGACGTCGCGCGATCAGTGGGAGCGCGTCTCCAGCATGATCCGCGACGTGCTCGAGGGCCGGACCGACATCGAGGCGATCGTCGACAAGGCCGCGCGGCCGCCGATCGACCGCGAGCGCTTTGCGCCGCGCGTTCAGCCGCGGGTGTCGGTCGACAACTCGATATCGGAGGACTTTACCTTCGTCGAGGTCATCGCCACCGACCGCCTCGGCATCCTCCATTCCGTCACCCGCGAGATGTTCCGTCTCGGGCTGCGTATCCATCTCGCGAAGATCACCACCAACGTCGACCGTGTACTCGACGTCTTCTACGTCACCGATGATCGCGACCAGAAGGTGCCCGACCCCATGTTGGCCGACATCCGCACCGCGCTGCTCGAGGTGCTGCAGCCGCCGGGTGATTCGCCCGACGAGAGCAGGGAGGCGGCGGTCGGCTGACCGCGCGGCGCCGGTGTCGATCGACGAGGCCATCGATCGCTTTCTCCATTACGTCGCGGCCGAGCGCCGCCTGTCGGCGCACACGGTCGAGGCCTATGGTCGCGACTGCGCCGGGCTGGCGGCGGCTCTGGATCGCCGATCGGTGAAGGCGATCGAAGACGTCGGTGCCGCCGACGTGGTCGCTCTGCTCGGCGACCTGAAGGAGCGCGGCGTATCGGCGCGCAGTCGAGCGCGTGCGCTGTCGGCGGTGCGCGGTCTATTCCGCTATCTGGTGCGCGAGCGTGTGGTCGCCGTCGATCCCAGCGCCGATTTGCGGCGGCCGCGCCAGGGCCGGCGTCTGCCGGCGGCGCCGAGCCGCGAGACGGTCGGTGCGCTGCTCGCAACCGGCAGCGAAGGGGACGATCCGCTGCTGGCGCGGGATCTCGCCATGGTCGAGCTGGTCTACGCCACCGGACTGCGGGTGTCCGAGCTGGTCACTCTCAAGCTCGCCCAGGTGAATCTGGAGGGCGGCTATTTGACCGTCGTCGGCAAGGGCCGCAAGGAAAGAGCCGTGCCGATCGGGGCGTTCGCGCGCGATCGACTGTTGCGCTACCTCGCGGAAGACCGGCCGCGCATCTTGCATGGGCGCCTGAGCGACCGGGTGTTCGTGACTCGACACGGCCGCCATATGACGCGGCAGAGCTTCTGGCAGCGGCTGCGCAAGATCGCCGCGCGCGCCGACGTTCGCCAGCGCCTCAGCCCGCACACCCTGCGCCACGCGTTTGCCACCCACCTCGTCGAAGGCGGCGCCGATCTGCGCGCCATCCAGCTCATGCTGGGCCATGCCGACATCGGCACCACGGAGGTGTACACCCACGTGGCCCGCGACCGGCTGCGCGAAATCCACAAGAAATTCCATCCGCGGCCGTGAAGCGGCGCGCGCCGTGGTAGCGATGATCACGGCGAGTGGGCTTGGTCGCGTCGTGCGGGTGTGCCCGGGCTTGGTGAACCGTGAACCGCAAGCTCGGTTCGAGTGGATGCACCGACTGCGGCTCGAGACAAGACCGCGCTCGAGGCGGGGCCTGCATGGCGCGGGTGGGGTCGATTTGGTAGCGTCGTCGCGATGATTACGTTTCTCGCAATCGGTTTTCCGCTGTTGATGGCGGTGATCCTGCATGAGCTGGCGCATGGCTATGTCGCCAAGTGGAACGGCGACCCGACCGCCGAGCGCGCCGGGCGCCTGACCCTCAATCCGATCGCCCATGTCGATCCGATCGGCACCATCGTGTTGCCGGGGCTGCTTTATGCCACCGGCGCGCCGATCTTCGGTTGGGCCAAGCCGGTGCCGGTCCACTTCGGGAATCTGCGCGATCCGCAACGCGACATGGTCAAGGTTGCCGCCGCCGGACCGGCGACCAACCTGGTACTGGCTCTGGCGTTCGCCGCCCTGTTTCACGCCGTCGGTGGTTTCGATGCGCGAACCAGCCTGACCGCTCTGCTGGCTCTCGCCGCGGTGAAGGTCAACGTGCTGCTGGCCGTGCTCAACTTGATGCCGATCCTGCCCCTCGACGGTGGTCGCATTCTCGTCGGCCTGCTGCCGCGTCCGCAGGCGCTGGCGCTTTCCCGCCTCGAGCCCTACGGCATGATGATCGTCTTCGGCCTGCTCGCCACCGGGATGCTCGGCAAGATTCTCTGGCCGATCGAGAACCTCGTGCTGCGGACGCTTTTGTAGGTCGGGCGCGTGGGAGGCAACGACAAAGCGGCACCGGGTGCCGCAGTGCAGGGGGCGGGGCGCGTGGTGAGCGGCGTGCGGCCGACCGGTCAGTTGCACATCGGTCATTTGCTCGGCGCGCTGCGCGGCTGGATCGCGCTGCAGGACAAGGCGGAGTGCCTCTTCTTCATCGCCGATTGGCACGCCCTGACGACCGGCTACGAAAACACCGGCAAGATCGCCGAGAACGGCCGCGACATGCTGATCGATTGGCTCGCCGCGGGTCTCGATCCGGAAAAGGCGGTGCTGTTTCGCCAGTCGTCGGTCAAGGAGCACGCCGAGCTGCACCTGCTGCTTTCGATGATCGTCCCGACGCCGTGGTTGATCCGAAACCCCACCATCAAGGAGCAGGCGCGCGAGCTGGGTCTCATCCAGGGCGACGACGAGGCCGAGATGAGCCAGATCAACTACGGGCTGCTCGGCTACCCGATCCTGCAATCGGCCGACGTTCTCATCTACCGCGCCGCGCGGGTGCCGGTCGGCATCGATCAGGTGCCGCATCTCGAGCTGATGCGCGAGGTCGCGCGCAGGTTCAATCGCCTCTACGCCGAGGTCTTTCCGGAGCCGCAAGCGCTGCTCACCGAGTCGCCGAAGATCCCGGGTACCGACGGCCGGAAGATGAGCAAGAGCTATGGCAACGCCGTCTTTCTATCCGACTCCGCCGCCGAGGTGGACGCCAAGCTGAGCCGCATGATGACCGATCCGCGCCGAGCGCGCCGCACCGACCCGGGCGATCCCGCCGACTGCCCTGCCTTCAACCTGCACCGGGTGTACTGCACACCGGACGAGATCGAATATGTGACCCAGGGTTGCACCACGGCGGGGATCGGCTGCCTCGATTGCAAGAAGATCATGATCAAACACGTCAACGCCGACCTCGAACCGATCCGCGAGCGGCGCGCCGCCCTGGTGGCCCGACCCGATACGGCCGAGTACCTGAACGAGATCCTCGAGACCGGCAACGAGCGTGCACGCACCGTCGCCCGCGAGACCATGGCCGGCGTGCGCGCCGCCATGGCGTTGGACTGACTCGAGTACAAACTCGATGAATAGTGCGGGCTAGAGCCTGGACCGGGCCGCGGCGGCCGTGCTAGCGTCGCCGCCGAGTCGCTGGGGTGGTGGTGAATGCCTGAGGATACGCTGATCGGAGACGCGCTCGTCGAGTCCGCCTTGCCGGAAGACGTGCGCCGGGCGGCGAGGGCCGCTGCAGACATGCGTCGCTTCGACGTCGATCTCTTCGAAGGCCCCCTCGACCTCCTGTTGCACCTCATCAAGAAAGACGAGGTCGACATCGCGAACATCCAGGTCGCGGCGATCACCGAGCAGTACCTGAGCTATCTGGATCTGATGCGCGAGCTCAATCTCGACGTCGCGGGCGAATTCCTGGTGATGGCGGCGACGTTGATGCTGATCAAGTCGCGCACGCTTCTGCCGTCGGCGGCCGCAGACGAGGGCGAAGAAGAAGATCCGCGCGCCGACCTGATCCGACAGCTCCTCGAGTACAGTCGCTATCGCGATGCCGCGGCGGAGCTCTCCGATCGGCCGCGCCTGCATCGCGACGTCTTCGTGCGCACCGAAAACGCCGAAGGCCTCCAACCGGATCCCGATGAGTTGCCGCCCCTCAAGGTGACGCTCTGGCAGCTGATGGAGGCGTTTCAGCGCGTCCTCAAGCGCGCCGAGCCCGATCCCGTGCACGAGATCGCGATGGAATCGGTGCGAGTGCGCGATCGAATCGATTCGGTGTTGGCGGCGCTCGGTGTCGCGCGCGAGATCACGTTCGACTCGCTGTTCGACGAGCGCTCGACGCGGTCGTTCGTCATCGTCACCTTCCTGGCCATTCTCGAGCTCGGCAAGCTGGGCGCGATCGACGCGATCCAGGACGAGCGTTTCGGCGAGATCCGCCTCGTGTTGCTGGTCGACGATCCGCGCGCTGTGACCGTCGGCCTCGAAGACGAGTACGAGGGCAGCGTGCTGCCGACGATGCAGTCCGGGGAGATGTGAGACGCATGGCGGCCGGGTGGACTCGCCCCGTCGAGCAGGATCTCGAAGTTGCGGCGCGCCGGCCGCTCGCAGTGCGTCTGCGCGCGTCGCTTGCCGGCGGGATAACGGCATCGCTTTCGCTCGGTCGCCGGTGGGCGACGGCGGGTCGACGCGTCGCCGCGTTGATCTGGCGCACGGTCGCCGGCGAAGCGGAGGCACACTCGGCGGCCGGAGTGCCGCTCGCTGGACAGAGCAAGGTGGTCTCGTTCGCGGGGCCGACGCGCCATCGCCGCGCCGCCGCGAGCGGCAATCGAGCGGATGACGGTGCGCGCGTGGTGCCGATACGGCGGCTTGCCCGCGAGGATGCCGCCGAGGCCGTTCCCACACTGACAACGCAGGAGGAGAAGGTGGAGCAAATTCAGGGCCGCGAGGCCGTAAACGAGATGCCGTGGAGCGCGCTTCGAGGATCGGAAGGCGAACTGCATACGGACTTGCTCGCAGGAGAGCCGGCGGGCGACGACGCGGATGACGTCGTCGAGGCCAGGGAATCGGAACAGGGCGACGACGCCGACGCGCCTCAGCACGACGGCGACGGCGACGGCGAGGCGGTCGCGGATGACGATCGCGGCGAGGGCGAAGGCGAGTCGCTGCAGGGCGAGCGCCTCGATTCGATCGTCGAGAGCTTGTTGCTCGCCGCCGGAGCGCCCCTGACGGTGCGCCGGATGTGCGACTCGATCCGCAGCGGGCCGCTCGCCAAGGATGTTCGAGCGTCGCTGCGGCGCCTCGCCGATCAGTACGGCGGCGCCCGGGGCATCCATCTGGTCGAAGTCGGCGGAGCATTCCAACTGCGCACCGCCCCGGCCAACGCCAAGTTCGTCCGTGCGTTGCTGCGCGAGAAGCCGGCTCGGCTCGGCCGTGCCGCACTCGAGACACTTTCGATCGTCGCCTACAAACAGCCCGCGACGCGCGGCGAGATCGAGGCGATCCGCGGCGTCGATGCAGACAGCGCGATCAACACCCTACTCGCCCAGCGGCTGATCAAGATCGATGGCCGCAAGGAGGCGGTGGGGCGCCCGCTGCTGTATGCGACGACGGCCGAATTTCTGGAGACGTTTGGCCTCAAGGACCTGAAGGATCTGCCGACGCTCAAGGAGATCGGTCCGGTGCCGGAGCCCGAGAGCGAAGTGGACATCGACGACGACGGCCAGGAGGTGATGGTCGCCGTCGCGGCCGGCGACGACGTCGTGGAGACAGTCGCGGCGTCGGAGAACGGAGCACAGCACGATGGCCAAGAAACGCCCGTCGAAGCGCCGCGGTCCCTCGGGCGCAAGGACGACGACGAAGACGAGGAAGACGAAGAATTCGACGAGGAAGACGAGGACGCCGAGGACGACGACGACTTCGACGACGACTTCGACGAGGATGACGAGGGCGGGGACGACGAGGCCGAGGACGACGAGGGCGACGACGACTTCGACTTCGACGACGAGGACGACGAGGACGAGGACGAAGACGACGACGGCGAGGACGACGAAGACTTCTGATGCCGGTGCCGCACGCACGGCCCGCGACCAGCGCGGGCCGCGTGCGGTGCTCCGCCGAGCGCCGGCGGCTGTCGGACCGGCGCGCTTGCAGAAGATCCTCAGCGCCGCCGGCATCGCCTCGCGGCGCGCTGCCGAGGATTTGATTCGCGACGGTCGGGTGTCGGTGAACGGTAAGGTCGTCACCGAGCTCGGCGCCCGCGCCGATCCCCGCCGTGATCGCGTCGCGGTCGACGGCAAGCAGATCGGTGCCCGCCAGGCGCACGTCTACCTGGCGTTCCACAAGCCCGTCGGCGTGGTGACGACGCTCGACGATCCGGAGGGAAGGCAGAGCATCGCCGACTTCACACGGCGCGTGAGGCAGCGTGTCTTTCCGGTCGGCCGGCTCGATTTCCAGTCGTCCGGGCTGCTGTTATTGACCAACGACGGCGACCTGGCACTGCGCCTGACACATCCGCGCTACCACGTGGAAAAGACCTACCGCGTGAAGGTTCACGGCCGCCCCGACGACGAGGTGCTCGCCCACTTGCGGGCCGGCGTTCGCCTGGCCGAAGACGGCGTCACCGCACCGGCGGCGGTGCGGGTCCTCGACGAGGTCGGGCGCAAGACCTGGCTCGAGATGAGTATCTCCGAAGGCAAGAACCACCAGATCCGGCGCATGTGCGAGGCGGTGCGGCTGCCAGTCGACAAGCTCCAGCGCGTCCGCATCGGCCCGCTGAAGCTGGGCAACCTGCCGCCGGGACAACTGCGGCCGCTCAGCGAGGCCGAAGTCGCGGCACTGCGCGTCGCGGTCGGGTTGTAGGAAGGGCCCAGAACGCAAGAAGCCCCGCTCGAGAGCGGGGCTTCGCGAAGGTTGCGGGGGGAGGATTTGAACCTCCGACCTTCGGGTTATGAGCCCGACGAGCTACCGGACTGCTCCACCCCGCCCGGTGTTGATAGAGGGCGGCGACGGTCGAGTCAACCGAGGGTAGCGCTCAGTCGGCCGGCTCGAAGCCGTCGGCAAAGCGCCAGCCGCGCATGTACTTGTCGACTTCGGCGCGCAGGGCCTTCGGATCGATCGGCTTCTGGATGACACCGTCACAACCGACCGCCCGGGCGTGCAGCGCCATCTGATCCCAGCCGTGCGCCGTAACCGCGACGATCGGCGTGCGACCGCGCTCGGGATTGGCGCGCACCTGCTCGATCAGCTCGATGCCGCTCATCACCGGCATCGCCAGGTCGGTGAGGATGAGGTCGAAATGCTGCTGCTCGATCATGCGCAGCGCCTGCCGGGCGCTCTGCGCACTCTCCACGTCGTAGGCGCCCTTCCTGAGGGCCCACTCTATGATGATGCGGATTTCCGACTGGTCTTCGACGACCAGCACACGCTGCTTGCGTATCGCCATGCGTTCCCTGGGGTCCGTACTTCTGCGTACACGGTAGCCGATGATTGCCCGATCACAACGGCGAACTTCTGGCCCGGTTGGACGGTCCCCCGCCGGCTTATGCCGGCCCGTTTCCCCAAACGCCCGTTTCATTTACTGTGCGCGAATGCCCGGCCGGCGGCCGGGTGGATTTCAACGGGAGTGAGGCGAGTATGGCGATCGTCGAAGCAGTGGAAAGCACCGGTGAGCGGCGGCGCATGTTGGTGCGCAGCCCCGCGTCCCTCGAGCCGATTGGCGAGTTCGAGTGTCGTTCGGCCGCGGAGGTGAGCGCCGCCGTCGAGCGGGCGCGCCGGGCCCAGCAGCAGTGGGCGCGCCTGTCGTTCGACGAACGCGCCGCTTACCTCTGGCGGCTGGTCGATCAGTTCGTGCGCCGGCAGGACGAGATCATCGACGCCGTCATCGCCGAGACCGGCAAGGCGCGCAGCGAGGCGATCGCCATGGAGGTGTACTCGCCGTGTGACGCGATCGCGTACTACGCCAAGCACGCGGCCGAGGTGTTGTCGCCGCAGAAGCGCAAGATGCACGGCGTCATGCGCCTGACGAAGACGTTGCGCATCGTCTATCAGCCGCTCGGGGTGGTGGGGCTGATCACGCCGTGGAACGGGCCGGTGGTGCTGGCGGCGGTGCCCCTGGCTCAGGCGCTGATGGCCGGCAACGCCGTCGTCCACAAGCCGTCCGAGGTGACGCCGCTGTCGGCGTTGATCCTCGAGAGCATGACCCGCGATGCCGGGTTTCCCGAGAACCTGTACCAGGTGGTGCAGGGCGACGGGCAGACCGGCGCCGCGCTCATCGAGAGCGGCGTCGACAAGGTGTCCTTCACCGGCAGTGTCGCCACCGGCCGCCGAGTCGCCGAGGCATGCGCGCGGCGACTGGTTCCGTTCACGCTCGAGCTCGGCGGCAAGGACGCGATGATCGTCTGCGCCGACGCCGACCTCGACCGCGCCGCGGCCGGTGCCGTGATCGGGTCGTGCATGAACACCGGTCACTACTGTTGCGGGACGGAGCGCATCTACGTCGTCGAGTCGGTGTACGACGCGTTCGTTGCCAACGTGGTCGAGCAGGTGAAGGCGCTGCGCCAGAGCGATCACGGCGAGTTCGACGTCGGCGCCGTATTCTGGGACCGCCAGCTCGACATCATCGAGTCGCATGTCGCCGACGCGCGCGCCAAGGGCGCCGTGGTGCGTGCCGGCGGCCGCCGCAACCCCGCTTTGAAGGGGCTGTTCTTCGAGCCGACCGTGCTCACCGACGTCGACCACGGCATGGAGATCATGACCGCCGAGACCTTCGGCCCGATCGTGGCAATCAAGAAGGTGCGCGACGAGGAGGAAGCGATTCGCCTCGCCAACGAGTCCGACTACGGCCTCAACGGCACGGTGTGGACGAAGGACGTCGAGAAGGGGATCGCCATCGCCAGCCGCATCCACACCGGCGGCGTCTGCATCAACGACATGACCATCACCTACGGCATCCCCGAAGCGCCGTTCGGCGGCCGCAAGACCAGCGGCCTCGGCCAGGTCAACGGCCCGGAAGGCCTGCGCGGCTACTGCCACGCCCAGCCGATCCTCGCCGACAAGAAGGGCACCGGCAAAATCCAGGGCGGCTATCCGTACACCCGCAAGCAGGAAGACGGGATGCAGAAGTTCATCCGCATCCTCTGGGGAACCCGACTGGGCCGCTGGCTGAGCTGACGGCTAGCCGCCAGCTCGGCCAGCGGCCGGCCCAAAGCGCTCGCTCCGCGCGCGCGGCCCAAAGCGGGCGCTGGCGCTTTGATGTCGGAGCTTTGGCTTGAGCACGTCCAACGCCTCCAGTTCCCTGTTCCCTGTTCCCGGCCAGGGCCGCGCGCTCGCGCCGCCATGGCCCTTCCGGTAAGCTGCAGCGGTACCAAACTCCGGAGGTCCCAAAATGAAGCGTATCGTTCTGTTCCTGATGACCAACATCGCCATCATGGTGGTGCTGGGGATCACGCTGCAGTTGCTCGGTGTGGAGGGGATTCTCGATCGCGAGGGCATCGGTCTCGACATGTGGTCGCTGCTGGTGTTTTCGGCCGTCTTCGGCATGGGCGGCAGCTTCATTTCGCTGATGATGTCGAAGTGGATCGCCAAGATGTCGACCGGCGCGCAGGTCATCGACAATCCGTCGTCGCAGACCGAGCAGTGGCTCGTCGACACTGTGCGGACGCAGGCCAAGGTCGCGGGGATCGGCATGCCCGAAGTCGCCATCTTCGACTCGCCCGCGCCCAATGCGTTCGCAACCGGCGCCCGCAAGGATTCCTCCCTGGTGGCGGTCAGCACGGGCCTGCTGCACAACATGAACAAGGACGAAGTCGAGGCGGTTCTCGCGCACGAGATCAGCCACGTCGCCAACGGCGACATGGTGACCCTGGCGCTCATTCAGGGCGTCGTGAACACCTTCGTGATCTTCTTGTCGCGCGTAGTCGGCTTCGTCGTCGACAGAGTCGTGTTCAAGACCGAGCGCGGCGTCGGACCGGCGTTCTACATCACCTCGATCGTCGCCCAGATCGCGATCGGCATTCTCGCCAGCTTGGTCGTCTACTGGTTCTCGCGGCAGCGCGAGTATCGCGCCGATGCCGGTGGCGCCCGCCTCGCTGGAGCGCCGAAGATGATCGCCGCGCTCGAACGCCTCAAAGGCGGCGCCGAGGCGCAGTTGCCCGAACAGCTCGCGGCGTTTGGCATCTCGGGCCGCCGCATGGGCGGCATCGCGCATCTGTTCGCGACCCACCCGAGCCTCGACGACCGCATCGCCGCCCTGCGCGCCGGTCGTGTTTGACGAAATCAACGCCGCCGCGCGCCGCATCGGCGCGCGGCGGCGCCCGCACCAGTCATGCGCCGATCGGGGGAGCAGCGCATGTCCGACGATGATCTGACTCGCTTCCCTGGCACCTGGGCCGAGCGGACGCCCGACAAGCCGGCAGTCGTGATGGGCGACAGCGGCGAGGTCGTCACGTACGCGCAGCTCGACGCAACCGCCAACCGCCTGTCGCGGCTGTTCCGCGCCGCCGGGCTGCGCCAGGGCGATCACATCGCCTTCTGCCTCGAGAATCGCGCCGAGTTCCTGCCGATCATGTGGGGCGCGCACTACGCCGGGTTGTACTACACCGCGATCAGCTCGCGGCTGACCTCGGAAGAGCTCGTCTACATCATCGAGGACAGCGGCAGCCGCGCCTTCCTGTCGAGCCCGTACAAGGCGGAGCAGTTGGAGCGGATCGGCGGCACCTTGCAGCGACTCGACCGCCTTCTCAGCGTCGGCGGCGCGCTGCCCGGCTTCGACTCGTTCGAGGATGCGATCGCCGAGTTTCCCAACGAGCCGCTGCCCGATCGGGTCGAGAGCCAGCCGATGCTGTACTCCTCGGGCACCACGGGGCGGCCGAAGGGCGTGAAGCCGTCGTTTCAGGGCGCGCCGCTCGGCCGCGGCGAAGGGCTGACCAATCTGGTGGCGCTCCTGTTCGGCGGCGGTCCCGACTCGGTGTACTTGTCGCCGGCTCCGCTCTATCACGCGGCGCCGCTGCGCTACTGCACGCAGTTCCACCGGCTCGGCGGTACCGTGGTGGTCATGGAGCGCTTCGACGCCGAGCAGGCGCTGGCGCTGATCGAACGCCACCGCGTCACCCACAGCCAGTGGGTGCCGACGATGTTCGTCCGCATGCTGAAGCTGCCGCCGGAGGTGCGCGCGCGCTACGACGTGTCGAGCCTCGAGTTCGCCATCCACGCCGCGGCGCCTTGCCCGATCCCGGTGAAGGAGCAGATGATCGAGTGGTTCGGACCGGTCATCCACGAGTACTACGCGGGCACCGAGGGCAACGGCTTCGTGTATTGCAACTCCGCCGATTGGCTGGCGCACAAGGGAACGGTCGGCCGGCCGATCCAGTGCCAGGTGCACATCGTCGGCGATCAGGGCGAAGAGCTGCCGGTCGGCGAGGAGGGCGGCGTCTACTTCGGCGAGGGAAGCCTGCAGCGCTTCCAGTATCACAACGACCCGGAGAAGACCGCGGCGACTTTTCTGCCGAACGGCTGGAGCACGCTCGGCGACATCGGCCGCGTCGACGCCGACGGCTTTCTCTACCTCACCGATCGCAAGGCCAACATGATCATCACCGGCGGTGTGAACGTCTATCCGCAGGAAACCGAGAACGTCCTCACGATGCACCCCAAAGTGCAGGACGTCGCCGTCTTCGGCATTCCCAACGAGGACTTCGGCGAGGAAGTGAAGGCCGTCGTGCAGCCGGCCGACATGGCGGAGGCGGGCCCCGAGCTCGCGGCCGAGCTGATCGCCTATTGCCGGGCCCATCTCGCCGACGTCAAATGCCCGCGCAGCATCGACTTCCGCGCCGAGTTGCCGCGCCACCCTACCGGCAAGCTCTACAAACGGCTCCTCAAGGACGAGTACTGGAAGGGCCGCGCTTCGCGCATCGCCTGAGGCGCCCGTTCCACTCGAGTAGCCGTGCGACCAGCGGACGTCAGAATCAGCGATCTCGCCGCGCCGCGGTTGTCCGCCGACGCCGTGGCGATGATGCGCGCCGCCGTCGACATGACCGGACCGGTGTCGCTCGAAGAGGACTGGATCCTCGAGCAGGCGAGTGAGCAGACCGGATTGCACGACTTCGGTGACGATTCGTTTCGCCAGCCGCTCGCGGCGTTGCTGGCGGCGATCGGAGAGTCGGCCGGGCTCAGCGCCTTCGGGCGCGTCAGCATCGCCATGTTTCTCGTGCAACTGGCGCGCAATCGGCTGCTCGTCGAGAACCTCATCTCCACCTATCCGGAGATCCTCGACGTCGAGATCGAAGCGCCGATCGTCATCGCCGGCCTGCAGCGCACCGGCACGACGCACCTGCACAACCTTCTCTCCGCCGATCCGCATCTGCGCTACCTGCCGTACTGGGAGAGCCTCGAACCGGTGCTGCCGGAGGCCGAGCGGGCGGTGGCGGCCGAAGTCGATCCGCGCCGCGACCGCTGCGAGATGGCGCTGATGTTCCAGGCGCAGGTGATCCCGTATTTCGAGCGCATGCACGAGATGACCGTCGACCACGCGCACGAGGAGATCCAACTGCTGGCGATCGACTTCTCGACCATGCTGTTCGACGCGATGATGTACATCCCCGCCTGGCGCGCTTACTACCGGAGCCGCGACCAGCGCCCCCACTACGCGTACCTGAAGCGGGTGCTGCGCGTGCTCACCTGGCTGCGCGGCGGACAGCGCTGGGTGATGAAATCGCCACAGCACATCGAGCAGCTCGGGCCGCTGATCGACACGTTCCCCGATGCCACCGTCGTGCTGACGCACCGCGATCCGCTGCCGGTGATCGCGTCCAGCGCGACGATGATGGCGTACGGGATGCGGATGAGCCGCGAGCGGATCGACCTCGCCGCCGTCGGGCGGCTGTGGGTCGACAACACCGAGGAGATGCTGCGCGCCTGCCTGCGAGATCGCCCGCGCCTCGCCGCCGATCGCTCGCTCGACGTCCTCTTCCACGACTACATGCGCGACGACATGGCGATCGTCGAGGCGATCTACGGCGTCGCCGGGCAGCCGCTCGACGCCGCCTCGCGCGCCGCGATGGATCGCTACCTGGCCGCGCATCCGCGGGGACGCCTCGGCAGGGTGGACTACCGACTTGCCGACTTCGGCTTGCGGCCCGATGCGCTTCGTGAGCGGTTTCAGTTTTATTTCGACGCGCTCGACGTACAGCGCGAGTCCGGCGCGGAAGGCTGACGCCGGAAGACCAGACGGAGATGTAATGGAAAGCTACCAGATCGCGGATTTGTTCGAAGCCATCGCCGACGCGGTGCCGGACAACGTCGCCATCGTCTGCGACGGCCAGCGCGTGACCTACGCCGAGCTCGATCGCCGCGCTACTCGCCTGGCCAACTTCTTCCGCAGCCGCGGCCTCGGCAAGGGCGATCACATCGGCACGTACATGTACAACAGCATCGAGTACGTCACGACCATGATCGCGGCGTTCAAGATCTCGGCGGTGCCGATCAACATCAATTACCGCTACGTCGACGACGAGCTCGCCTACCTGTTCGGCAATGCCGACTTGCGCGCCGTCGTGCACCATCGCGAGTTCGCCGAGCGCATCGCCAGGGTCCGCGATCGCTGCGCGGGGCTCGATCTCTTCCTCTACGTCGAAGACGGCTCGGGCGCGCCGGTCGAGCCGATCGGCGCGGTCGATTTCGAGGCGGCGGTGCGCGAGGGCGCGGAGACGCGCGATTTCACGGGGCGCAGCAACGACGACCTGTTCATCATCTACACCGGCGGCACGACCGGGATGCCCAAGGGCGTGATGTGGCCGCATCGCGCTGCCTATTTCGCGTGCTTCGGCGCCGGCGATCCGATCGGCGCCGACATCGACGACCTCGACCAGCTCGTCGCCAAGGCGGTGCAGGGCGGCGCCGGCCTGGCGATGATGATCGCCGCGCCGCTCATCCACGGCGCAGCCCAGCTCGCGACGTTCATCTCGCTGATCGCCGGCAACCGCATCGTCTACCAGAAGCGATTCGACGCTGACGACATCGTGCGGCTGATCGACGAGGAGAAGATCATCAGCATCTCGCTGGTCGGCGATGCGATGGCTCGCCCGATCGCCGACGCGCTCGAGCGCAAGGCCGCGACCTCGAAGATCGATTGCTCGAGCGTCTTCGTGATCGGCTCGGCGGGCGCGATCTTTTCCGAGCCGGTGAAGGACAAGCTGAAGCGCTACCTGCCGAACTGCATGATGCTCGACAACTACGGCTCGACCGAGACCGGCTTCCAGGGCCGCGGCGGCGGCGACCACAAGAGCTTCGGACAGGGACTGACCTTCGCGATGAACGACCGCACCACGGTGCTGGGTGACGATCTGCGTCCGGTGGAGCCCGGCTCCGGCGTCTACGGCAAGGTGGCGCTGCGCGGCCACGTGCCGGTCGGCTACTACGGCGATCCGGTGAAGTCGGCCGAGACTTTCGTCGAGATCGACGGCGAGCGGTACTCGATCACCGGCGACATCGCCACGGTGCGCGAGGACGGGACGATCGTGATCTTCGGCCGCGGCTCGGTGTGCATCAACAGCGGCGGCGAGAAGGTCTTCATCGAAGAGGTGGAGAACGCCCTCAAATCGCACGAGGGCGTGTACGACGCGGTTGTGGTCGGCGTCGACGACACCAACTGGGGCCAGCGCGTCGTGGCGCTGGTGTCGACGGAGCCCGGCCGCAAGCTCGACGAAGCCGAGCTGCGCGAGCACTGCCGCAGCAAGATCGCCGGCTACAAGGTGCCGAAGGAGATCTACACCGTCGAGCAGGTCTTCCGCGGCCCCAACGGCAAGGCCGACTACAAGATGTCGCAGAAGCTCGCCACCGAGCTCTCCGCCGCCCGCTGAAAGAAATCGTTTTCCCCGCACGCGAACCGCCGACGGTCCCCTCTCCCTCCGGGAGAGGGTTAGGGAGAGGGCAATGAAATGTTTCTTCTGCGCCGATCTGTGTGAGAAGCGATGACCGATGACGCAGTAGCGAAGCTGGAAAGCGGCGAGGCATGGAACGAGTTCTGCGACCTGCTGCGCAAGGCGGGAGACATCCTGCAGCGCCGCGACATCGCAGCGTCGCCGCTCGAGATCGCCGAGGGGCATCGCTACCTCGGCCGTCTGCTGCGCGCCGGCTTGATGGCCTTCGGCGAGCGCGCCGGAGCGCGCTATCCCGTCTTCCGCGCCATGCCGGACGGCGTGAAGATGGGCCTCGACAACCCCGACAATTACTACGTCTCGGCGACGGTCAGCGGCCGCTACACGTACCGCGTCACCGGCCGGCGCGGCACCATCCACTATCTGTCGTTCGCGGCGCAGAGCCAGAACTTTGCCGCCCGCGACTCGATCGCCGGCGGAGCCGGCCATCTCAACGACTCCGAGCTGCAACTCGGCCCCGACGGCAGCTTCGAAATCATCGCCAGCCAGACCGAGCAGCCGGGCAACTGGCTGCGCATGACGCCGCAGACCTCGCAGATCCTGGTGCGCCAGACCTTCCTCGATCGCCTGCGCGAGCAGCCGGCCGACCTGCGCATCGAGTGCCTGGAAGCGTTCGGTCCGCCGCCGCCGCTCGACCCCGCTGCAGCGGCGGGTCAGCTCATGGGCGCCGCGATGTACGCCATCGGCTGCGCGCAGTGGTTCGCCGACTGGATGGTGGACTTCGACAATCACGCGCCGGTCAACCACTTCCATCTGCCGAGCGAGGAGCAGCACCGCCTGGTCGGCGGTGATCCGAACATCCGCATCTGGCTCGGCCGCTGGCAGCTAGCCGACGACGAGGCGCTGGTCATCGACCTGACACCGCCGCGTTGCGACTACTGGAACTTCCAACTCGGCAACGTCTGGGCGGAATCCCTCGAGTACCGCTTCCGCCGCACCCACGTGAACAACGGCAGCGCCGTTGTGCGCCCCGACGGCTCAGTACGCCTGACGGTTGCCGCCACCGACCCCGGCGCCGAGAACTGGATCGACACCGCCGGCCACACGCGCGGCACCATGTGCGTCCGCTGGGTCCGCGCCGACGCCCACCCCGAGCCGCGTTGTAGTGTAGCAAAGCTGGCGGACCTGCAGTCCCAAGGCTGATCCCATCGGATCAGCGCGTAGCTCATTGGGCTTCACCTCGCGCGCATGGCTTCCATCACGGCGCCGTAGGTGGCGACGCAGTAGGGCACGACGTAGGTGACCAGGAGCTGGGCGACGCGGCGCGGTTGGAAGTCGCCGGACAGGAACATGTCGTAGTGATTGATGGCGCCGAGCACGGTTCCGATCACCGCGGCGACCTTGAGCGACCGGATGACAGTGTGGCGCCGCAGGGCGAGGCGGAGAAAGCTCGGTCGATCGCTCACGCCCAGCTCTGTGCCCGCGCCAAGGGTGGTTTTCAACTCCGGGTCGGGGGCGTGGCTCGCATGGCCCGGGCGGTCCCTCGCTTCGCTCGCTACGCGGGATGGACGGGGGAGGCCCTGACGCGTCACACAGGTCCTACATCACATGCTCGCTTCGCTCGCTGGGGGTGAGGCCTTTGAACCGCATCAGACAGCTCCCTACATCCCCTGATCCCCGACCCCTGGCCCCCGACCCCTGGATATTCTCGTTCGCCCCAGTTGACTCACGGCGGGTGTCGCGGATAGGGATCGCGGATTGCCCGGCGCCTGAATGGCGGCGGC
Organism: uncultured bacterium; assembly: GCA_902826395.1. GTDB lineage: Bacteria > Desulfobacterota > Binatia > HRBIN30 > CADEER01 > CADEER01. The sequence continues at coordinate 24,694 of CADEER010000029.1, forward strand.
GAGGAGGCCCCATGAAGATCGCGCTCGAAGATGCCAACAAGAATCTTCGCACCATCATCCGCAGCATCCACAGGAAGATCGACTACCACACGTCGCTGGTCGATGGTGACAAGCCCGGTGTGGCGTTGACCCTGGTAAAGCGCGAGAAGACCAAGACCGTCACCATCCCGGTCGAGGCGTTGGTGAGCTCCCAGGAAGACCCGGTCAAGCGACACGAGCTGCGCAACCGCATCAAGCGGGCTTACGACCGGATGCTTTTCGTCGCCCCGCCGATGGCGAGCACCAAGATGGTGCGCGGCTCGACTTCGGCCGACGGGTACTTCCGCCCGCAGAACAGCGGCGGTCCGCGCCGCTGAGCGTCTGACTCGCTGGGCGTCGCATGACCTATCGCGTCGTCCAGTGGGCTACCGGCGGCGTCGGTCGCGCCGCCATCCAGGGCATCGTTTCGCACCCGCAACTGGAGCTGGTCGGTTGCTGGGTGCATGACGCCGACAAAGAAGGGCGCGACGCCGGTGAAATCGCCGGCATCGGTGCGCTCGGCGTAACGGCGACGCGCGACGTCGAGCGGCTGCTGGCGCTGCAACCGGACTGCGTTCTCTACAGCCCGCTGATGGCGCAGCGCGACGAGGTGGTACGGATCCTCGAGTCAGGCTGCAACGTCGTCACACCGCTCGGCTGGGTGTATCCGTTCGGTTCCACGCCTCGCACCGACATCGCCGACATCGAGGCAGCGTGCGAGCGCGGTGCCTCGACACTGCACGGATCGGGCATTCATCCCGGCGGCATCACCGAGCGCCTGCCGCTGGTCGCCAGCTCGTTCTCGCGCGCCATCACGCACGTGCGCGCCGAGGAGTTCTCCGACATCCGCACCTACGCGGCGCCGCAAGTCGTTGGCGACATCATGCTGTTCGGCAAGACACCGCAGGAAGCGCGCTCGAGCATCATGCCGCAGATCCTCGGCATCGGCTTCGGCCAGTCGATCGACATGGTCGCGGCGGGCCTGGGCGTGCGCCTCGACCCCGAGAAGCGCACCGTACACGAAGTCGCGGTGGCGACGTCTCCCATCGATTCGCCGATCGGTCCAATCCCGCCCGGTCGCGTCGCGGCGCAGCGCTTCGTCTGGCAGGGCCTGGTCGACGGTGAGCCGTTGATCACCGCGGCGGTGAACTGGCTGATGGGCGAGCAACACCTCGAGCCGGCGTGGAGCTTCGGCGAAGAGGGCGAGCGCTTCGAGGTGGAGATCACCGGCGATCCGCCAGTGCGCCTCGCCGTGCACGGCGTTCACCCCGAATCAGTCGCCGCCGGCCTGAAACGCAACCCCGGAATCGTCGCGACGGCGATGAACTGCGTCAACGCGATCCCGTACGTGTGTCAGGCGGCGCCGGGGATTCGGACGTATCTGGATCTGCCGCTGATGTCGGGACGCGCGGCGCGCGTCGGGAATCGGGAGTCGAGTGTCGTGAACCATTAAACGTGAACGGTGAACCGTGAACCGTGGGCTTTGACTGGGAGCCTCGTCCCACGGTTCACGGTTCACGGTTCACTGGTCCCATTCCGACGCTCCGATTCCCGACATTCCGGCATTCACAGATCCGCCATCTTCACCACCCGGGCGCGCGGCGTCTCGATCTCTCCCTCCGGCAACATGAAGCGCCAGAAGACCATGCCGAAAGCGCGGCCTTCGGTGTCGAGCCAGTTCGGCACTCCCGGGTCGCTGTGTGCGATCACCATGCGGAAGCGGCCATCGGCGTCGGCGACAGTCTGGCGGCGGTTCAGCGATGCATGGCGATATGCGTAGTCGAAGGTCTGCATGTGGCGGTTCCACAGCGACACGTTGGCGCAGCGGCAGCGCGGCCAGCGCGCGTCGATGACCAGTGCCTCGTCGGGGCCGAGGACGAACGGCGCCATGCTGTAGGCGGCGTCGGCGGCGGCGAGGGCGAAGTCGCCCGGTTTGACCGGCGGCGGGAACTGGTTCGGCGTCACCGACACGAACGACGGCTGCTCGCGGCTGCCCGGCGGGCCCATGTCGAGGGTGCGAGTGCGCAGGAAGTTGGCGACCCGCTCGATGCCGGCCGCGACCCCTTCGTCGTGCGGCGGTGGTGGCGGCGGCGGTGGGTCACCGAGCACGTCGATCTCGAGTCGGATGAGTTTTGCGGGATTGGCGGCCGCGGCCGTCTCTTCCTCGAAGTAGTGGCGCGTCGTGATGCGCGCCGCGTCGGCAGGCAGTGCGATCCAGTTGCGCTCGCGCCGCGGCCCGCCGAAGTAGATCTCGAAGCAACCGTCGCGGTCGACGTCGAAGTCGGTGTCGTTGATGACGCCGGCGGTGCGGCTGCCGAAGCGGCCTTCCTGGGCGCCCGATTCGATGGTCAGCGAAACGTACACCGCGCCGGCGGTTTCGCCGCGGACGCGATAGGCGCGCGCCGGGTCGATCGCCGTGTCGAAGTAGATGGCGTCGGCGTTGTCTCCGGTGAACTTGCGGGTCGGCGAGACGATCCGGCGAAAGCGCGGATGCGCGGCATCGTCCTCGTAGAAGGTGTACAGCCCCCCTTGCAGGAGGTGCAGCAGAGCGTGCGTGCCCTCCGCGACGGAGGCGGTGTCACCGATGCCCCATTCCGGCCCCAGCCAGCGCGCGTCGATCTCTTCGATCAGACGCAACAGCGAGTGCAGCGCCTCCCGGCTCTT
>CADEER010000029.1:27475-42194 GCA_902826395.1 uncultured bacterium
GGCGCTGTGCAGGATCTGCGCCGCGGAGCGGCCGATCAAGACGTCGTAGCGGCCGGCGTCGACATACCAGCCCGCGATGGTGCGGCCCTCGCGGCTGGCGCCGCCTGGCAGCATCGCGGCGACGTCGCCCATCTTGTCGGCGAGCGCGGCCCGCCCGGTGAAGCACGGATCCCAGTGGGCGAAGGCGCGCGCCGGCAGATGGAGAGTCACTTCCTTCGACTCGCCGGGCTCCAGCCAGACCTTGGCGAAGGCGCGCAGCTCTTTGGCCGGGTGCATCAGCACGGCGTCGCGCGCGGCGACGTAGCACTGAACGACTTCGGCGCCGCGGCGGGTGCCGGTATTGGTCACTTCGAGCGTTACCCGAAATTCGGGCGCACCCTCGTCGCCGGGCGTGAGGAGGGGCGAGCCGATGTCGAAGGTCGTGTACGAGAGGCCATGCCCGAAGGGAAAGCGCGTCGGCATGGCGCGCGTGTCGTACCATCGGTAGCCGATCAGCGATCGCTCGCCGTAGAGGATTTCCCCGTTCTCGGCCGGGAAGTTTGAGAACGACGGATTGTGCTCGAGACGCAGAGGGATCGTCGTCGGCAGTCGGCCGGTCGGCTCGGCGTCGCCGAACAAGACGTCGCAGATGGCGCCGGCCATCTCCTGGCCGCCCAGCCACACCCAGAGGCAGGCGCGCGCTCGGTCTGACCAGTCCATCGTCACCGGCGCGCCGGCGTTGACCAGGACCACGGTGTTCGGATTGGCCGCCAGGACCCGCTCGATCAGCTCGTTCTGCTCGCCGGGCAGATCCATCGAGCGGCGATCGCGGCCTTCCGTTTCCCATTCGTGATCGGTGCCTACCAGCAGCACGGCGACGTCGGCACGCGCCGCCGCCGCGGCCGCTTCGCCGATCGGGTCCTCGCCGCGCGGCGGCCGATAGCCGATCGAGGCGCCGCGCAGAAAGAACGACTCACGGCTGGAATACTCGAGAGCGATGCTCACCGCGGCGCCGGCCGCGAGCTCGATCTCGGTGACCATCTCCTGACTCGCCATTCCGAAGTAGGCCTCTCCCGCCGGCGGCGGCGCGGCGAACCCGTCGAGGACGACGCGGCCGTCGATCGACAGGCGGGCGCCGCCCGCCTGCGAGAGCGTGAAGGTGTGTGCGCCCGTGCGATCTGCGATCAGCTCGCCCCTCGCGCGCAGCGAGAAGTTGTCCGCATCGACGCCGGAGGCGGGGGCGCTGAAGAAAAACAGGCGGCCATCGTCGACGCGCGTGCGATGCACGGCCGCGCCGCTCCAGTCGTCGCTGGCGAAGATCTCGACATCGAGGCCGGGCTCGCCATTCGGCGTGCGCACGTGTGCGCGTCCGAGCGGCGGTGTCGTGCGATCGATGATGCAGCCCGGCTCGTGGATGACCTCGATACTCTCGGCGGTGCGACGGCGCAGCTCCTCGATCGGTGCGATGCGGTAGTGCGGCCGCAATTGCGCCGAGCCGCCGCCCATCAGGTTGGCGCTCGCCCAGCCGGGACCGATCGCGGCGATCGAGCGGAGCTCGGTTGCACGTAGCGGCAGGATGCCGTCGTTGGCGAGCAGCACTGCCGCCTCGCACGCCGCCTCGCGCGCGAGAGCGCGATGCTCGGGCCGGTCGATCGATTCCTCCTCGCCCGGAGGCTCATCGCGCCACGCGTCGAGCCGGTCGATGAGGTGCAGCAGTCGGCGCGCCTTGTCGTCGAGCGCCGTCGCGGGCACCGAGCCTGCCTCGACCGCCGCGGCGAGGGGCGGGCCGAAGAAGCGGGCCGGGCCGGGCATCTGCAGGTCGAGCCCGGCGCGCCCCGACAGGACGGTGTCGCCGGCCGAGAACCAATCGCTCATCACCACCCCGGCGAAGCCCCACTCGTCCTTGAGCAGCTCCTGCAGCAGGCGCTCGCTCTCCGAGCAGTACTCGCCGTTCAAGCGGTTGTAGCCGGTCATCACGGCGAGGACGCCGCCGTCGCGGACTGCCATCTCGAACGGCTGCAGATAGATCTCGCGCAGCGTCCGCTCGTCGACCACCGAGCTGGTCGTGTAGCGCTCGTGCTCGCTGTCGTTGGCAACGAAGTGCTTGGCAGTAGCGGCGACGCCGCGCGACTGCACGCCGCGAACGAAGGCGGCGGCGAGTTGCCCGGTGAGGATCGGATCCTCCGAGTAGCACTCGAAGTTGCGGCCGGCGAGCGGCGAGCGGTGCAGATTGATCGTCGGCGCCAGCAGAACCCTGCAGCCCTTGCTGCGCGCTTCCTCGCCGAGCATGCGGCCGAGCCGCTCGACCAGGGTCGTGTTCCACGTCGCGCCGAGCGCCGAGCCGCACGGGATGCACGCCGCGGTAGCGGCACCGGCGCCGAGCAGCGCGGCGCCGCGAGCGCCGTTTGGGCCGTCGGTCATCTTGAGCGCCGGGATACCGAGACGCGGTACCGGCGCCGTCGTCCACATGTCGACGCCGGCAGTGAGCGCGGCCTTCTCGTCGCGACTCAACTGCGCCAGCAGCTCCTCGACCTTCATGCGTGTGGATCGGCGAGGATTGCGGCGAGCCGCGGGCCGACTTCGGCGAGCAGCGCCTCGCTGCCCGAGCGCGGTCGCACCATGACGGTCAGCTCGGCGATCTTGCCGTCGCCGTCGAAGCGGATCAGGTCGAGGCCTTGTACTTCGCGCTCGCCGACGCGGGTGCGGAAGATCAGCGCCGCGGTGCCGTCACCGGCGGTGAGCTCGTCCGTGTAGCGAAAATCGCGGAAGACTTGCAGCAGGATCGACAGCAAGATGCGGATCGCATCGCGCCCGAGAAACGGCTTGAAGCTGATCGGGCTCTGCAGTGCGGCGCCGTCGGCAAAGCAGGCCATCATGGCGTCGAGATCGGCCGCCTCGACGGCGCGGCGAAAGGTCCGGTGATGATCCGACATCGGCAATCCTGTCTGCCCTGGCGGGCGCGCTCTGCAAGTCCTTCGAGATCGCAGCTTAGGAGATGGCCGGCTGCGCCGGCAACTGAGCAAAACGCCCTGATCACCCGGTCGACGGCTGCCGACAGCCGGCGCCAAATCGCAGTCGGCGGCGGCGCTCCGATGACTGCGGGAGTGTCACGCCATCCCGCCGCGGCTGGCCCGCAAGTGGTTCCAAGGGAGTGGACGGATTCTTGCATGGAAGAGGCCATGGTCCAGTCATTCGCGCAGGCCTGGAGGAAGAGCATGAAGAGCAGCAAGGCTGCAAGTAAGGGATTTACTTTGATCGAGCTGCTGGTGGTGGTTGCGATCATCGGGATCCTCGCCGCCGTCGCACTGCCCCAGTTCGCCGCCTACCGGCAGCGCGGTTTCGACGCTCGCGCGATATCGGACCTGCGCAACGCCGCCTCGTCGGAAGAGGCTTACTATGCGGGAGCGTTCCAGTACGTCTCCTGCACCGATGCGGCCTGCAATGCCAGCCTGCCGGCGTTCACGCTGTCCGATCAGGTCAACATCACCCTGAGTGCCAACAACGGAACCACGCCGACGTTCACGGGAACCGCGAACTCGCCGGCCGGCACCGAGACCTACGTCTACGACAGCGCGGCGGGCGGCATTCAGTTCTAGCCTCGTCGACATCGAGCGGCACACCTATACCGCTCGTGGCCTAGCATCATTGACGGATCGACGGACTGCGCCGTAGGCGCCTACGTTCGTCGACGCCGACCCAATTCCGTAGGAGCACCGTTCGGGGTCGGTATCGGGACCGGTATATCGGCGTCGGAGTGCCGAGGCCTTCGCGCGGCCGACCGTCAAAACGCGCATGCGAGATGCCCTGCGCGTCCGCCAGGGACGCACAAGCATCTGGAATTACGCGCTTTTCAGCCGCGACCAGAGCTTTTTGACAATCCCGTTGAAATACATCGAGGCGCTATGCGATGAGTTGAAGCACTTCATCAGAAAACAGGCGCTTTGCATTGGGAGAGGCCCGGCGCTTTGCGTAGAGAAACGGAGCGTTGCGAAATTGGCGGCGCTGAGCTCCTGAAGGAGGGGGTCATGATCAAGCTCCTTGGCGTCGCGACGGCGGCGCTGGTGTTTTTCGCTTGGAGCGAAACGGCCGAGGCGCAGAACAAGGGCACGGCAACCGCGCGCATGCGGATGGCGCGGGCGATGTGCACGACCGGTCCCTGCAACCCGTCGTTCAACTTCCGCGCCGGGTCGGTTCAGTTCAAGCGTCTCAAGCAGCCGAAGCCGATGACCAAGCGCGATTATGGGCGGCTTCGCCTCGACGGCATCTCGTCTTCCGGGCCGCCGCTGCCGGCATCGCTCGACGGTGTCGTCACGGCGCGCGTCAACTACGACGGAGTGGACCCCGATACCGATTGCGCCTTCACCGGCGACGATGGTGTCCAGGTGATCGGCACCTCTTCGCTGAGCTGCACCAGCGGTGGACCCGGTACGACGAGCTGTCGCGGGGACATCGTGCTCCCGGCCGGGTTCCTGGACACTGACGACTGCACCGACGTGCAGGTCTTCATCTCCGACATCGTCGTCGAAGTCTTCGAGGACGGTGGTGTCGGCGACGACTCGCAGAAGATTGCGCAGAACGGTGCACTGATGACCGGCGCGACGCCGGATTGCAATTCGGGCGGCGCCGGCTGTCCGTGAGCCACGGGCGATTGCGGTCACAAGGAGACATGTCATGAAGATCCTCATCGCAGCTTTCGCTCTCGCCGTGACGTCCCTGGTCGCCTTCTCTCCTGCGCAGGCGCAGGAGGTGGCCAGCGCCAAGGCCCGTATGCGCATGGTGCGCGCGTTCTGTACGACCGGGCCCTGCGCCCCCTCGATCAACTTCGAGTCCGGTGGTGCGCACGTCAACCGGCTCAAGCAACCGAAGCCGCTCGCGAAGCGAAAGATCGGCCGCGTGCGCCTGCTCGGCGTTCAGTCGGCACCGCTGCCCAATGCACTCGATGCGGTGCTGACGGCGCGTTTCGTGTACGACACCGTCGATCCCGACTCGGACTGTCCGGATACCGGCACCGACTCGGTGCAGACGCTCGCTACCTCGAGCATGTTCTGCAAGCAGCAGATCGATCGCGCCACTTGCGGCGGAGACCTGTTGGTGCCGCTCGGCCTCTTCGATCCGCGCTGCACCGACGTGCGAGTCACCTTCCTCGATCTGAAAGTCGAGGTGTACGAGTTCGGTCAGGTCGGCGTCGAGGAGTCGCGCGTCGCCACCGACGGAATCTCGATCGTTGGCCGCTCGCCCGACTGCTCGTCCGGCGGCAGCGGCTGCCCGTGAACGGCAGGGGCTAGGGGCTGGGGGCGAGGGCCCCGCCGCCCCTACCCCAGTTTTGAAATGAAAAGATCCCCGGCGCAGCCGGGGATCTTCATCCCCCCGCCCCTCGCCCCTCACCCCTCGCCCCCGTCTTCAAGCGAGCGATGAGGACGGCGCGCAGATCGGGCGCGGCAACGATCTCGTCCAGCGAACCCACCCGGCGGGCGCGCTCGACGGAGTGGATGGCGTCGAACTCCGCCGCCACGGCGGCGTGATGTTCCGCTTGCACGGCGGCGCGCACGGTCGCCAGGTTTGAGCGAATCGCCGCTTTGTCGAAACGCGACGATGCGGCGGCGAGCTGCTGGCGCAGTGCGACGACGCGCGGATCGCTGTCGGTGAGGCGCTCTACTCGATCGCCAAAGATGACCGTCGCCGCGGGCCCGCCGCCGATCACCGAGGCGTACGAGCCGGTGATGGCGATTGCGTGCAGGCCCTCGTTGAGGTGGGTCGAGAACACGACGTAAGCGCCGCCGTGGTAACGGGACGTGACGACGAACAAGATGGGCCCGCGGAAGTTGACGACCGCGCGGGCGATCTCGGCTCCGTACTCGAGTTGCAGGCCGCGCATCGATTCGGGCGAGCCGTCGAAGCCGGCGAGATTGGCGAGCAGCACTGCCGGCCGCCGGCCGCTGACGGCGTTGAGCGCCCGGGCGATCTTCTTGGAGGAGCGCGGGAACAGCGTCGCGCCGGCCCATTCGGAGGGGCCGTCCGGCGGCGCGTAACCGTCGCGCGGCAGGGATCGGTTCTCGATGCCGATCATGCAGACGGGGTGGCCGCCGAGATGAGTGTCCCAAACCACCGCGGTCTCGGCGCCGCGCATCGCCGCCCAACGCTCGAGCACATCGCTGTCGGCGTCGGCGAGGGCGCGCATGACCGGCCGGATCGAAAACGGCTTCTTGCGCCCGGGGTTCTCCTCGGTGCCGAGATAGTCGCCGACCGTCGCGCCGGGAGGTGCCTCGGGCCAGTCGTCCGACCGGCACATCGCGCCGGCGATGCTGCGGTGCGCCGAATCGCCGGTGGCATGACGGCGCGGCGAGGTGAGCTCGTAGTAGCGCAGCAGCACGTCGAAGGCTTCCGCCAGATCGGCGGCGTAATACTGCGCCTGTCCGTTCGGGCCCATCACGTCCTCGAATCCGCCGATCGCCCGCTCGTCTTCGCCGGAGACGCCGCCGGAGGCGTCGAGCGCGCGCTTGCCGGTCAGTACCATCGATCCGGCCTGGGTCATGATGAGAATGCCGCGGGTGTGCATCAGCATCGTCGCCAATGCGTCCCAGTAGCTCTGTGCGCCGACGTTGGTGCCGGTGACGACGACGTTGATCTCGCCGCCGCCCTGCGTGAACAGGACGATGCGCCGCACGACGTCGGCGACCGCATCGAGGTTCTCGGTGCCACTGTCCATGGCGATGCGGGCGCCGCCCGAAGTAGCGAACCATTCGACGGGCAGGTGTCGAGCTGCGGCCAGGTCGATGGCCGCGACGATGCGCCTGCACTCGGCTGGTGTGATCGCACCCATGTTGCGCGTCGGATCGCTGACGATGGTCATCCGCCGCATGCCTTCGGGGTGCTTGGCGGTGTGGGCGACGGAGATGCCGAAGACGATTGCCGCGGCGTTCTCGCCGGGCGGCCGCTGCACCGGCCGAGCGACGCCGTCGGCGTCGAGATCGAGCTCCTCGAAGCGATCTCCCTGGCGCGCACCGCTGGTGAACATGCGGATCGCCTCGTACGGATCGACGAGGCCGCGGCGGCGCGCCGCGGCGACGCGGCGCGCGTTCTTGTCGGCCGGCTCGAGCGGCGCCTCGTGCGGTACGCGCCAAGTGACGCGCGGCGGGCCTGACGATCCGGGCTCGACCGCCAGCTCTCTTACCTCGGCGTCGGCGGACTCGCGCGACGGTCGCAGCGCGACGCGCACCAGCAGGCGCTCGAGACCCAGGTGACGAGTCGCCGGCAGCAGCTCGTCGAGCAGGCGCTGCAGAGTCTCTTCACTCAAGTAGAAGGCCGGGCGCAGGCGCAGGTCGAGGCGGTTCCAGTGCAGCTTGCGCCACTCCGCTTCTTCGCTGCGCAAGCGGCGCAAGGTGCGCACCGCCTGGCCGAACACGCGCAAGAACGACGCTTCGTGCAGAGTGCCGGCCGAACCGGGAACGGCGGCGAAAACCTCGCCGTAGACGAGCAGCCGCTGATCGTCCGGCTGCGCCCGACTGCGGGCGTGAAAGGCGTACAGCGGCCGCGGCGCCGCCAGTCTCTGCAGGGCGAAGCCGTCTAGTCGCGCCAGGCCGATGCGGCGCGGCGTCTCCGGGTGGAGGCCGTCCAGGTCGAGCCAAGCGCCGGACTGCCAGGTCGCGACGGTTTCGCCGCCGACGCGATGCAGCGCCGACAGGCTCAAACGCGGTGCAGCCACGGCTCGCCGTCCGAGCAATGCGTCGCCGATCCGGCGCAGATCGCCCTCGCTCGTCTCTTCGGGTGAGCGCAGGAAGATCTCGACCGCGCCGGCGCCGGGACTTGCCGCCGCGGCATCGCAGATCGCGTCCCATGCGGCGTCCAACTCGCTCGCGTGCAGCAGCGCAGCGCCGACGACGCGGCCGTCGTCGAGGGCGATGCGGGCCAGCGGCGACGAGTGGGGCGACGTCGCCGCCGCGAGCTCTGCCGGTGTGTACAGGCGCAGCGCCAGCGCCTGCGTCGCCAGCGTGCGGCGCAGCGGCGTCTCGCTGCCTTCGATGAGCGTGTCGAAAATCGGCGCCGCACTGTCGGCAAGAGCGCGCACCATGGCGAGACCGGTGCCCGCCGAGGCGTCGGTATCGATTTCGGCGAGCAGGGCGTCGACCGCCTGCGCCGCGATCACCGTGCGGCGCGCGACCTCGGGCATCTCGAAGCATGCGGCGCGCACCTCAGCGGCCGCGTCGGCGAGGGCGTCGGGCACGTCGCCGCGCAGAACCAGACAAATGCCGAGTGCCGCGGCGAGATCGCGCTCCTCACTTTCCGGGCCGATCTGCAATCCAGCCTGCAGCAGCCGCCCGAAGTGGCGCAACACCGACTCGATGACGCGATGCCGCGCGGCGCGACGGCGGCGCGCGGCAAAGAGTCGCAACAGCGCCCGCTGCAAGCTCTCGTTTGGCGTCAGGTCGTCGATCTTGTAGTGCCGCAGTGCGCGCTCGAGCAGGCGTCGGAACTCCGGTCGCAATCCCGTGCCGGCCGCATCGACGCGGCGCAGATAGCGGCGCAGTTGCGCATCGTTCGAGCGCGTCGCGCCGCCGTGACCGGTGGCTCCGGGGCGCCGCGAGAAGAGGACCTCGCTGTCGGCAAAGACGCTGATCACCGAGCGAATCTCGGCGAGCTCGCGCAGCATCGCGTGGTCGAGCTCGGCCGGCAAAGGTGCATCGAGCAGATCGCGCACCTCGGCGATCTCGTCGCCCTCGGTGTCGTAGCCGAGCAACAGCCGCCGGATCGCGTTGGCGATCGCGCGCCGCGCCGCCTCGCGAACGTAGCGATCCTCCGAATAGATGTCGGTGAAGGCCGGCGGCGTCTCATCGCCGGGCGGCAGGCGAATGCGATCCGCGGTCGCCTCGCCGTTGCCTTCGTCGGCCTGGACGACGAGCAGCACGTCGCCGGCGGCGACGCGTTGGTTCGGGCGCACGCGGACTTCCTGAACGACGCCGGCGATCGGCGAGGCGACGGCGACCTCGATCTTCATCGTCTCGAGAATGGCGATGCGCTGGCCAGCCGCGACGTGGTCGCCGGTCGCGACCTCGATCGACACGACCACCGCCGGTGCCGCCGCGCGCACCTCGCCGCCGCGGTCGCGCTCGACGACGTGGCGGTGGCCGTCGACTTCGATCTGCAAGCTCGACGGTTCCTCGGTGTACTCCACCGTGTAACGTCGCTCGCCGATGGCGAGCTGGCAGGCGTGCTCCTCTTGGTCGAGCAGCTCTGCGACGCACGAGCGATCGTCGAGATCGACGCGGTAGCGCCAATCGCCGAGGCCCAGGACGCGCAGAGTGTAGTTTTCGCCGCGGTGGGTCAGATCGACGCTCTGGCCGTCGGCGGGCGGGATCGAGCGCGGTTCGCCGCGCGACGCCTCGGCGAAGAAGTTCAGCCGCTGGATGGCGCGCTCGCGCAGATAGGTGAGGATGGCCGCGACGATCAGCGCCTGGGCGGTCAGCCGCGATTCGACCAGCCGGGGCAGGGTGCGGTCGAGCCAGGCGACGTCGACGCCGCCGCCGCGCAGGTCGTCGTCTTCGAGAAGGTTCAGCAGGAATCCCTTGTTGGTGGCGCCTCCCTCGATCAGCAGCCGCAAGTCGCCGAGCGCGGCGCGCAGGCGCGCCAGCGCCGCGGGGCGATCGGCTCCGTGAGCGATCACTTTGGCGACCAGCGAGTCGAACTCGGCAGGGATCAGTGTTCCCATCGCGGCGCTGCAGTCGGTGCGCACGCCCGGCCCGGTCGGCAGGTCGATCAGTCCGATGCGCCCCGGCGCCGGCGCGAAACCGGCCGCCGGATCCTCGGCGCAGACGCGTACCTCGACCGCATGGCCGCGCGGCCGCTCTGGCGCTGCCAGCGGCTCGCCGCGGGCGATGCGGATCTGTAGTGCGACCAGGTCGCAGCCGACAAGCGCCTCGGTGATGCCGTGCTCGACCTGCAGCCGCGGATTGACCTCGAGGAAGTGGAAGGAGTCGCCGCTGACGAGGAACTCGACGGTGCCGACACCGCAATACCCGGCGGCGCGCGCCAGATCGATCGCCGCCGACTCGATCGCCGCGGCGGTCGCCGCGCCTAGACCCGGCGGCGGCGACTCTTCGAGAACCTTCTGGTGGCGGCGCTGCACAGAGCAGTCGCGCAAACCGAAGCTGAACACGCCGCCGTGCCGATCGGCGGCGATCTGAACTTCGACATGGCGAGGCCGGTCGAGAAGTGCCTCGATATAGACGGCATCGTTGCCGAAGGCGTGCGCCGCTTCGGCACGTGCTGCGGCGAGAGCCGGCGCCAGCTCGCCGGCATCGCGCACGATGCGTATGCCGCGCCCGCCGCCGCCGGCGGTCGCTTTGATCATCAGTGGATAACCGACGGCGTACGCTGCCGCCGCGGCGTTCTCCTCGGTGATCGAGTCGCCCGACCACGGCGTCACCGGGATGCCGGCGCTCTCGGCGAGACGCTTGGCGGCGATCTTGTCGCCGACGGCGCGGATGACGTGACTGGGCGGGCCGATGAACGCGATGTCGCGCTCTTCGAGGGCGGCGACGAAGTCGGCGTCCTCGGCGACGAAGCCCCACCCCGGCCAGGCGGCATCGGCACGCGCCGCGCGCAGTGCGGCGAGGAGCCGCGGATGATCGAGGTAGGCGGGGCGCAGATGACCGCCGCGCGACGGGCGCAGCGCCGGCCCGAGGGCGATCGCCGCGTCGGCTTGCCGCACGAACGGCGCGCCGCGGTCGGGTTCGGTGTAGAGCGCGATCGCGGTCAGGTCCGAACCCTCGAGAAGCCGCAACTCCCGAACGGCGCGAATGCAACGCCCGGCCGCTTCGCCGCGATTGATGATGGCTATACGTTTCATTTTTCAGGGGTCAGGGGCCAGGGGTGGCGAGTCAGGGCGAAGGGGATTGTTTTGCCCCGACCCCTGATCCCCGGCCCCTGACCCCTGTTCAGGCTATCGTCATGCCGCCGTCGACGATCAGCACTTGACCTGTGATCAGGTCGGAGGTGACGAGATCGACGATCACTTTGGCGACGTCCTCCGGCTTGCACACCTTCTTCAGCGGTGCGCGCTCGGCGCTCATCTGTTTGATCACGTCGTAGTGCTCGAGCTCCTTGAACCAACGCGTATCGATGAAGCCCGGCGCCACTGCGTTGACTCGGATGTGCGGTGCGAGAGCGCGCGCCAGGGTGACGGTCATGTTGTTCAGCGCCGCCTTCGAGGCGCAGTACGGAATCGAGCTGCCGGCGCCCGTGACGCCGGCGACGCTCGAGACGTTCACGACCGCGCCGTTGCCGCGCCGCAAGGCTTCGGCCGCCGCGCGCACGGCGTAGAACGGGCCCTTGAGGTTGACCGATAGGATTCGCTCCCATGCCGACTCGTCGACGTCGTCGAGCCGGTCGTGCGGAATGAACGATGTCGTGCCGGCGTTGTTGACCAGCACGTCGAGTGCGCCGAGCTCGTCGACGGTCGTCTTCACCATGCCGCGGACTGCCGCGTCGTCGCCGACGTCGGCGCGCAGGCAGACAGTGCGCCGGCCCAGCTTGCGGATCATCTCGGCCGTCTCCTCCGCCTCGGCGGACGATCGCGAATAGTTCACCGCGACGTCGGCGCCGCGCCGCGCCAGCGCCAGTGCGGTCTCCCGTCCCGTGCCGACGGCCGAACCGGTCACCAGTGCGACTTTCCCTTCGAGATCCATCCCGCCTCCAGTCCGTGTTTTGCTTGGCCACCATCGTCGCGCGTCGAAACGAGATCAAACAACAGGGCAGCGCCGACGCTCGGTCGCAGCGGCGACGTGCCGATGCCCCGGCCTGCTAGTAGCGCGATCCGAGGGCGGTCGGAAGTCAGGCTTGACCGGGCCTGCGGCGGCTGTCATGGCGTGGCCCCAATGGTCTCCCGGCTGCTCGACATCCCCCTTCGGCGGCCGCGCACGGTGCTGGCCATTGTCGCGGTGTTGACCGTGATCTTCGGGTTCTTCGCTCTCGGCATCCGCGTCGACAGTGCCGTCGACAATCTGCTGCCGGCCGGCAATGACGACCGTCTGTTCTACGACGGCGTGCGCAAAGACTTCGGCAGCGAAGAGGCGAACGTCGTTGCGGTGTTCAACGATGACGTTTTCTCCGTCGCGAGCCTTACCGCCATCGATCAGATCTCGAAGTCGATCGCCGACATCGACGGCGTCCGCGAGGTGATGTCGCTGACGACGATGAAGGGCGTCGAGACGAGCGAGTTCGGCCTGCGGGTGGGGCGGCTGTTGAAGGAGCTGCCCGAGAACGACGAGGAGGCGGCGGCGTTCCGCGCCAAGGTGTTCGACAACCCCATGTATGTGGACAACGTCGTGTCGCGCGACGCGCGCGCCACCGGCATCGTCGTGTTGTTCGACCTGATGAGCGACGAGGAGTTCCTCGACCGCAACATCGAGGGTCAGATCGAGGCGCGCGTCGCTGCCGCGGCAGGTGATTTCGAGTACGCCATCACGGGCATCCAGTCGATGAAGGTTCGCGGTGCCGAGATGATGAAGCAGGACCTCATGCGGTTCCTGCCCATTGCGTTGGTGCTGGTCGTGATCGTCCTGGGTTTTTCCTTCCGCACGGTGCGCGGCGTCACGCTGCCGCTTTCGTCGGTGTTGATCGGCGTCATCTGGACGCTCGGAGTCATGGTCCTCACCGGCCGCGACATCAACCTGGGAACGCTCGTCCTGCCGCCGCTGCTGATGGCGATCGGCATCGCGTACGAGATTCACGTCGTCAGCCGCTACTACCTCGAGGTCGATAGCGATCGCACGCCGCTCGAGATGGTGGAAGCCGCGATGGCGCATTCGCGCTTGCCGGTATCGATCGCCGCGCTGACCACGCTGATCGGCTTCGCCAGTCTGTTGCTCAATCCGATCATCGCCATCCGCGACTTCGGCACTTACGCGGTGTTTGGGCTGGCGACGATCTATCTGATGGCGATCTTCTACGTGCCCGCGGCGCTGGTGCTGATGCCGCGTCCGAAGCGCGGCGCACACGGCACGGAGTACGGCGGCTGGATGGGCGCGATGCTGCAGAAGCTCGGCAACTTCGCCATCGAACGCCGCTGGCAAGTGCTCGCCGTCGGGGCACTGATGGCGGTCGTCAGCGCCTGGTATTCGACCAAGATCGTCGTCGAGACGGACTATCTCACTTTCTTTGCCGAGGACCACCCGATCCGGATCGAGAACCGCCGTATCTCCGAGGCGCTCGGCGGTACGCAGCCGATGTACGTCGTCGTCGACGGCAACGCACCCGGCGCCATCGGCACGATTCCGATGCTGACGGCGATTCGCGATCTGCAGCAGTTCATCGTGGAACAGCCGGGCGTCGACATCAGCTTCTCGTTGGCCGATTACGTGTCGCTGGTACATCGTGCTCTCAACCCCGACTCGAAGCATCCATTGCCGGTGGCGGAGGCGGACCTGCAGCAGATCCTGGTCTTCCTCGACCCCGACGAGATCAAGCCGTTGGTGACGCGCGACTCCCGCCGCGCCAACATCCTGGTGCGCTCCGATCTGTCTGGTTCCGCGGCGATCAGCAAGTTCGTGGAGGAGGTCGAGAAGTTCGCCAAGACGCGCTTCCCGACCGAAGTCACCGTGCGGGTCACCGGGACCGTGGTCTTGCTCAACCGTTCGGCGGACGAGTTGGCGCACGGACAGGTCGTCGGGCTGCTGCAGGTGCTGGTGGTCCTGCTGGTCGTCATGTCGCTGATGTTCCTGTCGATTCGGGCCGGGGTGATGTCGCTGGTTCCCAACGTGTTCCCGATCATCCTGTTGTTTGGGTTGATGGGCTGGAGCGGCATCTCGCTCAACGTCGCTACCGCGATGATCGCGGCGATCGCGATTGGCATCGCCGTCGACGACACCATTCACTACTTGACGACGTTCAACCGCGAGGTGCGCCACACCGGCGACCCGCACAAGGCGGTGATGCAAGTCGCGCGCGAGGTCGGGCGGCCGATCGTCTTTACGGCGGTCGCGCTGAGCGCGGGGTTTCTCGTGGTGTGCCTGTCGAACTTCAAGCCGATCCAGCATTTCGGTCTGCTCGCCGGCGTCACCATGGCGATCGCGCTGTTCTCCGACCTGTTCCTGCTGCCGGCGCTGGTGATGACGACGACGATCATCACCGTGTGGGACCTCCTCTACGTGAAGCTCGGCCCGCAACCGCACAAGGAAATCCCGTTGTTCCAGGGGCTGCGGCCGCTACAGGCGAGAATCGTCGTGCTGATGGCGAAGCTGGCTTCGGCGCGGCCGGGCGAATTGCTGACCCGGCGCGGTGAGTTGAAGGAGGAGCTCTATGTGCTCCTCAACGGGGCGATCGAGGTGCGTCGCAGCGACGGCGAGGACGTGATCCGGGTGCTCGGCCGGGGCGATGTGATCGGCGAGATGGGACTAGTGCGGCATCGCCCGAGATCGGCGAACGCGACGGTACGCGAGTCCACCGAGTACCTCATCCTCGACGGCGCGTTTCTCGATCGCATCCAGCGCCGCTACCCGCGCATCGCAGCCAAGGTGTTTCTCAATCTGACGCGCATTCTGAGCGATCGCCTGGAGACGGCGACCGAACGAATGGCTCACGAAGAGCACCATTGAGGATGCTCTGAGCGATCGGCTGCCGCGCTCCGCCGGATCGCGTTCTGTCTGAGCCCGTGTAGTCGGGATCGCCGCCGCGGGGACGGAGGCCGACGTTCGCTACTGGATCGCGACGGGGCGGCCGCCGACGATGCGGAGCAGGACGGTTTGCG
>CADEER010000030.1 GCA_902826395.1 uncultured bacterium
CCCGCCCACATCGGAACGGCACAGATTGCCGCACTCGTAGCGATCAGCAGCAGATGGAAGAAATTCCGAAAAAATGCTGCGCGCAGGGCGCCCACCGCAGAGTCGAACGACGGCATAAGAACTGCAACGCTAGCCGCCATGCGGCGGCACGACAAGACGCCTCTGTCTGCCGCTACCGAAAGAACCATCGATCGCGATCCTTGGGAGGCCTTCGCAAGCAGCTCGGACCGCGCGAGACTTCCGTAGCGACCGCCCGTTCTTACCCAGACGGCGCCAATCTCGATGCCAGTAGGTCGTCGATGATTGCGAGCGACAATCCCCAGACGATCTCTCCCTCGATACGCACCGAGGGTACGCGTACAATCCGCTCGCCGTATTCCCATTCGTAGTCGACCCGTCTGCTCGGATCGCGAAAGTCGGCTAGTGGTGCATCGATGATGCGGGCCACCTCGTGAGCCTCGGGGATGAAGCTGTATGGTTCGGGGATCCGCGCCACGAACGGGGTGACGACGAACTGGGAACTCAGCGTCCGACGCTCCGGCAGCGCGCCAATAATCTCGACATGGCCAGCATCAAGGCCGACCTCTTCAGCGCTCTCACGCAGAGCGGTGTCGAGGAGACTGCGATCGCGTACATGGTCGTGACGCCCTCCGGGGAATGCCATCTGGCCCGAATGTGTCCCGCCCACGGTGCGCCGGATCATTGTCATCACCAAACCCACCTCCGGCACGACCCGTATCGGGATCAAGACCGCCGCGCGAATGCTTGTCACTGTCTCACGCATTGAGGATCGCGTGGACGCGCTCGTCGGGGCGCTCCGCATCGAGCAGGACATCACCTGCGACCACCGCGTCGACATGGCCGCGCAACGACAGGATCTCACCGATATCACGCGGCTCGGCGAGCAGCACCGCAACGACATGACGCGGGATTGCCGCCGCGAGCACGCGAACACAATCGAGGTCCACAAAGCCATCGGCGGCCGTGCAGCTGAGGCCTACACAATGCGGTGGTCGCAACGGCGAGCGTTGGACCTCGGCCGGCGAGCCACTCTCGAGCACCGGAGTCATGTGCAGGGACACGGCGATGGCACACAGTCTATCCACATCGTCAATCGACAGGTCGGCAACCGGAATGCGCACGGCATCAGCCCCGCGCAATCGCGAGTCGTAGATCAGTCGTTCGTCGATACACAGGTCGTCGCGCAGCAGTGGCGCGTCCAGAATCGCTCGCATCATCTCGAGATCCGCGATCGAAGCCCCGTGCCAGGCAGCCGTCGCAACTGCAAAGGCGGCAACTTCGGTATCATCGAGAGAGAGCCCCAGTGCTTTCAAATCGACGCTCGGCCAGTGCCCGCCCGTGGTTGGGTCACGGCGCTTGAGCCGCGGCACAACAGCGAGGTCCCGGCGTTGCGACGCGATAAACTGAGTGAAATCTCGCCGGCTCGGCACGATCGCGTTCGTGGCGACCTCCGCCAAGCTCGCGGCCTCCTGCTGTTTCTCTCGCAGCCACATCGATCGCGTCATGCATCGATAACATCGCACGAAAGCGGTCGATTTGCAGCGCAGATGCTTGCCGCTCCGCTAGCACGCTTCTAAGGTACCCGCCCGATGACGATGGATCGGGTCGCGGTGCGCTATCACGAGGTAGCATTGAAACGGGGCAACCGCACCGCCCTCGTCGCGCAACTCACCCGCAACATCATGACTGCTCTCGAGGGAACCGGCGTCGTCGGTACCAACAGAGCGCCGGGACGAATCATCCTCCACCTGTCCACTCACAACGACTGGTGTAATGTGCGCGATCGCCTCACCCGCGTTTTCGGTATCGCGAACTTCCTCCTCTGCGAACGCGTCGATGGCGACCTGGACAACATGATCGCCCACATCGCCAACGCCGCCGCGGCACGTCCACCTTTCGCCTCCTTTGCTGTGCGCACGAAACGGAGCGACAAGACCTACCCGCTTCCGTCTCCGGAGGTGTCGGCAAGGGTCGGCAAGGCCGTGCAGCGAGCAACCGGCAGTTCCGTGGACCTCGACCACCCCGAGGTTGAGATCCACCTCGAGATCCTGCCGCGCGAGATCCTTTTCTCGATGGAGAAGGTAGCGGGGCCCGGTGGCCTGCCGATCGGATCCGGAGGCACCGTGCTGACGCTGCTGTCGGGTGGCATCGATTCGGTCGTCGCCGCGCATCGCCTCCTCGGTCGTGGCTGTCGCGTCGAGCTCGTCCACTTTCATTCGGCGCCCTACCAGTCTCGTGCTGGACTCAACAAAGCCCTCGAATTGACGCGTATTCTCAACCGTTGGCAACCCGGATCTCGCCTCCACGCCGTGCCTTTCGGGGATACCCAGAAGCAGATTGTCGCGGGCGCGCCGCGGCGCGCCCGCCTCGTCCTCTACCGCCGGGCCATGATGCGGATCGCCGCGAGGTTGGCTGCGGCTCTTGAAGCCGCAGCGCTGGCCACAGGAGACAGCCTCGGGCAGGTAGCTTCGCAAACTCTGCCCAATCTAGTCGCGATCGACGATGCCGGTGGGCTACCAATTTTGCGGCCGCTCATCGGCATGGACAAGGAAGAAATCATCTCCCATGCGCGAAGGATCGGCACCTATGACGTATCGACGCTCAGCGACGAGGACTGTTGCCAACTGTGGGTGCCGAAGCACCCGTCCACCCGGATGACCGTCGGCGCGGCGCGCGCCGCCGAAGCGAGCCTGGACATCGACAGCATGGCCGGATCGGCTCTCGCCAAAGCTGAGGTCTTCGATGCGCGGTCACCACGCGACTCCTTCAGTCGGCAGAATCGCGCACCGGATTGATGAGATCCATGCCGAGGGCGGTCGGGAAAACAGCGGCTATCTCCTGAGCGGTCCAGCGCGTCGCCTTGGTCATTGTGCGAACCGGCGCGGGATCATTGAGCAGGGCCACCAGCCCTCCCGTAACGAGAAACGTCTGGCCATTGATGCCGGCCGCCGCGTCGGTCGCCAAATAAGTCGCGAACGGCGCCACATCTTCGGCAGCGAAGCGGGTTACTGCCGCGATGCTGTCGCCCATCAGCCCTGAACTCGCCACGCCGGCGGCATGTCTCTTGGCGGTCGCCCTATCCGGAATCGTAGCGACGAGCCGCGTCGCCGCTGCCGGTGCGATCGCGTTGACGGTGATCGAGTATTTTCCGAGCTCTCGGGCGACGACACGAGTCAGCCCGACGATGCCGTCCTTAGCTGCCGCGTAGTTGGCCTGCCCCGAGTTGCCAAACAACCCTGACGTTGAAGTGACGTTAATGATCCTACCCGACTCCTGACGGCGCATTTCGACAGCCGCATGCCGGGCACAATTGAACGATCCCTTCAAATTAACCGCGACAACAGCATCGAACTCCTCTTCGCTCATGTTGAAGATCATTCGATCGCGCAGAATTCCTGCGTTGTTCACCAAGATGTCGATGCGGCCGAGCTCGGCGCAGGCCGTTCGAATCAGCTTCTCCGCAGCCTCGAAGTCCGACACATCGCTGTAGTCTGCGATAGCGCGGCCGCCGACCGCAGTAATCGCGGCTGCAACTGTATCGGCGGCCGAATGATCCCGGGCTGTGCCGTCGGGATCTGCCCCGAGGTCATTGACGACAATCGCCGCACCTTCCGCCGCCATCGACTCGGCGATAGCGCGGCCGATACCACGGCCGCCACCCGTCACCACTGCGACTCTGCCCTGTAGTCGACGTCCCATCGTGCCCCTCGCGCCGCTCACGGTTGGCATCAGGACCGCGGCGGGGCGGGGTTGGCGAGCCCCTCGGCGAGAGTCTTAGGCACGATCTCGTCGAGCTCATCAATCGTCCAACGCCCCGTCTTGAAGATTGTCTTCTGCGGCCGAGGCTGCGACAGCAGCGAATAGGTGGTCCCAGCACATAGGAAAAACTGTCCATTCACCCCGGCCGCCGCGTCACTCACCAGGAAGGCCACCATCGGCGCAACATCCTCCGGTGTGAGGTTCTCGAGTTGGCGCAGAGCCGACTCCTCGCGAACGATGCCCTGCTTCTTGCGAATCTCTCGTGCCTTCAGCACAGCAGGTGTCATCGTCATTCGCGTTGCAGCGACCGGGCAGATCGAGTTGACCGTGACGCCGTACTGCCCGAGATCGCGAGCAACGGCCTTTGTGAGGCCCCCAATCGCTGACTTTGCCGAACCGTAGTTGGATTGGCCGGGATTGCCGAATAGTCCCGCGCCGGAGGCGAAGGTCACGATGCGCCCCGATCGCTGTGCGCGCAGATACGGCGCAGCGTGCCGAACACAATTGAAGGTGCCCTTGAGATGCACGTCCAGGACGGCGCCAAATTCTTCGGCGGTCATGTTGAAGATCATCCGATCGCGCAGAATTCCGGCACAGGTGACGACGATGTCGAGCCTGCCGAACCGGTCGATCGCCTGACGTATGATCCCCTGAGCGCTCGTGAAGTCAGCAACCGATCCGCCACTGGCAATCGCGCGACCACCGCTCGCTTGGATCTCGACGACCACCTGGTTGGCGAATTCGCTCTCGGGATCCCGACCATCGAGACTGACCCCGTAGTCGTTGACCACGACTGCGGCACCCTGAGCAGCCAGCTCCAAGGCGACTCCCCTACCGATTCCGCGTCCCGCTCCGGTAACCACCGCAACGCGCCCCTCCAGCATGCCCACGTCTGCCCTCCGTCCAGTACCGCGCGGTTTGATCTTCAATCTTCGCCGCGGCGAAATCGGGCTCCCGACTGCTCGAACATGAAATCCATGTCCTTCTTCGCCTCCGCCAGATCGCCACGCAAGAGAGAGTCCCGAAAGCGTTCAGCGAGGGCATACATCCGTCGCCCCTCGCCAGCACCAAATCGCTCCCCAAGAGCCGCTAGGTCGCGCATCGCGTCGCTCACGGCGTCGAGCATGGCAACCGGATCGCCGCGATCGCGTGCCGCCGATGCTTGGATCAGCCGCACTCGAACCGATTCGAGCACGACCTTGCCGCTGTCACCGAGCAGCTTCTCGAGCTCCGACAGACCGGCCAACATCTGTTCGAATGCAACCGGGACTTGCGGTTGGTGATCACCCGACATGTCCGCTACCGTAACGCGATCACCGACACGCGTCCACGGTGGCCAGCGCGGCGCTCGCGGCGCACTATCCGGAGGGTAAACCATGTTGTTCGTCATCATCGGACACGACACCATTGGCTCCGCCGAACGCCGGCCCGTGCATCGCCCAGCGCATCTCGACCACCTCGAACAGATCAATCGAGCGGGAAAGCTGATCTTGGCGGGACCTCTGACCGACGGCGCCGGCTCGCTGATCATTGTAGAAGCAGACTCCCAAGCTGAGGTCTGGGACGCGGTCGCCCGCGATCCGTATGTCCAGAACGGCATCTTCGAGAGCGTCGAGGTCCATCCGTTTCTGCAAGTTTTCCCAAAGGCGCCGTGAAACAATCGCCTCCCCACTCCTTTGCCCGACGGGTGTATGCCACCGTCCGCCGCATTCCGCGGGGTCGCATCGCCACATACGGTCAGGTGGCAGCGCTGAGCGGTTATCCAGCTGCCGCTCGCGCCGTCGGCACAGCATTAGCGCGGCTGCCGCCGCACCTCCAATCGCTAGTGCCGTGGCAACGTGTGGTCTCCAGCGCCGGCATCAGTCGCCAGCGGAGCCCCGAAGGCGCTTTGGCGCAGAGGGATCTTCTTCGATCGGAAGGAATCGCGGTTCAGGCCTCGGGCAGGATCGACATGCGACGTTATGAATGGTCCGGCTCGATGACGCAGCGACGACGCATTGCGCGGCGGAAGACGCGGCGCAGATCATCCGAACCATTAGAGAAGTAGCGTACGGTACGGCATTGTTCTTGCTGCTTCGCAGTACCTTTCCTCGATGAGCGGCAGACGAGGCTGAACCACGGTCCGCATGCCGCACGGAGTCAACGCATGATCGAGCTGATTGAACTCACCAAGCGCTACGCCAACACGCTGGCCGTCGATGAGTTGAGCCTCAGCGTCCCGTCGGGAGAGATCTTCGGGTTCCTGGGTCCCAACGGAGCCGGCAAGACGACAACTATACGCATGATGATGGGATTGCTCCAACCGACCTCTGGTCGAGTCCTGCTCGGCGGCGCCGACCTTGCGACCGACCCCCTAACCGCCAAGGCCATGTGCGGCTTCGTGCCCGACCGACCGCACGTTTACGACAAGCTCACCGGCGCGGAGTACCTCGATTTTGCCGCCCAGCTATATTCGCTTCCCGACGGGGTTCGACACTCACGACGCGACCGATTCCTGCAGCTGTTCGACCTCGCTGCATGGGGTGACGAACTGGTCGAGGGATATTCGCATGGCATGAAGCAGAGACTCGTCATGGCGAGCGCACTCATGCACGAGCCGCAGTTACTGATCGTCGACGAGCCCACAGTCGGGATGGACCCTCGGGGTGCGCGCCTGTTGAAGAGAATTTTCCGCGAAACCGCAGGACGCGGCGCCACGGTCTTCATGTCCACCCACAGCCTCGAAGTTGCCGAGGAGCTCTGCGACCGGGTCGGCATCATACTACACGGGAAGCTGATCGCTCTAGGCACGGTCGAGGAGCTACGTGCGCAGGCCAATCACACGACCGATTCGAGCTTGGAGGCAGTCTTTCTCCGCCTGACCGGGGGCGAAGAGGACGAACCTGCCCACGAAGCGCTGTTCGCATGACCGCGCCGGCCACGCGCGAACGACTGGCCACCACGTCAGCGACGACCTGGGGAGAACTGCATCAGCAGGATCCCGACGCGCACGGAGGGTGGTATTGGCAACGCCTGCTAATGTCGCCGCGCCTGCTCGCGGCGCGAAATCGCTACCGCCGCTACTCGAAGGGTGCCCGGATACGATTGGGCGCTCTCGCCCTGTTGGGCATTGGATTCGGAGCGGGAGTCTTCACCTTCTTCTATAGAGCGTTGAACTATTTCCTCTCGGTTCCAGAGTTCGGGCCGGTACTCACGTACAAGCTCCTCGGCATGGTGTTCGTCACGTTCTTCTCGATCCTCCTCTTCTCGAACATCGTCACCTCCCTATCGACCTTCTTTCTGGCTCGCGAGTTGGAGCGTGTTGTCGCGGCCCCAGTGCCAGTTCGCAATCTATTCTACGCCCGCTTCGCCGAAACGGTGATCGATTCATCGTGGATGATGCTGTTGTTCGCAGCACCCGCGTTCCTCGCATACGGGATCGTCCACGATACGGGGCCGGCCTTCTATCTGACGACGATTGCAACGCTGCCGCCCTTCCTACTCATACCAGCAGCACTCGGAGTCACCATCACCACGACCTTGGTGAACGTCTTCCCAGCGCGGCGCACGAAAGACATCCTGCTGCTCCTTGCTGTTTTCTCGATCGCCCTGCTCTACACGCTGTTCCGCATGGTGCGACCGGAGAGATTGGTCAATCCGGAAGGGTTCGCGGACTTCACGGCGTTCCTCACCGCGATGCAGACTCCCGAGTACACGTTTCTGCCCAGCACCTGGGCCACGGAGATCCTCTTTCCCATGCTCGGCCTCCGCGACGGCAACCCGCTTTTCTACTACGCAGTTTTGCTTTCGACAGCGGCGGTTGCCGTAATCGGCTGCGAAGCCGTCGTCACCCGCTCGTTCGCAGCGGGATGGACGAAGGCGCAAGAAGGTCGCCAGACGCGGAAGGCGTTGCGCCCCCTCTGGGAACGCCTTGTCGGCGTGTTTACTGCGCCCTTTTCGTCCGCGACGAAAGTCTTGGTCGAAAAGGAGATCAAGACGTTCTTTCGCGACACCAGCCAGTGGTCCCAGCTCATTTTACTCGGCGCACTGGTCGTCGTGTACGTCTACAACTTCAGCGTTTTGCCCATCAACGGTAGCCCCCTCGTTACCTTCTACGTCAAGAACGTCATCGCCTTCGTCAATCTTGCCCTTGCCGCCTTTGTCACGGCTTCAGTTGCGGCCCG
Organism: uncultured bacterium; assembly: GCA_902826395.1. Taxonomy (GTDB): domain Bacteria; phylum Desulfobacterota; class Binatia; order HRBIN30; family CADEER01; genus CADEER01. The sequence continues at coordinate 7,944 of CADEER010000030.1, forward strand.
CTTCGTCTACCCATCCGTCAGTCTCGAGGGGCGTGCATTCTGGGCGATCAAGACCGCGCCCGTCTCCGCACGCCAAATCTGGTGGTCGAAATTCTGGAGCGGACTAGTGCCCCTTTTGATCCTGGGCGAGATTCTGATCGTCGCAACCAACTCCTACCTGCAGGTGATGCCCTTCATGCACTGGCTCGCCGCAGTCACCCTTCTGGTCATGCTCTTTCCAATTGTGGCCCTCGCCCTGGCGGTAGGTATCGCGTACCCGAACTTCGAGGCGGAGAACGCGGCCAAAATCGCATCCGGTGCTGGTGGCCTGGTCTATATGCTGTTGTGCATGTCATTCATCGCCGCCGTCGTGATGCTAGAAGCGTGGCCAGTCTACGTAATGTTCTCCAGCCAGTTCTCCGAGGCGCCGCTGAGCATCTCGGGCTGGATCGGCGTCGCTCTATCTTTCGGCAGTGTCGCAGGCCTCACCGTAAGCGTATTCCTGATCTCGGTTCGCCGTGGAATCGCCGCCCTCGAGAATCTCGAAGTCTGACGCGTCCATCAGTTTGGCGAACCTCGGGTTTGCGACACGATGTGAAGAGGCAGAGAATCCAAGCGCATTCTCAGGGACTCTCCCCTCGCCCAGCGCCTCGCCCACCGTCGTCGACAGGCCTGAGAAGCTGGGATGCGGGAGGTGCGACGAATCTGCCTTCGGCTACTTGCCGCTATGAGGCTCTCATGTCGATAGGTCCCACGCCCCCGTCGTCGACAGGCCTGAAAGCTGGCATGCGGGAGGTGCGAGGAATCTACCTTCGGCTATTTGCCGCCATGAGGCTCTCATGGCGATAGGTCCCATGCGATTGTCACCGACCACGCAACGCAATCGCAGCGACTTTGCATTGCTAGCGGAGCTGACCAGGAACACAAACAAAAGCCCCCGGGAGATTTCTCTCCCGGGGGCTTTTTAAGCGATGAGCGTGTCTAGAGTTACGGCAGAATCATCCGGTCGCCCTGACTCCGAGCGCCTTGGAACTGCACGTTGGTAGCGGTCGTCTTGTAGGGAAGACCCGAAGCTTCGCAGGTCTCGCCCTCAGGACAATCAGAATCGACCGCGCAAGCCGCCGCGGGAGCTTTTGGCTCCCATTCGCTGCTTCCGGTCGCCGGAGCGCCTGAACACGTGCCGAGGCCCCAGAGTTCTTCGATGTGCAACAGTACGCCGTTGCCGTCGTACTGGTCTTCATTGTCGGTCGGTCCAGAGACCGACCGTACCCGCGACATGCCCGTGATCGTGCCTTGGGTGCCGATGCTGAAGATCGAGCGGCGGTCGCCATCAATACCGGGACGCGTGTCGATGTCGGCAAGACGCATTTCGCGGTAGCAATCGATTCGAGTCGAGCTCGAGAAACGCTGCTCGAACTCGTTGTAGATCAGAAACTGCAGAGTGGCGCTGTCCGGAACATCGAGCAAGAGGTCCGCGCCGCAGGGCACAACCGTCAGCTTTGAGTTCACGTTGGTAACGTTATCGCCCTCGTGCGTGGTGACCGGAGCCCCCTCGAAGAAATGATTGACGGTCCATATGTTCGGACAGCCGACATTGCTTTCCTGGCCGTCAGCCGGGAAGGCACCATACTCGGCATCGGGACCGCCAATGTTCAGAGTGCTGGGATCGCCATCCTGCGCTCCCTCGATCGCCTTGATGGCAATGGCGTTCGACTTGTGCGCATCGATCGATCCGTTGACGGTGCGTACAAACGTCGACTCGCCCTTCAGATCATTGCGATCACTGGGACGATCCGCATCGCCAGCATCCTTTTGAATACAGACCAACTCCCCGATGAAAGGATCCTCCGGTACCGGAGGCACCGAGCCATCGCTGTTTTGTCCACCCGAACCGCACGGCTCGATGGCGCAAGGCAGGTCGCTCAGACTAAGTCCGTCACTGATACTCCACGACAGCGGCTGGCGCTTCGTCAGAGTCAGGCGAAAGTCGGTCTTCGCCCAACCCGGAACGCAACGCAGTCCCGGGAAAGCAGAGCAGTCTTGGTCCGTTCGACAAATCGGACCACCGTCGCCACCGCAGTGGCTATTCGCGTTGATGTAAAAGCAGTCGACCGTCGTCAGAAACTCCGACGTATTGGTCAGCTGCACTCGCGTGTCGATTCCGCTCGCCGTATTGAGCTCAAGATCCAGGTAACGAAGGATCGCCCCCGTCTCAATGGTCGAGATCCCCTTCGCTTCAATGATTCGGGCACTGGCCGCGCTGCTGCAGAGCATCAACACCGCAGCACCCGCGAGCGCGTATCGCCAGAACCCCATCTTCGTGCTCATCACTTGTCTCCTTTCCTCACCTCTCGACGAAAACACCATGGCTCGATCCGCTAATCCGCTCAGAACTGCTCAGGAATGCGAATGCGATCGATTCGCGGGCCACCTTCGATGTCGATGGTCGCCTCATAGCGGGTACCGCGCTGATGCAGGTTCCACGCAGTCCAAGCCTGATCCGTAGCGCCCGCCGCCAGGTGCTGTTCTTCACCGATTGCGATCACACCGCCGTGCAGGTCGACCGGCACCATCGTCGTGAACGCCGTGTCGGTGCCGAGCACACCATACGAAAAGATGCTCGTCGGCTTTTCGCAGATGCCGCTGGCGCAGTCGTCGTCAGCCGTGCAAGCCTCATCGGTCTCAAAACATGTACCATTGCCGATATCGATGTCCGCCATGCGGGTGCTTAGCCAGCAATCAACGGTCGTGCTGGTCGAGAACACGTTCTCGAACTCGTTGACCACTTCGAACTGCACCGTCACGGACTCGGGGATCACGTTCTCAAAATCCTGCTCGCAGGGAACGACCGTCAGATACGGTCGAATGGGACAGCTACCGTCGTCGGCATCGCACGTTGCGGCGCCGTCGGCAAAGTGATCGATCAAGATCTCGTCGGCGCAGGAATTGTACTCGCCATCATTGAACTGCGTGTTGTTCAGCAGCAGCTCATTGGGATCGCCGTCACTGGCGAGATCAGGGTTGGCGGTGATGGCGAGGGCGTTGTACTTGGCGACATCCCCTTCGTCAGATACTAGAACCGCCTCGCCCTTTAGGCTGTTGCCGCCGAACGGCGTGCCCGAGGCGTCCGTTTGGACACACTTCAGTTCACCCTGGAAGCCGTCCTGAACCGGTGGAATCGCACCGGGATCGATACCTGCGCCGTCCTCGACAGGGTCGCTGAAATTGTCGCCGTTGTTGATCTGGCGACCCAGGCTTACAACCCAGTGGGTCGGCTGCTGCTTGGTGAGCGCTACGCGAAAATCGGTGACGCGCCAAAGCGGTCGCCCGAAAGACTCGCGTGCATCTACATAAAAACACCAAGCGTAGACCACGTTATTGCTGGTATTGGAGAGCTGGATGACCGTATCCCGACCCTCACCCGAATAAGCGACCTTCGGATACACCACGACCGATCCGCTGGTGTCTGACGTGACTTCTGCCCGCGCCGACAGCGCGAAACCGAAGACGCCTGTTAGCACTCCGCAGAGGCCCCACACACAGCGCATCCCCAGTGCCTTGCTCATCACCCGTCTCCTTTCCTTGGCGTACCGACCCCTCGCCGGGCCGTTCCGCCTTTCAAACAAAGTGTCCCGCAGTACACTACGTATTGCCATTTGCGCAACCGCACCGGCCGATCTGTTAGACCGGTGGCGGCAAAGCTGCCTCCAGTTACTGTAACCGGTTGCGCTTGTCAAGCGGAAAAGGCCACGGTAGGTCGCTCGGGACCTCCAAACGCCCCGATTAGCCCGCTCGAATAGACGCGCGGATCCTTGGCTTTATTGCATCAGGCGGCGGGGGCAGTCTTTCTTGACCCCCTGGGGGCCCGGTGGTAAGCACCGCAGGCTTTCGGCCATTGGGTTAAGTTTTCGTCGCCGTCAGGGTGAATTTTCCCGACCGCGTTGAAGTCTCTGGCTGACACCTGAACGCGCGACGCGAGGAAGGCAGGAGGAAGATGCGTAGGATTTTGGTGGCTTTGGTAATGGTTGTCGCCGCAGTCGGTTGTTCCCAGTTGAGCCGGGACAGTGTCGACGACGCGCCCGAGGGCAGCGCCGCCGCAGTGGCAACCGCGCAGATGGCCAGCGGACTGCGTTACGAGCCAGCGGCTAACGGTTTGCCTCAAAATCATATTTGGAAGTCACAGGTCGCTTTCGGCGACATCAATAAGGATGGTTATGCCGACCTGGCCGCAGTCTCTCGTCTTGCTGACGGACCATGGGCTTGGATCGGCGATGGGCAGGGTAATTGGAGAGGCGCAGGACAGGGGCTGCCGCGCGAGCAGTTCTGCGGCGGTGGTGTCGATTTCGCCGACATCAACAACGACGGTCATGCCGACCTCGGTATAGCTGATCACTGTAAGGGCGTTTTCGTCTTCCTGGGCGATGGCGAGGGCAATTGGCGCGGTGCGTCATCGGGTCTGCCGACCATTGGTAGCGAAGATTTGGCGCTCGGCGATTTCGACAACGACGGCTGCGCCGATTTGGTCTCGGTCGCGGCTCAGGAAGAAGGCGTCCGAGCCTTCCGCGGCGATTGCAAAGGCGTATGGAAGGAGACGTCGGACGGTCTTTCCATCGAAGAATGGGGCAACGGCATCGATCTCGCCGACTTCAATGGCGACGGCAATCTGGACATCGCTGCCGCCTATTCGGCGGGACCGCGAGTCTGGCTGGGGAACGGCAAGGGAACCTGGACTGAGTCCTCGGTCGGGCTTCCGGCCCCTGACATCCACGGGCTCTACTGGGGGATTGCCGTCGGCGACTTGAACGGCGACGGCCGGCCGGACCTGGTTTCCGGCTCACAGATGCCGCCGCAGCCGGACGGTTGCGGCGCAGCCGGTGCACCTACCTGCGTCGGCGGTGGCATCGAGGTATTTCTGCAGAATGCGGACGGTACGTGGCAGTTCTCGAATGTCGGCCTGCTGTCGATGAACACACTGGGAGTTGCGGTTGGCGATCTCAACAACGATGGCAAGTTGGACATCGTTGCCGTCGGCAAACGATCGCTCGACCAGATCGGCGGCGTCTACGGCGTGTTTCCCTATCTCGGTGACGGAGCCGGCAACTGGACACTGGCGAGCGGCACGGGCCTTCCCGACACGGGTCAGATGCGCACCTGGGGCGTCGATCTTGGTGACATCAACAACGATGGAGTCCTCGACATCGCCGTCGCATTGGGCGACGTGGTCCATCCGGGTTGGCGCTCGGGAAAGGCTGGCGCAACACCGCAGCGCGGCCACTTTGGAATGATGCTGGTCTGGCGCGGATCGTTGAGCGCACCGGCGAAGTAACTCACGGCTTCACGGAGCGAGCGGCCTGCAGATCAGCCGCTCGCTCCGGACTGTTTCCACCCCCCCGCGTTGGCGACGACGCGAGCGCGTGACCGTGCATTGCATCGGCGCGGTCATGTGAAATGATGACGCGGTGCTGCGCCTCTGGGGCTATTCGCGCCGCTACCTGTCGAGATACCTGCTCGGCGGAGTTTGCCTGGTACTCACGGCATCGTTGGCGATGTCGATCCCCTATTTCCTGAAGCTGGCCGTCGAAGCAATCGAATCCGGACGGCCATTCACGGACATCGCCTCCTTCGCAGCTCTCATCGCCGGCATTGCGGTCGTGCAAGCGATCGTGCGCACGTTGTCGAGAGCTCTGATCTTCAACGTCGGCCGCGACGTCGAATGCGACCTGCGTAACGATCTGTTCGCTCACCTGGAACGTCTGCCGGTAGCCTATTACCAACACCAACACACCGGGGACCTGATGTCGCGCCTGATCAACGACGTCACCGCGATCCGGATGCTCCTTGGTGTCGGCTTCCTCAACCTCCTCAACACGCCGATCTACTACGCTTACGGCCTGACCATCATGCTGGCCCTCCACGCCCCCCTGACCATCGCGGCACTGCTGCCTTTCCCCATCCTCCTTTATGTCGTCAAACGCGTCTCGCGACGCATGATGGAGCAGACGCTGCGGGTGCAGGAGGAGCTCTCCAACCTGAGCAGCGCCGTACAGGAGAACGTTGCCGGCATCCACGTCGTGCGAGCCTATCAGGCCGAGGACGTCGCCGTCCGCCGCTTTGCGCGCAGCAATGACGCCCTCACCGACGAGAGTCTCTCCTTGGCCAGGGTTCGCGGGCAACTCGGACCAATCATGCGCACCGCGTCGGGCCTCGGCACTCTCGTCGTTCTGTGCTTCGGCGGAACAGAGGTCGTGCGCGGTAAGATGAGCGTCGGGGATCTAGTCGCCTTCATCGGCTACCTCAACCTCCTGGCGTGGCCGACCATGGCAATGGGCTGGATGCTGTCGGTCGTGCAACGCGGCCGGGCGGCCATGCTGCGCCTGGAGCAAATCTTTTCCGTCGAACCCGCAATCACCGATGCCGCTGACGCTGACGCCACCCCAGCCGCGCGCATCGAGGGCGCGATCGAGTACCAAAACGTTTGCTTCTCGTACGCGAACGGCGACACCCGTTCACTCGTCATCGACGATGTGTCGTTTCGTCTGGAACCCGGGCAGAAGCTCGCGATCGTCGGGCGCACCGGCGCCGGCAAGACGTCCCTCGTCAACCTCTTGCCACGTATGTTCGACGTCACAGCCGGCCAGATTCTCATCGATGGCCGCGACGTCCGTAGCCTGCCTCTCCGCCAGTTGCGCAGCGCCATAGGGTTCGTCCCGCAGGACCCCTTCCTCTTCTCGACGAGAATCGAGGACAACGTCGCATTCGCAATCGATGATGCGGGGAATGGCTACGCCGAACGCGACCGCAGGGTGAGAGAAGCGGCCGCAGCCGCGGGGATCGCCACTGAGATCGAGGGATTTCCAAGAGGCTACGAAACAGTGATCGGCGAGCGCGGCGTAACGCTATCTGGGGGTCAGAAGCAGCGCCTCACGCTCGCACGGGCATTGGCTGCGTCACCGCGCATTCTCGTTCTCGACGACGCCCTGTCCAGCGTCGACACGCGCACCGAGCGCGGAATCCTCGGCGCGTTGCGCGCCGAGTTGCAAGGCAAGTCGAGTATCTTCATCGCGCACCGTCTATCGACCGTGATGGATGCCGACCTGATCGTCGTTCTCGACGAAGGGCGCATCGTCGAGCGCGGCGATCATGCATCGCTGTTGAGGCGGGACGGATACTACGCACAGCTTTTCCGCGAGCAGCAGCTCGAGGAATCACTGGAGACGTCGTGAGCGACGATCCCGCAAACGGCAGAGGCGCAACCCGCAAGTGGGAGGACCTCCACGGCGAAGCCGACATCGGGCGCGCCTACGACGGGCGGCTCATGAAGCGGCTCTGGGGATACATCCGCCCGCACCGTGCGAGCTTCGTCGCATCGCTGCTCTGCTTGCCGATCACCGCCGGGTTGTCTCTACTCCAGCCTTATCTCTTGAAAGTCGCGATCGACGAGCACGTTGCGACCGGCGACATTCCCGGCCTCCTCCGTATCGGCGGTTTCTACGCGCTGTCGCTGGTCGGCGAGTTCAGCTTCATGTACCTCCAGTATTACCTGACGATGTCGGTGGCACAGCGCAGTCTGGCTGCGCTCCGCATCGACCTCATAACGCACATGCAGAAGCTGCCGGCGCGCTTCTTCGACCGCAATCCGGTCGGCCGCCTCGTGACGCGCCTTACTACGGACGTCGACGTCATCAACGAGATGTTCGCCTCGGGTGGCCTGACGATGATGATGGACGCCGTCATGCTGCTCGGCATCGTGTCAATCCTCTTGGCCATCGACTGGCGCCTGGCGGTCGTTACCCTGACGGTTACGCCGGTGCTCGCCTTGGCTGTGAATTACTTCCGTCTGCACGCCCGAACAAACTACCGCCTGATCCGCGACCGCCTTGCTCGGCTCAACGCCTACTTGCAAGAGGCCATCGCCGGCGTGAGCGTCATTCAACTGTTTGCTCGCGAGGCCCAAAGCCAATCGCACTTCGAAGAGCTCAACGACCTACACCGGCAAGCCCACCATTCGGCGAACATCTACGAGGCCGCGCTCTTCTCCCTGGTCGAAGGGGTCGCATCGATCTCGCTGGCTCTCATCCTGTGGTACGGAGGCGGTCAGATCATTGCCGGCACGCTGGCCTTCGGGACGCTCGTCGCATTCATCGAGTACATGCAGCGATTCTTCGTGCCGATCCGCGACTTCTCGAGCAAGTACGCCGTCATGCAGTCGGCGATGTCGGCAGCCGAACGCGTGTTCGAGCTGCTCGATCGCCCGATCGACATTTCGTCGCCGGACCGCCCGATCGGTATCGGTGAGGTGGCGGGCCGCGTCGACTTCGAGAACGTGTGGTTCGCCTACAACCGAAACGAATACGTCCTGCGCGACGTGTCCTTCTCGATAGCACCGGGCGAGCGCGTCGCCCTCGTCGGCCACACGGGATCCGGCAAGACTACCATCATGAAGCTTCTCAATCGCTCCTACGACGTGGAACGAGGACGCGTCCTGGTCGACGGCATCGATGTACGCGAATGGGATCTAGCAAAGCTCCGCCGTCGCATCGGAGTCGTGTTGCAGGATGTATTCCTATTCTCCGGCACTGTTGCCGACAATCTCACCCTCGAGCGCGACGATGTCTCGCGCGATGCCGCCATCGCTGCCGCCCGTGCCGTCGGCGCAGAAACGTTCATCTGCCGACTACCGCGCGGCTACGACGAGATGGTACGCGAACGCGGCAACAACCTCTCGGTCGGCCAACGCCAACTGCTGTCCTTTGCCCGCGCTCTCGCTTACGACCCCGCAATCCTCGTGCTCGACGAGGCGACCTCGAGTGTCGACACCGAGTCAGAAAGTCTCATTCAGGATGCAGTAGAGCGCCTGATGAGCGGGCGAACTTCCCTGGTCGTCGCGCACCGGCTGTCGACCATCGAGCATTCCGATCGTATCCTGGTCATGCACGCTGGCGAGATCCGCGAGAGCGGCCGCCACGCCGAGCTGCTGGCACGGCGCGGCCTCTACTACCGTCTCTACCAGTTGCAGTTCGCCTCGCCTGCAAGCGATCTCCCCCACGAGAGCCCACAGCCCGCTAGCGCTCGATGAGCCGGCGCCATTCGTTCACCGCCGTCCTCTTCGCCCTGTTGCTCTCGTCCTGCGCGAGCGAGGACCTGAGCTATCTGATCCGCGCCGCATACGAAGAGGCGCGCATCCTCGCACGGCGCCGACCGATCGCGGAGATACTAGCGGGCGACGAAGTCACCCCAGAGATGCGCGCCAAGCTGGAGCTGGTACTGACGACGCGTGCCTTCGCGGCCGAGCGCCTGGGGCTTCTGCCCGGAGGCAGCTACTCGAGCATTGCAACCGTCGACCAGGACCAGATCGTGCACGTCGTCAGCGCCGCCTACCGCGATCGCTTGCAACCATACACGTGGTGGTTCCCGATCGTCGGTGACGTTCCGTATCGGGGATACTTCGAACCCTCGGCCGCCTCGCAGCTGGCCAAGACACTCGAGGCTGAGGGCTATGACACGTACGTCCGCCGCGCCCTCGCTTTCTCGACGCTCGGCTACTTCGACGACCCCCTGCTCTCCCACTTGCTCAGATATCCCGACGAAGAATTGGTCGAGACCATCTTGCACGAGCTACTGCATACGACCGTCTACTTCGCCGGTCAGGCGACGTTCAACGAGTCCTTCGCCAACTTCGTCGGCCACCGCGGAGCCATTGCCTTCTTTGCCGAGAACGGCCGCGCGGCGAACGAGAAGCGGGCTCGCGAGCGTTGGCAAGACGCATTGCAGTTTGGCGAGTTATTGACGGAGATCCTGGGCGAGTTGGAGACTGCCTACGCGGCCGGCATCGGTGCCGACGAGCGCGAGGACCTTTTCGCCTCGGCGCGTACGCGCTTCGCGGAGCGGTCATGGCGCACCGATGAGTTCGATGGCTTCGTCGAAGGTCCACTCAACAATGCGGTTCTTCTCTCGCGCCGAGTGTACTTCGACAGACTCGGTTTGTTCGAAGAGGTCGCGGCGCGCTTCGACGGCGACCTGTCGCGCGTGATCGATTGGCTCATCGCCGCGGCGCGCTCGGATGCCGACGCGTTCCGTGGCATCGAGGGCGCGCTCTCAGGGATCCCTGACAAGTCAGATCTTGCAACGCGCCACCAGATCAGCGCCGCACTCACTGGCGCAAACCAGCTCGACTACCACCAGCGGTAGATCCGAAGCCGAGCAGGTTGACCTGCGCCTGCAGCTGCACCTCGTTCGGGTTGGACTTGTCGGACAGTCCGACCTCGACGCTCCAACAGTCGCATGCCGAGATGTAGGACATGCCGAAGAAATTGCTCAGCAAGCGACTCGCCGCGATGTTGTACCGTCCGGAGTAACGCAGCCCCACCTGCTCGGTCACGCGCAGGAGGAAGCCACCGTCCAGCTGCTCCACCGCGCTGGTTCCGGGAACGCTATTGTTGGCGATGAAGCGATACTGCAGCCCGAAGCTCGAGCGCCGCAACAGACGCAGCCAGCGCACCTCGGGCAGGAGCCAATCGGGTTCGCGCGTCAGCAGTGCGACGGTGGCCGACGTCAAGTCCGTGCGTGTCGGGTCGTATGTCGATTCGAAGCGCAGTGACGTGCTCGGCCCGGCGGCGACTCGCATGCCGAAATCGATGTCCGAAAAGGTGTTGCGCGATTCGCTCTCTCCCGCCTGCGGAACCTCGCTGCGGACGTCGTAGCTCTGCACCAAGGTGAAGCGCGCCAATTCGAACACCGTGTCGCTCTCCATCACAGACCCCGGTGCGACCTGGCTCGGCCGCTTACCCAGCACGCGACTGGCCACGCCGTAGCTGAAGACGTTGCGCGCCGGCAGCCGATCATCACCATCGAAGATTGGGTGGTCTGTCTGGTCGATCGACGGAATGTAGAGATACTCCATCTGCGGCTCGATCGTGTGCTTCAGCTTGGCGAGGCCCCAACGCGGAAAGTCGAAGACACGGGAGAGGCCGGTGCCGATGTGGCCGCGTACCTCGACAGCCTCACGACTGCTGGTTACCGGCAGATCGATCAGCGTGTTGGCCGCTGCGCCCGTCGCCTCGCCGTTGAATCCACCGAACATCTGATCCTGGGTCAACACGTACGCCGTTTCGCGCAATGCCGTCGACAACGCACCGTCCAATGACCGCCCCAGAGGCAACTGCAGCTCGAGACGCGGCGCAATGTCGACTCTCGTGCCGGTGATCCCGGTCGAGCGTTCGAAATTGACGACACTGGAGTCGATGGAGCTCAGGAAGCCGGCGCCGAGCTGCTTCTGGCCGACCGCAACGCCGCGCGGCGCGCTCTGGAATACATACGCTTCGCGGCCCACGAGATTCTGATGGAAGACGCCTTCCACCTGCCCGTATCCACGCGACCAGCTGTGGATGCCGCCGAGTCGCGAGCTCGTGAACGGACGCGTCCGCAGCGTCACGTCTTCAGCGTCGTCCAGAGTGAAGGTGTTGATCTCGCGGAGAAAGACGTCGTCCCCGACGAGGAGCAGGTCGGTGTACAGCTCGGATGCACCAAACGCGTAGGAATGCTGGCCGACGACGCCCCATCGATTCTCGGGCACCTCGACGTCTTCCGATCCGGGGATCGACACTTCGGTAGCGCGGCCACGAATGGCCTCGTTGAAGTACATCACCTGCATCTCGCCGCCGGACCTGCGATCGATCGCGTAGCGATGCTCGACGATCAACCCGAGGCGCTGCGCGGTCTCCACGTCGAAGCTCAAGGTGGCGTCCTGGCTCTTGTTGATCGGCCAGTACAACGGCTGCAGGATCTGCACGCCGCGACGGTTGGAGAAGCCGAGGCGCGGGAACAACAAGCCCGCCTGTCGATCCTGACTCACGGGAAAGGCAGCGCGGGGAAGGTAGAGAACCGGCACGTCGTTGATGAGGAATCGCCCGCCGCGCACCTCACCGTAGCCGCCGAGCTCGACGTCGAGGGAATCGCCGCTGACGCTCCACGGCAATCGGTCGTCCGGATCGTCACATTGACAGGTCGTGAACGAGCCATTTTCGATGCGGTAACGCTGCCCTTCACGCTTCTCGATGACCTCGCCCCAGAGCGAGTATCCGAGAGTTTCCGACTGCATCTCGACGTTGCGCAGGGTGCCTGTCTCGTCGACCAGATTGATCTCCATCTCGGAGGCCCGGATGGTGACGTTGGGGTTCGTAAGTACTGCGTCGCCGACGGCGGCGGCATCCTGCGTGCTGCGATTCACCTCCACACGCTCGGCACGCAATACAGTATCGCCGTGACGAATCTCGACGTCGCCGATTGCAGAGACCGTGTCGCGCTTCTGGTCGTAACCGATCTCGTCGGCGTCGATCGTCACCTCCTGATCGCGATCGAACGCCAGCTCCTCGTCGTCGGCCGCGCCTGTCGAAGCGAGAAGAACCACGACGGCGAGAACGCCGGTCGCGACGCGCGTCACTGCCGAAGTCACAGGACGATCGCCGCGCGCTGTCGGCCCCGGAGCAACGCGTGCACGGCGCCCACCAGGAAGAGCGATCCGGTGACCGCCACGACATGGTCCGCGGGGACCGCTCTGCGGAGCGCCGCGAAGGCCTCCGCCGGATCGGGTTCGAACGCGCTCGGACAGAAGCGCGCGAACGAGGCGCGCAACAGCTCGCCGCTTGCGGCTCGCTCCGGTACCACTTCCGTGACGATGGCCGATGCACAGTGCGGCCCGAGGATCTCGACCATGGCCGGCCAGTCCTTATCACCCATGGCGGCGAACAGCACATGCAACGGTCTGCCAGCCGCGATCGCGACCAACTCGGGAACCACCGCGCGCATGGCTTCGACATTGTGCGCCCCATCGACGACGGTCAGCGGCTGCTGCAGCACCGCTTCCAGGCGCCCCGCCCAACGCGTCGCCAGCAGGCCGCGGCGCAGCGCATCTTCGCCGATCTCGACGCGATCCCGCACTGCCGCAAGCGCGGCCAGAGCGACCGCGGCGTTGGCTTGCTGGTGGCGCCCTCCAAGGCCGATCCGAAGACCACGCAAGCGCCAACCGAATCCGTCGAACGACATCTCTCCGTCGCGGTCAGAGCTCCATTCGAAATCGCGCCCGCTGCGGTACAACGGCGCCATTCGTTCGCGGGCGACGCGCTCGATGGTCGCCAGGGCGTCGGGGCCGACGTCGCCGACCACCAGAGGCCGCCCACTCTTCGCGATACCGGCCTTCTCTGCGGCGATCTCACGCGGCGTGGTGCCGAGGAAGTTGGTGTGATCGATGCCGATCGACGTGATGACCGACGCAACCGGATCGACGACATTGGTAGCGTCGAGCCGCCCCCCGAGCCCGACTTCGAGCGCGACGTAATCGACGCCGGCGCGAGCGAAGCAGAGAAATGCGACCGCGGTGAGAACCTCGAAGAACGTCATCTGGATCCCGCGGTCGAGGACGCGGCGGCGAACCTCTGCCGTGAGCGAAACGACCTCGGAGCGATCGATTTCCGCGCCGCCGATGCGGATTCGCTCCGTCAGCTCCATCAGGTGCGGCGACGTGTACATCCCCACCCGATACCCCTGCTCGCCGAGCATCGACGCCAGAAACGCAACGACAGAGCCCTTGCCGTTGGTGCCCGCGACATGAAAGCAGCGTAGACTTGACTGGGGATCGCCGAGGGCCGCGAGCGCCGCGTAGACGCGCTCGAGCTTGAGATCGATCCCCTTCGACTTTTCGAGCGAATAGAGCCAATCGACGGTGCGCCCGTAGGCGTCCACGATTCTCTCCGCTCGCCTACGCCGCGGCGATCGCGGGATTGCGCGTCGCCTGCTTGAGCTCGCGCACGAACTCCTCGACCTTCGCTGCGAGAGCATCCGAGCCAGAGCTCTCCTCGATCAGCCTCACGAGGGCGCTGCCGACCACCACGGCGTCCGCAAAGGCCGCGACCGCCGCTGCTTCCCGAGGCGTAGTGATCCCGAAGCCGACTCCGATCGGCAGGCGGCAGTGGCTGCGCAAACCCTCCACCATGCCGCGCACTGAGCCAATGTCGATCTGCTTCGATCCAGTGACGCCGGTCATCGAGACGAAGTAGACGAACCCTCCGGCCTTCCGCATCACGACGCGAATCCGCTTGGCGTCGCTGGTCGGCGCCAACAAGAAGATCATCTCGAGACCCGCGGCACGGAGCGGTCGATACAGTTCGTCCGCCTCCTCGGGCGGCAGATCGACTACCAGGACTCCGTCGACACCGGCGGCGGCCGCGTCGGCGGCGAAGCGCTCTGGCCCATAGTGAAAGATCGGATTGTAATACCCGAACAAGACGATGGGGATGTCGAAGCTGCGGCGCAGATCGACGACCATTTCGAAGATCTTGGGCAGCGAAACGCCCTTCTCGATCGCACGCGCCGAAGATCTCTGGATCGCCGGTCCGTCGGCCGTCGGATCGGAGAACGGGATACCGATCTCGATCAAGTCGGCGCCGCCCCGACAAACTGCCTCGAGCAACGTCTTCGTCGTCCCCAGATCGGGATCGCCGGCGGTCAGAAACGGCACCAGCGCCGCTTCCCTCGCACCACCGTCGCGCGCCCGCAGTCGCGCAAAACACCGGTCGATTCGGTTCGCCGCCGCCATGCCTACAGCGTAACCCCGAGGTAGTCCGCCACCGTGTTCATGTCCTTGTCTCCTCTGCCCGACAGGTTCGCAACGATGATCTGGTCGGCGCGCAAGGTCGGCGCCAATTTGGCGACGTGAGCGATCGCGTGCGACGACTCGAGCGCCGGGATGATGCCCTCGGTTTCGGTGAGCAGGCGCAGCGCGTCGACCGCTTCGCTGTCGGTGACCGCCACATATTTTGCTCGGCCGGTCGCGTGCAAATACGCGTGCTCCGGACCGACCGCCGGATAGTCGAGTCCGGCCGAAATGGAATGGGCCTGCTGCACCTGCCCGAGCTCGTCCTGCAGTACGTATGTCTTCTTGCCGTGCAGCACTCCGACCAAACCGCCGCTGATCGATGCAGCGTGGCGTCCCGTCTCGATACCATCGCCAGCCGCCTCGACCCCGATCATCTCGACACCCGTGTCCTGCACGAAGGGATAGAAGAGACCCATCGCATTGCTGCCGCCGCCGATGCACGCGACCAGATAGTCGGGCAACCGGCCCTCCTGCTTGCGAATCTGGCGCCTCGCTTCCGTGCCGATCACCGACTGAAAATCACGGACGATGCGCGGATACGGATGCGGCCCCATCGTCGAACCAACGAGATAGTAGGTGCTCGTCACGTTGGTGACCCAATCGCGCAGAGCTTCGTTGACGGCGTCCTTCAGTGTCTCGCTTCCGCTCTTCACCGCGTGCACCTGGGCGCCGAGCAGCTTCATGCGGAAGACATTCAACGACTGACGCCGCACGTCCTCGGCGCCCATGAACACTTCACACTGCATACCGAGAAGCGCCGTGACAGTCGCCGTCGCGACACCGTGCTGCCCGGCACCGGTCTCGGCAATGATCCGCGGCTTTCCCATGCGACGCGCCAACAGACCTTGCCCGACGGTATTGTTGATCTTGTGAGCACCGGTGTGACACAGGTCCTCGCGCTTCAAATACACCTTGGCCCCGCCGAGGCGCTCGGTGAGGCGCCGCGCGAAGTACAACGGCGTTTCGCGCCCCGCATACTCTTTGAGATAAGTCCGCACCTCGCGCCGGAAGTCGGCATCACGGCGCAGCTTCGAATACGCATCGTCGAGCTCGAGCAGTGCCGGCATCAGGGTCTCGGCCACATAACGGCCGCCGAACTGTCCGTAGTGTCCGCGTCGATCAGGCAGTGAGGGCATTATCGATGAACCTCTTCATTTTCTCTCGGTCCTTGCGCCCCGGTGCCGACTCGACTCCGGAGGCCACGTCGACCGCAAACGGGCCGACCGCACGAATCGCTTCGACGACATTATCAGCATCGAGCCCGCCGGCCAGGATCAGGCGATCGCGAAGGCCGGGACCGATCCGGGACGTCTCGACACGTCGACCGGTACCGCCCGCCTCGCCGTCGACGTAGGCGTCGATCAGGATGAAGGATGTCGCAAACGTGCCGGCTTCGTCCCAGGCCGCGCGGTCGCGCAGGCGCACTGCCTTGATGACCGGAACCGCCCACCCCACGCAGTCGTCAGGCGTCTCGTCGCCGTGCAGTTGGATCATGTCGAGCGGCACCGCGCCGACGGCGCGCTCGATGGCAGCTCGATCGGCGTCGACGAAAACGCCGACCAGGGGCGCGGCACCAGCCAGGGCCATGGCGATATCCCTCGCTCGCTCGACGCTCACGAATCGCTTGCTGCCCGGCCATAGATTGACGCCCACCGCCCAGGCGCCCACCGCGGCGGCATACCGCGCGTCCTCGGGATCGGTGACGCCGCAGATCTTCACCTTCGCCACGGCTCACCCTCTCGCGCCGCGGGAGTCCTGGATCAAGGCGGCCAGAGCATCGCCGGGATCAACCTCCCTCATCAGAGATTCACCGATCAGGAATGCGTCGTAGCCGGCGTTCGCGAGGAGCTCGATGTCCGCACTCCGATAGATGCCGCTCTCTGCCACACGCTGCACATGGGGCGGCAGCTGTGATGCGAGATCCACGGCCGTCTGTAAAGAGGTGACGAAGGTGTTCAGATCGCGACTGTTCACCCCGATCAGGGAAGCCTCCGCCGCGAGAGCTCGATCGAGCTCCGCCTGGGTGTGCACCTCCACAAGCACGTCGAGATCCAACGAGCGCGCGAACTGCTGCAAAGACCGGAGCTCTGCGTCTCCCAACGCGGCGACGATCAGGAGAATCGCGTCGGCTCCCCAAGCTCGCGCCTCGACGATCTGGTACTCGTCGAAGATGAAATCCTTGCGCAGCAACGGCAGCGAGATACGGCCGCGGATCGCCGCCAGATACTCCAGCTTGCCCTGAAAGTATCGCTCTTCGGTGAGGACGGAGATCGCCGCCGCGCCGCT
This sequence comes from uncultured bacterium, assembly GCA_902826395.1. Lineage (GTDB taxonomy): Bacteria > Desulfobacterota > Binatia > HRBIN30 > CADEER01 > CADEER01. Next base: position 24,859 of record CADEER010000030.1, read on the forward strand.
GTCGGCATATCGCTGCGCAATCCAAACGGGGTCGAAGTCGGCTCGGATGACACCGCGCGACGGCGACGCCTTCTTGATCTCCGCGATGACGGCACGAGCGCCGCGGCGCAGTGCATTGGCGAATCCGCGACGCGCCTCCGCCCACAAGGGCATATCCTCGAGTGCAGTCGCGGAGACGCGTTCTTTTGCCAGACGAACGTCTTCGCGGCGTGCGGCCATGATCTCATCGAGAATCATGCGTTGGACACCTCGACGAGCTTTGCCAGCACGCGATCGGCAGCCCCGCTCTCCACCGAATGGCGCGCGCGGTCGAGCCCGTCGCGCAGAGAGGGTGCCAGGTCGGCCACGTACACGGCGGCGGCCGCGTTGAGCAGCGCCACCGATTGCTGGGCGAGACTCCCCTCCCCCTTCACGACCCGGCGCAGGATCGCGGCATTCTCGCCAACGTCACCTCCGCCGAGCTCTTCGATCGGGCGGCGTTCGAGGCCGAGCTCCTCGGGCGCCACGGCATACACCCGGACCGCGCCATCGCGCAGCTCCGCGATCCGCGTCGGCGCGCTCAGCGAAATCTCGTCCAGTCCGTCGGTGCCGTGCACTACGAGCGCGCGCTCGCTGCCGAGCAGCGCCAGCGCTTCTGCCAGCGGCTCGAGCCATTGATCGGCGAACACGCCGAGCACCTGCCGCCGTGCCCCGGCGGGGTTACAAAGCGGGCCGAGCAGATTGAAGATCGTGCGGACGCCGAGCTCGCGGCGCACCGGACCGGCATGGCGCATCGCCGGATGAAACGCCGGTGCGAAGAGGAATGCGATCCCCGTCTCGTCCAGACAGCGCGCCGCCGCCTGCGGAGTGAGATCGACCTTGACACCGAGCGCTTCGAGGACATCGGCGCCGCCCACTCGGCCCGACATGGCGCGGTTGCCGTGCTTGGCGACGACGACACCGGCGCCCGCGGCGATCAGCGCGGCCGCGGTCGAGATGTTGAACGTGTCTCGACCGTCGCCGCCGGTGCCGCAGGTGTCGACGAGGTCATGGCGGCTTTCGACATGGGTCGCGACCCGTCGCATGGCGCGAGCGGCGCCCGCGATCTCTTCGATCGTCTCTCCCTTGGTGCGCAGCGCCATCAAGAAGCCGCCGATCTGCGCCGGGGTGAGCTCGCCCGCCATGATCGCCGAAACGGCATCCTCCATCTCAGTCGCAGACAGGTCGCGGCGGGCGACCAGGCGCTCCAGAGTTCCCCGTACATCCATCTCAATCCGGGTCCAACTCGAGGAAGTTCTGCAGCAGTCGCTTGCCTTCGAGCGTCAAGATCGATTCCGGGTGGAACTGAATTCCTTCGACCAGAAGATCGCGATGCCGCACTCCCATGACCTCGCCTTCGGCGGTCCAGGCGCTGACCTCGAGACACTCGGGCATGGTCGATCGCTCGATCACCAGCGAGTGATAGCGAGTCGCGTCGAACGGATTCGAAAGATCGCTGAAGATGGTGCGTTGATCGTGCTCGATCGGCGACGTCTTGCCGTGCATGATGCGGTCGGCGCGCACGATGTCGCCGCCGAAGGCGCTTCCGATGCACTGGTGTCCGAGACAGACGCCCAAAATCGGCGTGCGTCCCGCCAGACGCCGGATCAGATCGACCGAAATTCCGGCTTCGCGCGGTGTGCACGGGCCGGGCGAGATCACGATACGCTCCGGCGACATCGCTTCGACGTCCGCCACCGAGACCGCATCGTTGCGGTGCACGACTACGTCCTGGCCGAGCTCTCCGAGATACTGGACCAGGTTGTACGTGAACGAGTCGTAGTTATCGATGACCAACAACATCGCGCATCCTCTCGGCGAGCTTGACTGCCTGGAACAGCGCCCGCGACTTGTTGACGCACTCGGCGTGCTCGCGCTCCGGATCGGAGTCGGCGACGATGCCGGCGCCGGCCTGAGCGAAGATCGTTCCGTCCTGGATGACGATCGTCCTGATCGCGATACAAGTATCCATGTTTCCCGCGAAGTCGAAGTACCCGACGGCGCCCCCGTAGATGCCGCGTCGCACCGGCTCGAGCTCCTCGATGATCTCCATCGCGCGGATCTTCGGTGCGCCGCTGAGAGTGCCGGCGGGAAACGTCGCGCGGAACGTGTCGAAGGCGTCGAGGCCGTCGCGCAGGACGCCGCGCACATTCGAGACCAGGTGCATGACGTGCGAGTACCGCTCGACGACCAGCCGCTCCGTCACCGTCACGCTGCCGATCTCGGCGACACGTCCGACATCGTTGCGACCGAGGTCCAGCAACATCACGTGCTCGGCGATCTCCTTCGGATCGGCGAGCAACTCCTTCTCCAGCTCCTGGTCCTCCACCTCCCCCGTGCCGCGCGGCCGCGTGCCGGCGATCGGGCGCACGGTGATCTCCCTTCCGTCGAGGCGCGCCATGACTTCGGGAGACGTGCCGAGAACGACGCGGTCACCGGTTCGCAGAAAGAACATATAGGGCGACGGATTCAGAGTGCGCAGGCAGCGGTAGATATCGAACGGCCGTGCGCGCAAAGCACATTGGAAGCGCTGCGCGAGAACCACCTGAATGATGTCGCCGGCGCGGATGTACTCCTTGGCCCGCTCGACCGCATCCTCATAGCCGCGCTGCTCGAAGTTCGAGGAGATGCGGGGCGGATCCTCCAGCGCCTGTGGCGGCTCACCCGCGAGAGGCTGCGAAAGTCGAGCAATGACATCGTCGATGCGCGCACAGGCGGCCGCATACTCGACGCGCAGGTCGGCATCGTCCCCGAGCCGCACGTGGGAGACGACCTTCATCGATTGAGCGACGTTGTCGAAGACCACCAGAGTGTCGGCCAACATCAGGTAGAGATCCGGCTGACCGAGATCGTCGGCGGCAACTTCGGGCAAACGCTCGAACGAGCGAACGATGTCGTAGCCGAGAAATCCCACCAAGCCGCCGGCGAACCGCGGTAGGCCGGGCACCGCGACGACGCGTAGCGCCGCCAGCTCGCGGCGGGCTTCCTCCAGCGGATCCACTCCCTCGACGAATCGCAGCGGCTCGCCGGGTCGACCACGGCCGACGCGATCGCCCTTGCCGACGAGGAGCCTGCGCGGCGACGTGCCGAGGAAGCTGTATCGCCCCCATTTCTCGCCGCCCTCGACGCTCTCCAGCAAGAACGCGTCGCCGCCGTCGTCGAGCTTGAGGAACGCCGAAACGGGCGTCTCCAGATCGGCGAAGATCTCGCGATAGACCGGGATCAGATTGCCCTGTCCGGCGAGGGCGGCGATCTCATCGAGGTCCGGCTTGAAGGTCATCGTCGAAACCCGCGGGATCAGCGGATGCGGTCAGGGAAGGCCGCGACCATGCCTTCCTTGCGCAGCCTCGCGGCCATCTCCTCGGCTTCCTGCTTGTCCGCAAACTTGCCCACCTGAATCCGGTACCAGGTACTACCGCGAATGTCGGTCTGCGCGGTGAACGCGTCGTAGCCCTTGCTGCGCAGGCGGCGCGCCGCCACGAGGGCCTGCACTTGATCGTTGGTCGTGGCAGCCTGCACGGTCCACATCCCGCCGCGCTCTTCGGTGGCGATCCGGCGCGTCTGTATCGGCGTCGAGGCTTCACGCGGCGGAGTCCGAGTCGGCTGCGGGCGTCGCGTCGATGTTCGCGTCGGCGCGACCGTCTGCGTCGATGTCGCTGTCGGCGTCGGCAGCACCAAGCGCGGCCGAGTAGGCCGCTCGTCCGCTTGGCCCGGCGTACGATCACCCCCCGGCGCGGGTGTCGCCGCGGCGCCGGCGACCGGGCGCACCGGAAGCGTCGCGACTGGTCGCACGACGACTGGGCGCTCGTCTTCGCGCCCTTGTCGGGAGAACTCACGCCCGACCCAGATCCCGAGCGCGAAGATCATTACCGATCCGAGCACGAAGCCGAAGATCAGCGTCAGCGATTGTCCGATAGTCAAACCGGTATTTCGACGCGCCATCTCGAGCTCACATGGTTTCCGGCGCGCCGATGCCGACGAGGCCGAGGCCGTGGCGCAGTACGCGCTGCGCGGAGTGCGCGAGATAGAGGCGGGCTTCGCTCAGCTCTCGGTCCTCGGTGATCACTCGCTCCTGGTTGTAGAAGCGGTGGAACGACCCGGCGAGCTCCATCAGATAGAAGACGACTCGATGCGGCTCCCGCTCGCGAGCCGCTTCCTCGACCGTGTCGGTGTAGGTCGCCAGAGCCTTGATCAACTCCTGCTCGGTGGCCGCTGTGAGCCTGTGCAATGCGGCGGATTCCGCAGCCGGCATACCGATGCCCTCCTTCTGGGCCTGGCGGGAGATGCTGCAAATGCGGGCGTGCGCGTACTGCACGTAGAATACCGGGTTCTCCGACGACTGCTTGACCGCCAGATCGAGATCGAAGTCGAGCTGACTGTCGCCTTTGCGCATCAGGAAGAAGAAGCGCGTCGCATCCGCTCCGACTTCGTCGACGACCTCGCGCAAAGTGACGAACTCACCACTGCGCTTCCCCATGCGCACCGGCTCGCCGCCGCGCGTGAGGCGCACCAGTTGCACCAGCAAGACCCGAAAGCGATCGGCCTCGGAGCCGAGGGCGCGCAGCGCCGCCGCGACGCGCGCCACGTAGCCGTGGTGATCTGCGCCCCAGACGTCGATCAACTCGTCGAAGCCGCGCGAGAGCTTCTCGCGATGGTAGCCGATGTCGGCGGCAAAGTAGGTCAGCTCGCCGTCGCTGCGTTGGATGACGCGGTCCTTCTCGTCACCGAAATCGGTCGATCGAAACCAGCGCGCTCCGTCGCTTTCGTATAGGAACCCGGTCGTTTCGAGCTCGCGCAGCGCGGCACCGACGACCCCTCGGTCGCGCAGATCGCGCTCGCTGACGAACAAGTCCATCTCCACCGCCAACGCCTTCATGTCGTCGACGATCCGGGCGAGCAGCAGCTCTGCGGAAAGCTCGCCGCAGATCCGCGCCGCGACAGCGGGGTGCGAACGCAAGAGCTCGAGGGCGGACGCCGCATCGGTCGGCGGCGTGGATCCCAGCGCAGCAGCGATGCGCGCCGTCGCCGCGGCGCGCTGTTCGGTCATCAGCTCTACGAGATACTCGCCCGGATAGCCGTCCTCCGGGATGTCGCACGTATCGCCCCACGCCTGCCGCAAGCGCGCCAGGGCAGACGCAGCGAGGGTGTCGATCTGCTTGCCCGCATCATTGATGTAGTACTCGCGCGTGACGTCGAAGCCGGTCGCGTCGAGCAGGCGCGCCACCCCATCGCCCAACACCGCGCCACGGCCATGACCGACATGCAGAGGGCCGGTGGGATTGGCGCTGACAAACTCGACGAGAATTCGTCGGCCGCGGCCGATGTCCGCGATGCCGCACCCGTCCCGCTCGAGATCGATCAGGCAACGCTTCCACAGGTTCGACGAGAACCGAAAGTTCAGAAAACCGGCGCCGGCGATCTCGGGCGTGTTGGCGAGGAGGCCCTCGGCGTCCTCGAAGTGGTCGACGATGATCCGAGCGATGTCGAGCGGCTTCTTGCGCTCACTGCGCGCCAGCCCGAGCGCCACCGTCGACGCGAGATCGCCGAAGCTCGCGTCGCGCGGGATCTCGAAAATCAAAGGGGGGAGGCCGTCCAACTTCAGCGCTCCCCCCTCTTTTGCCCGGGTCAATGCTTGCTGAAGTAGCCCCTCAAGCCGTTGCCTCATTTTCCGCCCATCGGCGCCAGCGCGCCTGGCTGTAGAGCTCGAGAGTCTTGGACATCACGGATCCGTTCAACCTCCGGCACCCGGCCGGTCGGCACCCGCGTCTTATCCCGCACGCCCGAAAACGAGTCAAGCAACGCCGGCTCCACGATCGTTCCACTCTGTCGCGATCGAACAATCCATCAAGACGGCGTGCTCTCCCGGCCCGTAGTAGTCGCGGCGCTCGCCGACGCGAGCGAAGCCGCACGCCGCATACAACGACAGCGCCGCGGCGTTGTCGGCTCTCACTTCCAGACCGGCCACCGTCGCGCCGGCGCCAGCACCGGCCGCGAGTATGTGGCGCACCAATGCGCGGCCGATGCCGTGCCGCCGCTTTCGCGGATCGACCGCGACGGTGAGCACGTGGACTTCGCCGGCTACTTCCCACCAGCAGGCGTAGCCGACGATCGGACCACTCGCTCGCCTACGTGCGACCACCTGGCGCGAAAACTCGACCCCCAACTCGTGCAGAAACAGCCCCGCGCTCCACGGCGATGCAAACGACTGGCGTTCGATCTCCATGATCGCGGCGACATCGGCCGCCTGCATCGGCTCGAAGATCAGGTCCGACATCGCGCCTTGCGCAGTCCTACCAACGCAGCAGGGCCGACGCCCAGGTGAAGCCGGCGCCGAAGGCCACGAGGCACACCAGATGCCCCTCTTTCAGCCGGCCGTCGTCGAGGGCTTCGCGCAGTGCCAGCGGGATGGTGGCAGCGGTCGTGTTGCCGAGCTTCTGGATGTTGTTGACCACTTTCTCTTCAGGTAGCTCGAGGGTCATCGCCACCGCCTGGTTGATGCGCAGGTTCGCCTGGTGTGGGACCAGGAGATCGATGTCCGACACCGCGTAGCCGTTGCTCTCGACGGCCTCGCGGATCACCTCGACCGACCTCTCGACGGCGTGCTTGAAGACGTAGCGGCCCTGCATCTGCGGAAAGATGCGGGCATCGGCGATCATCTCCGGCGTCAGGCGACGCGCATCTCGCCCGGCCACTCCTTCGAGCCAGAGCTTGTCGGCAAACTTTCCCTCCGCGTGCAGATGCGTCGACAGGATGCCGCGGCCTTCGTCCGGGCTGCGGTCGAGCACAACGGCACCGGCGCCATCGCCGAACAGAACGGCCACCTGCCGGCCGCGCGTGGTGTAGTCGAGACCGGTGGAGTGAATCTCACCGCCTACCAGCAAAACCTTGTCGTAACGGCCGCTCTGCAAGAATGCGTCGGCCGTCGTCAATCCGTACAGGAAACCGGTGCACTGATTGCGGACGTCAAACGCAGGCACACCGGGAACGCCGAGCCGCTCCTGCAGGACACAGGCGCTGGCCGGCATGTCGTAGTCGGGACTCAGCGTAGCGAACAGCACGCAGTCGATTTCCGCCGCGTCGACGCCGGCGCGCTCGAGTGCCTCGCGCGCAGCCACCGCGCCGAGATCGGCCGCGCCGGTGGATTCGCCTATATGACGCCGCTCCTGAATCCCCGAGCGCTGCTGGATCCACGCGTCGTCGGTCTCCATGAGCCCCGCCAGATCATCATTGGTGACGACACGGTCCGGCACACAACCGCCGACACCGCGGATCCGAGTCCGGCCGCTGACCGCCTTCGCCGCCATCACGCAAACTCCAGCAACGCCGCACCCCAGGCGTATCCCGCGCCGCAGGCCGCGATGCAGACCCGCGCCCCCCCGCCGACGCGCCCCTCCGCGCGAGCGCGGTCGAGCGCTACGGGCAGCGACGCGGCGGTCAGATGGCCGGTATCGCGGCCGGCGACGACGAAGCGCTCACCCGGCAGGCCCAACGAACGCGCCGCGTCCTCGGCAACCTCGGGAAACACGTGGCTGAAGATGCACAGGTCGACTTCGTCGAGACCAACGCCGCGCCGTTGGACAGTCTCCACGACGGTGGCAGGCAGCTTGTCTCGACCGAACTGTGCGACGTGATCGCGGTCGATCTTGAGATAGTGTCGCCCGGCTTCCAGGTCCGCGAGCTCGACCCGAGTCGGATAGTGGCGGCTCGACGGGTACTCGCACCAGAAGCGATCGAAGTAACGGCCGTCCGCACCGGTCGTAACCATCGCGACCTCGGCGACACCCGCTTCGCGGCCGAGCGCCGTCACCGCTCCCCCGTCACCGTACAAAGAGGTCGTCGCAGCGTCGTCGGGGTCGAGCGCCGACGAGTGAACCTCAGCGCTGGCCAGGAGGACCCGCTCATACTTCCCCGCCGCGATCAGATCCGACACGACGGCGAGCCCAATCACGTAGCCGGCGCATTGGCCGCGCAGATCCATCGCGCCGACCGTGTCGCCGCCGAGCTCGTCCTGCAGGAAGCAGCCGGCGCCGGGGAAGGTCACGTCCGGCGTCATCGTGGCGAACACGATCATCTGGACCGAGCTCGCCGTCCAACCCGCCTCGGCAAATGCCGGCACCGACGCGGCAAGCGCCAGCTCGGACGAGCCGCGTGGCGTCGCTACGATCGGCCGGCGCACGCCGGCCACTTCGCGCAGCGGCGGCAACTCGTGTCCGAGTCCGAGGATGTGTGCACCCATCGTTAACAGTCCGTTGAGAAACAGGCGCGAGAGCGAAAAAACCGACTGCCTCCCATTGACCGCGCTGCGGCGGGTCGCCGCTCGGCCGAGGCCGACCGCTACACCTTGCGCGGCAGAGCAATCTCCAGCGTCTTGCCCTGGAAGCGATGACGAAAGCCGCCCGGCCGAATCGGCAACGAGATATTGGTCGTGAAGTCGGGAGGGAAAGCCGGCGACACCGCCGCGATCCGCCTTACCTTCTCGTCCGTCACCTTGCCCTTGATGGTGAGCTGACTGCCGTTCAAGGCGATGTTGTAATCGTAGTCCGGCATCTCATCGCCGACCCCGAGCTCCTCCTTGATGCCGGAGGGCGGCACGATTCGCGGAAACTCGAACTCCACCATGCAGCCGTTCATGTTCTCGCGCACTCGGTAGACCTCGCCGTAGCGGCGCTCGCGCTCCAACTTGTCCTCGAAGCGCGGGTCGGTGAAGCCGTCCTGCCCAACCCCACCCTGCGCCTCGGGAGGGCCCGCGAGACTGACGATCGGCGACGCGATCGGCGCCAAGGGCAACCCGTACGCCGCGGCGCGGTAGACGACATCCTCGGCCGGGGCGCCGCGAAAGCTCTCGCGCATACGCCAGACCGCCTCCAGCGTGGCGATCAGCAAGCCCAGGGCAAGGAGCCACTTGAGCTGGTTGCTGAACACCGGGCGCTGCAGAATGAGCACGCCGACGGCGGCGAGCAGCAGCGGATACACGAACATATTGTGAAGCGCGTTCAGACCAGTGGCACCGGCCGTCGAAAAATAACGGCGATCGGCGACCGCGCGCTCGATCTCGCACTTCTGTGCGTAGGGCAGTGCGCCGAGAATCGGCTGCGCCAACGCGATCGCCAGTTTGTTGGGCGAGGGTTTCGACACCCACCCCTCTTCCAGCTTCTGCGCTGCGGCTTCGAAGCTGATGTCGAGCTCATCGGCGAACTTCTTGACCTCGCGCGGCGCTCTCGGCGGCGGCGCCGACAGCGGCTTTTCTACAGGGCCTCCGGCAAAAGACTTCGCAGCAGCGGGCGCCGCGGCGGCGACTTGTGCGGGCGCGGCAGCGGCTTCACCCGACGCAGCGGCTGCCGGAGCAGCGGCATCGTCGGCGCGGCCCGGATTGAATCGCGAAGGGAAATTGGCCGGGAAGGCAACTCCCGGGTGGAGCTCCTTGGCGCGTTCGATGAGCACGGCCTCGGTTTCAGGGATCGCCGGATTGGGGATGCATACGTCGACCGGACAGACCGTTGCGCATGCCTCTTCGTCGTGGAAGCCGACGCATTCCGTGCACTTTTCCGGGACGATGTAGAAGACATCTTTGTGCAGCGCCGGGTGCATGGCGCCGTTGAACTCGTACTCCACTCCACCTTGATAGATCGCGGTGTTGGGACACTCGGGCTCGCAAGCCCCACAGTTGATGCACTCCTCCGTGATCATCGTGGCCATCAGCATTCCCCTCGCAGACAACTCATTGGCTTGAAGCGATTTTTCCTATCGCTTTCGCCTTTGCGGTTCAACGTGACCGGGATCCGGCGCGCCACCGTATAGGCCGGCATCCGGGCCTACCCGAGCTTGAAGCCGAGCGCGAATCCGGCAACGAAACCACCTCCCCACGGCAGATTGGCGGTCAGCATCCGCCAGGCCTGCTCGGCGAGACCGCGTCCTTCTTCCCCGTAGACGGCGTGCTCGGCGCTCGTCTGCAGCCCCACCCAGTCGACCTGAACGAACCCGTTGTAGGCGAGGGCTTGGATCACGATGAAGACGATGCCGAGCAGGAGGGCCATCAACTTCGTCAGCTTCTTCGCGGTGTAACCAACCGCGGCGCCCGCCAGACCGCCGAACCCCAGGCCGGCCAGCGGGCCCATCATCGTGTCCATCTCCGGCATCGGCGCCACTCCGCCACCGCACTTCGCAGGTGTCAATGCCGCCATCCCGGCAGGCCGCGATGATGCGATTGTGCCATCGCTCTGTTGCATGCGATACGGCTCGCCAACACACGGAGAGGAACGACGATGATGAGACTGCGGCCGGCGCGCGCCGGCGTCATCGCGACAGCGATCACAATCGCCGTCCTCGCCTGCGGCTCGGACGATGACGACGCTGCCCTTCCCATCCTCGTCTTGAGCGCGTTCCCGGCCGAGATGGCCCCCTTGCTCGAGAGCACGGCCGTCTCCGAGATCGTCGTCGTCGACGAACGACCCTGGCGCGTCGGCGAGATCGCCGGCACGCCGGTGGTGATCGGGCTCACCGGCATCGGGCTCGTCAACGCCGAGCGCGCAACGCGCTCTGCTCTGGACAACTTCGCCGTGCGCGGCGTCGTCTTCTCGGGAGTCGCCGGCAGTCCGCGGCGCATCGGCGACATCGTGGCTCCCGAAGAGTGGCACTTGCCGGACGACGGGCCGTTCGCCGTCGACGAAACCTTCTTGCGCATTGCCGGCGAAGTCGCCGCCGACGATGTCGTCTACGATCGCTGCACCATCCTGCCCGCCGAACCCGAGAGCGACCCCGTCTGCCTCGAGCACGCTCCGGCGCTGTTTGTCGGCGGTCGCGGCGAGAGCGACGATCCGTTCGGCGGCAGCGCGCTGCCCTGTGTTCCCGGCGGCGACGATGTCTTCGGTTGCGACGTCGCGGCGGTTCCCCTCGCCGCCAAGAACGACGACGGAGGCACGACGAAGGGCGCAACGACCGAGCCGGACGCCGTCGACATGGAATCCGCGGCGTCGGCGCGGGAAGCAGCGGCACGCGGGCTTCCTTTCATCGCCTTTCGCGCCGTCTCCGACGGTGCCGGCGACCCGCTCATGCTGCCCGGCTTCCCGGCGCAGTTCTTCGCGTACTACCGCCTTGCCGGCCGCAACGCCGCGCTCGCGACGATCGCCTTCCTCGAGCGGATGTAGCGCCGCCGGGGCGACCCGATCTCGTTACGTCGGTGGATGATTGCGCAGCTCGCGCCAGCCTCGGCGATGCAGTCCGGCCTCGACCAGAGCTTCGTCGAAATGCATGTTGGCGGACACGCCCACCACCGCCGGGATGCCGGCGATCATCTGACCGTAGAAGTTGTTGACGACACCGACGAACGCCACCAGGGCGTTGGGCGCGTCGACGACCATCGAAAGCTCACCCCCGACTGCCCCGATCACGAGTCCCGGATTGACCGGCAGAAAGGGCAGGGGCTGCGTCACGCTCGACGAGATCCGCAAGTCGCCGGGCACGTTGGTCGTATTGATGATGCCGAGGATCGTGCTGACCGCGGTGAGGCGGATGTGCACGGGGCCGTCCACCTGCAAGCGACTCACGCCGGTCATGAGGATCGCACTGAAGCAGTACTCCTTCGGCTCGTCCGAGGTACCGCCCTCGAGTCGGATCACATCGCCGAGACCGACGTTGGCGAGAATCCCGGTGCTGCGATTGTAGATTCCGCCAGTGATGCCGTCGTTACTCGGATACGGCGGTCCACAGGGCGGCACCGCTGCGTACGAGGCAGTCGGCGCGAACTCGGTCGTGGCGCCCGATACGCTCACCGGCGGCAACAGCGTCAGCACGTCGCGCGAGGCGGTCACGGCGCCATCGATGTCGATCGGCAAAAGCAGAGCGCCGGTCATGGTCACGCTGCCGTTCGAGCGGATGTTGCCGCCGTCGCCGGCGGTCATCGGCGAGTACGCCCCCACGCGCGAGTCGTAGCTGTCGGTGGAGAAGCCCCCGACCAGAGCGATGTCGGCCGGCAGCAGCGGGAAGTCGAGGTTGCTGCACAGGACGCAGTCGTGGACCGGATCGCGCTCGATGCGCAGCTCGACCGTGCGCCGGGCACTCATGACGGATCCGCGCGACACCAGGTAGACGCTATTGTCGATGTCGGCCGCGCCGTCGTTGATGCCCGCCACTTCGTCCTGGTTGTCGACCATACGGACGCAATAGCCGTCGTCGCCGCTCTGCTCCGAGAGTTGGTTGCACCGGTACGGGTTGCCGTCGTCGAGAGTCCGCAGCGCCCCCAACGATGTCAGTCCCCCGCCAGTGCCACCGCCCGCGAGCTCGTCATTGAACCCGTCGCTCGCCGCGTTGACGCCTCCGGTCTCGAGACTGAGGAGCGCGAAGGCGTGTTCCAATCCGGCCTCCGCCGTTTCCAGCGCTTGCTTGCTGCGCAGATCGTTGCCCGCAATGCGCAGCTCGATCTGCGCGGTGCGGGCGCCCACTGCCCCCAACGACACCAGCAGCGCCATCAAGAGCACGATGACGACGAGCGCGAACCCCGATTCGTCGGAGCTGAGATTACGCGCGCCATCCGCCGGCGCACCGCCTCGCAGCCGCATGCTCAGTTCCGCAAGTGCACGTCCGACGCCAGACTGCGGGTCAGAAGCTTGCCCGACAGTGGGTCGACCTGCTCCGACTGTCCCGTCAGGACGATCTGGTACTGCCGCGGCGGATCGATCGGAATCACCTGCAGCTCGGTGACGTTCTCCGCGGTTCGCGCCGCTGTCGACTCGCCGTTCTTCAATACCTCCAGTCCCGGCCGCCCCGAGGCATCGGCGGCGACGCGGAAGGTGACGACATCGACGCGGGTGATCGGCGTTCCGGGGAGTTGGGAACGCGAGAGGCCTTGGCTCCACATCTCCGTCGGGTCGGTGTCGATGGCGACGTAGCCGCCGGTAAGTCCCTTCACCCGCGCATGCTGCCGGTCGCCGATGAGAATCAAGCTCTTGTTCGTCGCGTTGAAGAGCTCGCTGACGGCGAGGCCGGGATAATTGCTCGTCGCCTGGAAGACCGTGTCACCGGCATCGGCAACCGCGGTGATCGTCGCCACCGGCCGCCCCGTGCAGGCAGCTACCGTGAGCTCGTCACCGTAGGGACCAGTTTGGATGAAGACCGGGTCGTCGCCGAATCCATCGACCCAAGGGATCCATTCGTCGAGACTCCAGGACGGAGCCCCACAGCCCGCCACGCGCAGCTTGTCGGTGACGACAGTCATCGCAGCGCGCAGATTCTCCTCGAGGGCTACGGCCATGTCCTGCTGCACCTGGGTGCGATTCTGCAAAGAGAAGAATCCGATCGCCCCCGCCGCGAGCACCGTGGTCGGCACCAACACGGCGAGCATTTCCATCAAAAGCGCACCGCGTTGCCTCACGGCGCCGCGCCCAAATGCACTGATGTTCGACCGGCACCCGTGCGGCATTCGCATCGCTCACTCTCCGAGGATGGTCTGGAGGGTAATCGCCTTGTCCTCCTGGTCGTACCAGGTGACGACGATCGAAACCTCCTTGGCGCCGGCGACGGGACAGTTCGTACACACGCTCCACTCCCGCGTGTACGGCACGCCGCCAGAGACGATCTGGTCCGACCCCTCGACCACCGCGGCGAAATCGGCGTGGCGCAGTTCTTCGATCTTGTCCTGAGCGAGTACGGTTGCCGACGTGATCTGCTTGGCGCCGACGTTGCCGTGGATCGTGCCGATCGTCAGCGACGAGAGGCCGAGCAAGCCGATGGCCAAGAACGCCATCGTCTGCATGACCTCGAGGAGCGTGAAGCCGCTCTCCGCATCAACCCGGCGATCGCCGGAGGGCCACTCCCAGCTCATTGGATCCGAATGCTTCCGCCGGCGCCGATCTCGACCCGGCGAGTCGCGCCGCGCCCGTTGGCAATACTGATCTCTCCCGGCGTCAGCACCGTACCGTTGGCGAGGAAGGTGAGCACCGTCGTGCCGGTCAGGGCGACCTGATCGACACCGACCTTGCGAATCGTGACCTCACCGGTGTCCTCGTAGTAGTCGCCGTTGAGGTCGTCGTGGATCTTGTAGTTCGGCGAGCCGGCGATGACCGTGAAGCGCTGCGGATTGTTCTGCATCACCGCGGCCAGGCGCGTGCGCTGCAGCTCGGCGAAGACCTCGTGCGTAGCACCCCGCAACTGATACGAGGCCATCAGCTCGCCGAACAGCGGCCGCGCAGCCATGACCATCACGAGGGTCAGCATCAGGCCGACGAAGACCTCCACCGCGGTGGCGCCGACTTCGTTGTTGAGCCGGCGTCGTGTCGGATCGGATTCCATCTCGTGTTTCCTCCTGGGATCGGTTCGCATCGGGCGGGTCCGAACGTTCGCAACTACCGTGCACGCCATTTCGGTGCCGCACAGTGGGCGCAATTTGGCGATCCTCGCCCCGTATCCGCGTCATCGCGCCAACACCGTCAAAAAAGCGGCGGTGACCAAGGCAGATGCCCAGTCTCAGAGCTGCGCCGGACATCCCTGGTTGATATTCAAGATGGCCATCGTGATGTCGTTGGCGCGGACCCGGCCGTCGCCGTCCTGGTCCGCCGCCAGGCACGTCGTCACGTCGGCAATGCCGTTGATGATGTTGATCATGGCGGTGATCTCGTTGCTGCGGACGCGCCCGTCGAGATTGCAGTCGCCGACACACGCGCAGCGATTGCTGCCGGACATCTCCGGATCCGGAACGCACGCTTGGCGATCCAGGCAGTCCGCTGCGTCTTCGCAAGGCGTCCGCAGGCGCGATTCGCACGTCAGACCCGCCGTCGATCGGCCGATTACGATTTCGCCGGACACGATACCGAGGCCGTCCAGAACAGCCTCGTCCAGGGAGATGTGGATGGCGTTCACCACCAGCTCCAGCTCTCCGACCGCGTCTCCTCGAAGAATCTGCTCGTTGACGACGATGCGAATCCCGGCACCGTCGACGACCACGGTGTTGGGACCTGGATCGACGGGCAATTCGACCTGCCCCTGCAGCAACAGGCACTCGAGCACCGTATCAGCCAGGGTGGTGGCACCGGTGGCCGTCAGCGATGTGCAGCAGGTTCCCTGAACGGTCGCCCGCGATGCCGCGCTGTCGCTGGCGACCGCGATGATTGCGCCGAGGGAGGACAGTTGCAGTTCGCTCAATTCAGCCTCGGCGATGGATGATGCATTTTCTCCCCTTGCTCCGAAGACACTGCTGCGAGCCCAGTTCACCGAGAGCAGTTGGCCCGTCTCTTCACTGCCAATTGCCAAATCGACCATTTCGCTCTCCCGGCTGTACGCGGACCCCGGTTCCGCCAACGCCTCGGGAATCGGATCGACCACGACGTGAACCGGCTCGCCGCCGCCGAATGGAGCAATCAGCAGATCGACGTGGGCACCGTGCGCGTCGCCGTGCGGTACTGCATCTTCACATGGCGGCGTCTGTGTGGGAGTGCGTGTCGCTGCGGCGGTCGCCGATGCCGAAGGCGAGGATGTCGGCGCCGGAGTTTGCGTCGCGGTCGCCGCGCCGGGAGTGCCAGCGGTAGCGGTCGACCCCGGAGTGCTGGTCGCCAACGTGGTCGGCAACGCCGTGCTGGTCGGTGCGACGGTGCTGGTGCTGGTCGCCAATGGGGTACTGGTGGCGCTTGAACCAGGAGTGTTGGTGGCGCTCGCCAGCGCCGTGCTGGTCGGCACCGCGGTCGGTGCGACCGTGCTGGTGGCGACGGGCGCCGCCGTGTGGGTGCTCGTAGCCAGCGCCGTGCTGGTCGGCACCGCGGTCGGTGCGACCGTGTTTGTAGCAACGGGCGCCGCCGTGTGGGTGCTGGTCGCCAGCGCCGTGCTGGTCGGCACCGCGGTCGGTGCGACCGTGTTTGTAGCAACGG
>CADEER010000031.1 GCA_902826395.1 uncultured bacterium
GTACCCGTACACGATCAATGCCCGAATTCTGCAGGAAACTCCGTGTACGAGTACGGGTACGCGTACGTGTACGGTCACCGATCTTTCGTTTTCCGACAGTCCCGAAAGCCGGGGTCCAGGCCGTGTGCCCCTAGAGCCGCAAACTGGATCCCGGCTTTAGGAACTGTCGATTTTCTCCCGTACACGTACTCGTACGCGTACCCGTACACGATCCATGCCCGAATTCTGCAGGAAACTCCGTGTACGAGTACGGGTACGAGTACGTGTACGGGCACGAATCTTCGTTTTCCGACAGTCTCTTTCGCCGGGGTGACGGGGAAGGTGTCACCAATGAGGGGGGAGTTTTTGCCGGCGCGCGTTGGGGCGTTCGTGCGACTGGTGGGCGCGATTTCATGAAGGCCATGTACAAGATCGGCATCGACGTCGGGGGCACGTTCACGGATCTGGTGCTGGTGCGACCGGATGGATCGATCGTTCTCGAGAAGAGTCCGACGACCCCTGATGATCAGTCGATCGGGGTCGTCAACGGCATCGGCCGGTTGGCGGCACGCGAAGCGATCGATACCGGCGAGCTGTTGCGGCGCACCGGCAGCATCGTCCACGGCACGACGACGGCCGACAACACGATGATCGAGATGAGCGGCGCCGTAACCGGGCTGATCACCACCCGCGGTCACCGCGACGAGATCGAGCTGCGGCGCGGTTTCAAGGAGAGCATCTGGGATCCAGCCCTGCCGCCGCCGCCGCCGATCGCGTTGCGCCGCCGCCGGATCGGCGTCACGGAGCGCCTGGACTTTCGCGGACAGGTAGTCCTGCCGCTCGACGAAGACGAGGTGCGCGCGGCGCTGCGGCGCCTCGCGGCGCAGGGTGTCGAGTCGATCGCGGTCGTGTTCATGTTCTCCTTCGTCAATCCGGCGCACGAGCGGCGTGTGCGCGAGATTGCCGCCGAAGAGTGCCCCGCGATCGCGATCTCCCTGTCGCACGAAGTGATGCCGTCGGCGCCGGAGTTCGAGCGCACCAGCACGACACTGGTCAACGCCTTCGTCGGTCCGCGTATCGACCGCTATCTGTCGCGCCTCGTCGACCGCCTGCGCGATGCGGGCTTCAAGCGCGACCTGCTGGTGATGCAGTCAAACGGCGGCATCATGACGCCCGAATACATCCGCAGGCGGCCGGTGACGGTGTTGTGCTCGGGGCCGACGGGCGGCGTCATCGCCGCCTGTGCAGTGGCCGAGCGAGCCAAGCGACACGACTTCGTATGCGCCGACATGGGCGGCACGAGTTACGACATCTGTCTGATCCGCGGTGGCCGCCCCGAAATCAAGTCGGGATGGAACTGGCACCATCGCTACGTCGTCGGCTTGCCGATGGTCGACATCCACTCGATCGGCGCAGGCGGGGGCTCGATTGCCTCGGTGGTAGCCGGCGCCCTCCAGGTCGGCCCGCGCAGTGCCGGCGCCGAACCCGGACCGATCTGCTATCGGCGGGGCGGCGTCGAGGCGACCGTCACCGACGCCAATGCCGTGCTCGGCTACCTCAATCCGGACGACTTCTGCTCCGGAACCATGAAGCTCGACGTCGCTGCGGCGCGCGACGCCATTCGCGAACAGATCGCCGGCCCGCTGAAGCTCAGCCTGGCGGAGGCGGCGCACGGCATCTATCGCCTGGTCAACGCCAATATGGCGAACGCGATCCGCCGTGTCGCGGCGCAGCGCGGCGTCGATCCGCGCCGGCTGACGCTGGTGGCATACGGTGGCAATGGTCCCGTGCATGCCACGGCGCAGGCGGCGGAGCTCGGCATCACCGAGGTTCTGGTGCCCAAGACGGCACCGACGTTCTCGGCGCTCGGATTGGAGCTCTCGGATCACATCGTCGACGAAGTGCGCGCCTACATCGGCAAGGCGACCGACATCGACGTCGATCGCGCCAGTCGGCTGTTCGACGAGATGAAGAAGGCGGCCGCGTCGATGCTCGGCAAGCGCAAGCGCGAGCTGCGCGAGATCCGCTACGAGCGCTACATGAACCTCTGTTACCCCGGTCAGACGTTCGACATGTCGGTGGCGGTTGCCGGAGATGGACGACTCGGCGTGGCCGAGGTTGCGGCGACGATCGAGCGTTTCCACGCGCGACACGAGGAACTGCACACCTACGCATCGCGCGACGAAGTTCCGATTTTGCGCAGCCTGCGCCTGACCAGCGTCGGTGTCACCGAAAAGCCGTCCCTGCCAACCATCGGACGCTCGTCATCGCCGGCGCCGCGCAAGGGAAAGCGCCGCGCCTACTTCGACGACAAGTGGACCGAAGTGCCTGTGTACGACGGCGCGCGCATGAAGGTGGGGCAGAAGGTGCGCGGGCCGGCGATCATCGAGGAGCCGTTCACGACGATCGTTCTGCACCGCGGCCAGGAGACCTCGCTCGACCGCTGGGGCAACTACCGGGTGCAGGTCGGCACGGCGCGGCGCCGCCGAAAGTGATTCATCGCGGCCGAGCTCGCGGCGCGATCGCGACCGCGGCGGTGCTTTTGGCCTGCTCACTCGGGGCGTACGCCGAGCCTCTACCAAACCCGCTCGAAAGTCGCGTCGAGCTGCTGGCCAGCGACATCTACGATGCCGCGCAATGGGCCAAGCGTTTGCCGTACGAGATCGCGATGCCGGTCGTGGCGCGCTCGCGCATCCGCGCGTTCGTGAGTGGGCTCGATCTCGATCCGCGGGTGCGGGAGCGAATCCTGCTCCGCATCGACGCGCGCGACTTCGTCGACGAGGTGGTGCCCTTTGCTCTGGCCTTGCGCGACGTCTACCTGCCGCCGGCGGAATGGGCGCCTGAGCCGTTCGACGATTGGCTGCGCCGTTCGTTCGCCGCCGACGAGAACATCCCAGGCTTCGAGCATTCGATGTTCGTGTGGCAACCGCCAACTTCCGCCGGGTCTGCTGCCCCGGCCTTCGACAGCGACCTCATCCGCCATCTGCTGTCGCTGTACGATGCCCTGTACCTGCAGGAGGCTGTTACGTCGGAGGAAGTTCGCGAGTCGCTGATCTGTGCGCGCCGCAACAGCGACCGCGCGCGGGCGCCGGCAGCGGAACGGGTGCAGCCGATCGTCCGAGCGTTGCTCGCCGACGTGCGGCGGCGAGTGCCCGCGAAAGGTGAGATCGCCGCCACCCTCGACGGGGTGCTCGGCGACGAGGAGCGCTTGCGCGCGGTCAGCATCTCGATCGTCCATTTTCTCGATGCAATGGTCTGCCGGCACTATCGCGTGTTCGCGACGCGCGTCTGGCGCGAGGAGCAGCTCGCGCGCTGGATGACCGCCGAGCTCGACGTACCCGGCGGCGGGCGGCTGTGGAGCTATCTCGAAGAAGCGCAGACACGGCGTCGCGCCGTTCTGATCGCCGTCGACGGCTTGCAGGGCCATCTCGTCGAAGCGCTCGCGTCGGGGCAATCGAACGATCACTTCCTCGCCCAAGTCTGGCGGGAGCAGGAGCCCGGTGCCGCCGCGCCGCGCAGGCAGCGCTCGCAGCCGGCGCCGCCGCAGCGCACCGAGTTCCTGCGGCGGGCGGCGACGGCCGGCTACTCCGATCGACGGTATCTGTCGTTCTTCGCCGGGCTGTATCGCGACGCGGGCGGCATCGCCGAAGTAGGGATCTCGACGACGCCGACGATCAGCGTTCGCAATCTGCCGCTCGTGCAGACGGGTGCACCGGTGGCGGGCGCGGGAGCGACGGCGATTCCCAACTTCCACTTCGTCGATCGAGACGTGCAGCCCGGAGGCCGTGCCTACTACTTCTACGGCAACGACGCGCTGCAGCTCGACTCGCTGGCGCGCCGCGCCGGCATGCGAACGTTGTTCGACCGCTTGCCCACCGCGTCGTCGTTCTCCTGTGCGGCGCAGTACGACGACGGTGCTCACTACCGACTCGACTCGCTGCTCAATCTCGCGCTCGGCGAGAAGATGCGCGACTTCGGAGAGCTGCGTTGTTTCGCCGAGCTGCGCCGGCGGGCTGCCGTCGAGCCGCGTCTGCGCGAGCTGCGGCAGCGATTGCTCGACAAGCGCGCGGTGCTCGGTGTGGACTTTGGCTGGCTGCGCGCGCTGAGTCGACTCGGGCAGCGCGACGAGCGCGCACTGGCCGCGAAGCTGGTGCGTGAAATTGCAGCGCTCGAGCAGGACGCGATGCCGGAGCTGCTGGTCTACTACAATCCCTGGCCCGACCATTTCGCCCACTTCACTGGACCGTTTGCCGACGAGATCGTGGCGCCGAGTGGTGAGCTGAACCGCCTCGATTACTGGCTGGGCATGCTGGAACGCATCTATCGAGATGCCGGCGTGATCGACGGGACCCTGTTCGCGATGGCGGGTGATCACGGGCTGTCGCCGGTGTTTCACATGCTCAACCCGGAGATCGAAGTGTTCGAACGCCTGCGCGAGCTGGGCGTCTACTTCTTGCTGACGAAGATCTCCTCCGACGAGGGAGAAGGGCCGAAGCTGACCGATCCGCTTCGCCCACCGTCGATGCGCGGTCTCGATGCCGTCGTCGCTTCCACTGCCGGCGGCAACTACATGATCGATCTGTTTGCCGACCAGGGCAGCGGCTGGACACGTCAGCCGCTGCTAGCGGAGCTGCGCGCCTTGCCGCTGGTCGGCGGCGGCGAACCGATCGATTTGGTCGACGCGCTGTATCGCGGCCTATCGGAATCGCTCGACTATCTGGTCGTGCGCGTCGAGCCCTGCGACGTCGGCGGCGGCGTGGTGGCGGCGATCGGGCCGCGCAAAGGTCGGCAAGCACAGGCGACGATCGAGCGGCGGGGCGATCTGATCTACGTCGACGATCCCGACGACCTGCTCGAATCGCGAGTGCCGACGCCATACGAGGAGCTCGATGCGACGCAGCGCGCCCGACACGCAGCGTTGGTGAAGCGCTGCATCGATGCGGCGCGGCGCGCCGATCGCTCGACATGGTGCAACGAGGACGAGTGGCGACTGTTGGCCAGCTTTTCGCCGCGTCCGGACGGGGCCGTGCAGCTCGCCCATCTCTACGACGTCGGTCGCGCCGGCACCATCAATCTCTTCCCGCGCGCCGGCATCGGCTACAACACCGTCGTGCCCGGCCGCCACGCCGGCGAGTCCTTTCACGAGAAAGACGCCTTCGTCGGTGTCTGGGGCGCGCCGGTCACGCGGCGGAGTCGGCCGCGCGTCGTGCCGCTCGGCGCCCCGGCGGGGACCGTATACGAGTTCCTCAGCGGCAAGGCAGTCGTCGCCGGCCGCGACGGGTGGGGGTTCGCGCCGATCGCCTTGCAGGAGTGAACGAATTGGGTGCGGCGATCGGGGCGTCGCGCGGTCAGGCGGCTTGCTTCTTCTTGAGGACCTTGCCGATCTTCTTGCGGGCGCTGTTGATGTCGCGCAGCTCCGCGATGCCGCGCTCGGCGACATCGGTGCCGACGACCGCATCATCCTCGGCAGCGAGCTCGTCCATGTCGACCCACATCGAGTAGACGCCCTTGGTGCGCTCGGTGATGATACCCGTCTTCAGCAGCGTCTTGATCAGGACGCGGAAGACGTTGGTGCTCTCCGTCATCAAGCGCCGGCGGGAGTCGTCGGTGAACGACTCCAGTACGGCGTCGCGGACCCAGGTCCATTCGAGGCCGAGCTTGCGATAGACGTGCTGCTTCTGCTCGGCGTTGACGAGATTGAACAGCAACATCTGGAAACACTGCGCCGCCCAGTCCTCGACCTGACGGTGCTCGTCCTCGCCGAGGTTGCAGATCGTGCGGTCGGCCCAGATCTTGCCGAAGCGATGATGAAAGGCTTCGTCGGTCATGACCAGAAGAACCAGGCGGCGGAGAACCGGATCATTGGTTTTCGAGTGGACGGTGGCGAAAGCGCCCATCGCCAGACCTTCGATCAGCATCTGCATGCCGACCAACTTCTTGTAGACCTCGGAAGCCAACACGAGCTCGTTCATCAGGCTGGCTAGTGTCGGACCACACGGGAGGGGCTCACCCCAGCGCCGGTGGATGTATTGCGCGAAGGCGTTCACGTGGCGCGCCTCTTCGCGCGCCTGGTTGGCGGCGTACTCCTGCGCACCGGGGTCGCGCAGGATCTGACAGAGACTGGTCGACAGCGAGAGCGCGCCCTGCTCACCGTGCAGGATGCTCGATAGGAAGAAGCGCGAGCTCTCGTTGGCGAGCATCAACTTCTGGCCGTCGTCGAGCACATCGGCGACCGCGGAGCCGAGCTCGGTGCACATCTCCAATGGCATGAGATTGTGCTTTGTCAGATCGAACGCCGGCGTGAAGTCGATGTACGCGGCGTCGTTGGGATCCCAGAAGTGATCGACCGTCGCGGCGATGATCTCGTCGAACGCATCGGTGCGACTGGCATAGCGACTCACCTCGATCATCGACCCGAAGTCGTCGCGATCGACGGCGTTGTAGATCGGGTGATTGGTCAGCTGCTCTGCCATGTTTCCTCCTGAAATTGAATTCAGTTGCAATCGTCCTGCCAATCACTTTTGGGGTTAATTTGGTCGAGTGGGGCTTCCTTGGCGTCTCCGAGCGTCATTTCAGTTAGCTCGCATAGCCGAAATTGCGGCCGGCGAGCAACGAAGCTGAACACCGGTTCATGGCCAGCTCGCTTGGGTTTTGCGGACTTTTGACGTACAGGGCGCGGCACCATGAACGCCCATGCACCGGAGTCCCGGCGCGCTCAACCGATCTACCAGCCGGGGGATCTGGACGGGTTTTTCGGGCTCGCGATCGACAATCTGATCCAGTTCCTGCTCATCCTCGGCCTGTGCAGGGAAGTGCTGGGCTTCTCGGTCGAGCTGCTGTTGAGCCGGGTCCTCCCGGGCGCCGCCCTGTCGATCATCGTCGGCAATCTCTACTACGCGTGGCAGGCGCAGCAGTTGTCGCGTCGCGAGGGGCGATCGGACGTTACGGCGCTTCCCTACGGCATCAATACGGTCTCCCTGTTTGCCTTCATCTTCCTGGTGATGCTGCCGATGAAGCTGGCGGCCGAGGCGCGCGGCGCCACGCCGGACGAAGCGGCATTGGCCGCCTGGCAGGTCGGCCTCGGCGCCTGCCTGATATCGGGCATCATCGAGCTTGCGGGCGCGCTCGTCGGCGACGCGGTGCGGCGGGCGACGCCGCGCGCTGCGTTGCTGTCGACGCTCGCAGGCATCGCGATCAGTTTCATCGCGATCGATTTTGCAGTCCGAACGCTGGCGGCGCCGTTGGTGGCGATGCTGCCGCTCGGCATCATCCTCACCACCTACTTCGCTGGAGTCGTGTTTCCGCTGCGCATCCCCGGCGGCGCCTGGGCGGTGTTGGCGGGAACGGCATTGGCCTGGCTGGGCTGGGCAGTCGGTTCGGACGCGACGCCGGTCGATTGGAGTCGTGTGGCCGAAGCGCGCGACGCGATCGGGGTTTATTTGCCGATACCAGTGCTGGGCGATCTGTATACCGGCCTGACCAGCCCTCTGATGCGCGATGCGCTGGTGCCGGTGATATTGCCGATGGGCTTGTTCAACGTCCTCGGGTCGCTACAGAACATCGAATCGGCCGAAGCGGCCGGGGACTCCTATCCGACGATGCCGTGTATGGCGGTGAACGGCATCGGCTCGCTCGTCGCCGCGGCCCTCGGCTCGTGCTTTCCGACGACGATCTACATCGGCCATCCAGGGTGGAAGGCCCTCGGCGCGCGCTCGGGATACTCGATCCTGAACGCCGCGTTCTTCGCGGTGTTGTCTCTCGGTGGGCTGACGTATTTCGTCGGCTCGTTGGTCCCGATCGAAGCCGGCATGGCGATCGTCCTGTGGATCGGCATCATCATCACGGCGCAGGCCTTTCAGGTGACCGACGTCCGCCATGCCCCGGCGGTCGCGGTAGGGTTGTTCCCGGCGATCGCGGCCTGGGGATTGTTGATCCTGACGCAAACGTTGAACGCCGCCTCGATTGCGCAGAGCAACTTCGGGCTGGCGGGGGCGGTACTCGAGTCGCCGGCGGCGTTCACCGCCGCCGGGCTGCGCCTCGACGGTCTCGTCGCGATCTCGCAAGGATTCATGCTGACCTGCATGATCTGGGCGGCGATGAGCGCGCATCTGATCGATCGCGAGTTCGTTCGCGCTGCAGCGTGGGCGGGTATCGGCGCCGTGCTGGCTTTCTTCGGCTTCATACATGCCGGTGACGTCACGCCCGCGGGAGGGGTCTATGAGATCGGCTTCGGCAGCGGCATGCCGTGGGCGATCGGCTACGCGCTGTGCGGGCTTTTCTTCTTGGTGGCGGCGCGGTTTCCGACTCGCGATGGGCTGCACGGGCTGTGAGGATTCAAGGACATAAAGGACTGCAGGGACTGCAATGACATTTTACGAGGAGGAGTGTTTATGGGTGCCGCGAAGGTTGTGGTGTTGATTGCATGGATCTGGGGGGTGTTGTCGCTGTTTGGGATTGGCGGCGAATGGGCCGAGTTGGGGTCCAGGGTGTTCTGGATCTTGCTCGTCGCGCACGCTGTCGAGTGCGTGATTTTCCTGCCCAAGCTGCGGCAGTTTCCCGGCTCGCTCGGCCATCATCTCGTGCAGACGATGTTGTACGGAATCTTTCACCTGCGCTCGGCGCAGGCTGCTGCCCGGGGGGCTGCTTAGCCTAGTCGAGGCCGCGGGGTGCGCCCGGCTCGATGCCGAGACGCGTCAGCAGATACGCGTACTCGAAGGCGATCTCCTTGAACATATTGTAGCGGCCGGACGCGCCGAAGTGACCGCTCCCCATCTCCGTCTTCAGCATTAGCTCGTTGTCGTCGGTCTTCAGATCGCGCAGTCGGGCTACCCACTTGGCGGGTTCCCAGAAGCCGACGCGCGGATCGTTGAGGCCGGCGGTTACCAGCATCTTTGGATAGGGTTGGGCGCGAACGTTGTCGTACGGGGCGTAGGACTTGATGTAGCGGTAGTAGCGCGGGTCGGCCGGATTCCCCCACTCGTCGTACTCCGTGATGGTGAGCGGCAGGGTCGGGTCGAGCATCGTGTTGAGGATGTCGACGAACGGCACCGCGGCGAGGACGACGCCGAACAAGTCGGGGCGCATGTTGAGGACGGCGCCCATCAAGAGGCCACCGGCGCTGCCACCGGTGATCGCCAAGCGGGAGGGGCTGGTGTAACCGCGCTGGATCAGGTGCTCGGCGCACGCGACAAAGTCGCGGAAGGTATTCTTTTTGTGCAGCAGCTTGCCGTCCTCGTACCAGCGCCGGCCGAGCTCGCTGCCGCCGCGAATGTGGGCGATGGCGAACGTCACGCCGCGGTCGATGAGACTCAGACGGATCGACGAGAAGGTCGGATCGCGGCTCAGACCGTAGGAGCCGTAGCCGCTGAGCAGCAACGGACTGCGTCCGTTGCGTCGCATTCCGCGGCGATAGACGAGCGAGATTGGCACCTCGTGGCCATCGCACGACGCCCAGATGCGCTCGGTCCGGTAGCGCGCCGGCTGGTATCCGCCGAGGACCGGCGTTCGCTTCAGTAGCGAGCGGCGCCGCGACCGCATGTCGTACTCGTACACCGACGACGGCGTCACCAGCGAAGTGTAGGTGAAGCGCAGCTTGTGGGTATCGAAGTTCGGATTGCGCCCTGCGCCGACGTCGTAGGCCGGTTCGCGGAATCCGATGTGGAAGCCGTGCTTGCCGTCGTGGTCGCGGATCGAAATGCGCGGGAGGCCGCGTTCGCGCTCGTAGACCACGAGATGGTCGGCGAACAGCTCGACGCCCTCGATCAGCGTATCGCGACGGTGTGCGATCAGCGTTTTCCAGTGGGCTCGGCCCGGAGACGCGATCGGGGCGCGCACCATCTTGAAGTTGGTCGCATGTTCGTTGTGGGTGATGAAGAAGTGCTTGCCGGCGTGATCGACTCCGTACTCGACGCCGGTGCGCCGCCGCTCGATCAGTCGCGGGCGGGCGTCGGGCCGATCGGCGGGGAGGTAGCGGACCTCGCTGGTGCTCTTGGCGTGCAGATCGATGAAAAGAAATCGACGACTGCGGGACAGGGACACGGCCGCATACACCGCGTCATCCTTTTCGTGGTGGACCAACTCGTCCTCGTCGGGCCGGCGGCCCAATCGATGCAAATAGACCTTGTAGGGGCGATGCGCGGGGTCGAGGACGGTGTAGAGGAATGAACGGCTGTCGGTGCTCCACGCGACGCTGTCGACGTCGCGCAGCGTGTCGCGCTTCAGTCGCCCGGTTTGCAGATCCTTCAAGTGGAGGGTGTATCGCTCGTTCCCCGTGGTGTTGACGGCGTAGGCGAGAAGGCGATGGTCGGGACTGATCCGCATCAGCCCGAGCGCGAAGAACTCGTGCGAGGCGGCGAGCTCGTTCTCGTCGAGGATCACCTGTTCCCGCCCGGCGCCATCCGCGTCGCGCCGGCAGTGGATCGCGTACTGCTTTCCACGGACGGTGCGCGTGTAATACGAGTACCCGTCGATCGTGACCGGAACGTCGAGGTCGGTTTCCTTGATGCGGGAGCGGATCTCGCGGAAAAGGACGTGTTGCAGCTTTCGCGTCCGTCGCATGCGGTGCGCCGTGTAGGTGTTCTCGGCGTTCAGGTGGGCGATGACATCGGGGTCGTTGCGGTCGCGCAGCCAGAAGTAGGGATCGGCTCGGACGTCGCCGTTGATGTCGATGGTCTTCGGTCGTTGCGAGGCGCGGGGGATGTGCACGGTCGACTCCGTGGGCAATCGGTTGGATCCTGGGTGCGCAACTCCGCCATGATTCGCAGGCGATCTCAAGAACCGCGGGCCGATCTGCCGATTGCTGTGGACCGGCGGACTTCGCAGCGGCGGCCTGATAGACGGCATCGGATGGGCGACCGCGGGGCGTTCTACGCACTGTTTCTGGCGATGACTTCCGTCGGGCTCGGACAGGCGATCCTGTTTGCGACCCTTCCGCCGGCGGCGCGCGACATCGGGCTCTCGCCATTTCAGGTTTCGATCATCTTCGTCGCTTCGGCGACGATCTGGATGTTCATGAGCCCCTACTGGGGAAGGCGCAGCGATGTGCTCGGGCGGCGCCCGGTCATTCTCATCGGCATGTTCGGCTACGCCGCCTCGATGCTGTTGCTCGGCGGCGTCATCGAGCTCGGCCTGCGCGGCACCCTGCCGGGTCTCCTCGCGTACGGAATGATGATCGCATCTCGCTGCGTCTTCGCGCTCTTCGGTTCGGGCGCGCCGCCGGCTTCCCAGGCGTACGTCGCCGATCGCACCGCGATCGAGGACCGGACCAGCGGAGTATCGATGCTCAACGCCGCGTTCGGCCTCGGGCAAACGCTCGGGCCGGCGGCCGGAGCCGGGTTCGCGGCGTTCAGTGTGGCGGCTCCGCTCTACTTCTCCGTGGCGCTGGCGTTGGTCAGCGCCGTGGTGATTGCGCTCTACCTCGCCGAAGACGGGCCGCCGGTCCCACACGGGAGTGAGCGTCCGCGCAGCATCCGCTTCTACGACACGCGGGTCTGGCCGTTCTTCTTCCTCGCTGCGTGCCTGCAGGCGGTTCGCGCCACGACGACGATCACGCTGGCGTTCTTTCTGCAGGATGCCCTGCAGCTCGACGCGCAGGAGACGGTTCGTGCCGCCGGGTTCGGTTTCGTCGCGCTGGCGGTCGCGGGTGTGCTGACGCAACTGTTGATCATCCAGCGCATGCGACTGGGGTCGCGGGCGATGCTGCGCGGCGGCCTGTTGGTGACCCTGGCCGGCTTCGCGCTCTTCATCGCGGTTGGAGACATGGTCGGATACCTGGCCGCGCTGGCGCTGATCGGCGCCGGCTTCGGTTTGATCCGACCGGGCACGGCCTCGGGAGCGTCGTTGTCGGTCTCCGCCGAAGAGCAGGGCGAGGTGGCCGGGATGACCAGCTCGGTGGGCGTCGTCGGCAACATCTTCGGGCCGATGCTCGGCTCGGCGCTGTACGAGCTGACGCCAATGGCCCCTTACTGGCTCAACGCTGGATTGATGGCGTTGGGATTGGTGTTCGCCTACTCGAGCGATGCGGTGCGGCGCGTACGCGCATGATGCTTGGCCTTCTGCGGCTCGACCGCGCGATCGCGTGCCCGCGTGGCGATGAACAACGCATCCCGGCGCTCGCGCTCGATGAAGGTTCCGGCGATGCCGGCGGCGGCAAGGGCGGCGCGCAGCTTGCGCAGGTCGCTCTCGTAGAACGACCGCAGGCAGTGCAGCCGTTCCTGGACGAGCTCGGCATCTTGTCGTGCGCGCGGCTTCTCGAGCAGGTGCTCAGCGACCACGCCGAGCGACTGGCATGACTCGCCGCTGAGCCAGGTCTCGATCGCGACGGCGATCGCGGGGTCGAGCTGGCGAAACCCGACGAGGTGCGAACCCCGCTGCGTCGGAACTTTCGGCAGGCGCGCCTTCGGTTGGCTGTGGGCCAGCATGCGGAGCAGATCGACGAGAGCTTGAAATGCCTCGATGGCGCGCGGGCGCGAGCGGAAGGCGCCATACCAGCGAAACTGCAGATGCGCGTAGTGCTCGGGACTGGTGGTGATGCACAGGAGATCCTGATCGGCGAGGCGGCAGACGCCGATTGCCGGATACAGAAATGCGTAGGCGCCGTCGACGTTGTGCGGCGGCCGCAACGTGCGAATGAGCTCGTTTTCGAGCAGCAAGGCGTCGCGTTCGGAAGCCAGCGGACGGACTTCGAGCGTCGCGGCGGATCGCACCAGGATGCGCATCTTGCGGTGCGTCTTGCGCCGTGAGGCGTTGCGGTAGGTGAGCAGCCGCCGCCGCAGGTTGATCGCCTTGCCGACGTAGAGCACGGTACCGCTGTCGTCATGGAACAGGTAGACGCCCGGCGTCGCGGGAAGGGCAGCGGCGAAGCTCGCCCCGAACTTGCGATCGAACAGCTTGACACCCACGCTCGCATCCTATGGAAGCGGCCGCGCGTGCTCAACGCTCCGACGACCCGATGATGACGCCCGAAGCGGCCACCCTTCCCAATGTGCGAGACGGGGGACGCGGTTCGACAGACTCCGGAACGGGCGGCGATGGCTGGATCGCTTTGGCGATTGGCGCCTTGACGTTCGGCGTGTATGCCAGCGGCGCCTGTCGCACGATCTATGTGGGCGACTCGGGCGAGCTGGTGGCGGCGGTACACGTGCTCGGTGTTCCGCACCCGACGGGCTACCCGCTCTATGTTCTGCTCGGGAAGCTCTGGACCCTCGCGGTGGCGATCGGATCGATCGCGTTCCGGATGAGCCTCTTCAGCGCTGCGTGTGCGGCGGTGGCCAGCGCGCTGTTGTACGGGGTGGCGCGGCGGATGGGCTGTGGTCGTCTCGCCGCATTGTTCGCGTCGCTGCTGGCGGCGTTCGCACCGAGCTTCTGGGGCGAGGCGAACGTTCAACGTGTGTATGCGCTGAACGCCGTGTTCGTCATCGCCGCGATCTGGGCGGCGCTCGAATGGTGGCAACGGCGGCAGACCCGGATGTTACTAGTGGCGGTCTTCACTTGCGCCGTTGGCGCGACCAATCACACGTTCATGGCCCTGCTCGGGCTGACCTTCGGCGCGTTCGCGCTGATAGCGAGCCCGCGGACGGTGCTGCACCCGCGTGCACTGGTCGCCGTTTCAGCCGTCGGCGTCCTCGGACTGCTGCCGTACGCCTACCTGCCGATCGCGTCGTCGTTTGACCCGCCGCTCGACTGGGGCAATCCGGAAACCCTCGCGGCATTCCTCGACGTCGTGCTGCGGCGCGACTTCTGGGAGCGTGCGTGGTTGGAGACACCGGCCGATCTGTTGCCGATCGGCATCGACTACGTGCGCGGGATCGCCGTCGAGCTCGCTTGGGTCGGCGCCGCCTTGGCGGCGTTCGGCGTATGGGCGTCGCGCCGCAGCAGCTTCTCCTACTTTCTACTGGCGACGATGGCGGTGAATGTGCTCGCGATGGCGCTACACGGCTCGCGCAGCGATCTGTTCATCTGGCATCGCTACTACATTCCTTCTTATCTGATCGCGGCATTGTTCTGCGGTCTCGGCGTCGACGCGCTGGCCGCGCGCTGGGGCAATTCAATCCGCTTCGCGTCATTGGCGCTGCCGGTGTTCCTGTTGGTCAGCGGCTGGACCCGATTCGACCGCAGCGACTACCGCATCGCCGACGACTTCTCGCGACAACTGCTGGCGACCTTGCCTCCCGGCGCGAGTCTGTCGGCGACCGACGACAACGTTTTGTTCGTTCTGATCTACCTCAAGATGGTGGAGGGGGTGCGGCCGGATGTCGATCTCATACTCCAGGGTGTCGCCGGCGGCGCTCCCGATCGACTGCGTTTCGATCCGGAGAAGGATCCGCTGTACTTCTCCCACCATCCCAATTGGGATCATCCGGAGCTCGACCAGATTCCCGTCGGTCTGGCGTTTCGCGTCTGGCGGCGCGATCAACCGCTGCCGAAGCTGCCGATGCCGCCCGACGAGTTGCCGGCTGCCGCCGATCCGGGTGTGCCGCGCGACTACCTCACGGACAATCTCGTGGGCCAGTACTACTTCATGCTGGCGTTCACCGCCGAGCGAGACGACTGGAATCGCGCTGCCGCTCTGCTCGAGCGCGCCATGCGCGAGGCGCCAAACAACGACGTCCTCTTCTACAACGCGGGCCTGATCTACGAGCGCAACGGCCGGCGGAAAGAGGCTCTCGACGCCTTTCGGCGCTCGCACGCGATCAACCCGCGCCACATCCCCGGGACCAGCCGAGCGCGAGCCTGGGACAAGATAGTGGCGCTGGAAGCCGAGGCCATCGACTGAGAACTCGGCTTTTTGCGGCTCACCCGATCTCGGCGAGCCACTGGGCGACGGCAGCGCCGATCTCGTCCGCCGAGTCCTCCTGGATGAAGTGGATTCCCTTCACCGTGACTTCCTTCTGGTTCGGCCATGTGCGGCAGAACTCGCGTGGTGCGCCGCGCAGGATGGCGCCCGGTTCGGCATTGATGAACAGCTTTGGCACATCGGACTGCGACAGCCACGAGCCGTAGCTCTCGACGATGGCGCGAACGTCGGCGGGCTCACCCTCGATGGGAATCTGACGCGGCCATGTCAGAGTGGGGCGGCGGTCCTCGCCGGGCGTCGCGAAGGGTTTGCGGTAGGCGTTCATCTCCTCGTCGCTCAACTTGCGCTGGATCGACGTCGGCAGGACTGCCTCGATGAATAGATTCTGTTCGAGGATCATCTGCTCGCCGTTGGCCGAGCGGAATCCCTGGAAGACGTCCTTCGCCGCCTTCGGCCAATCGGCCCAGGTCACGGGTTGGACGATTCCCTCCATGTAGGCGATGCCTTTGACCGCATCGCGGTGGTGGTTCGCCCAATCGAAGCCGAGCGCCGAACCCCAGTCGTGGATGACGAGAGTGACGTTGTCGTGCACTCCCAATGCGTCGAGCAGCGCGTGCAGATACTCGCGATGCTCGACGAATCGGTACGAGTCGGGCCCACTGTTGTCGAGCTTTTCGGAATCGCCCATGCCGATCAGATCGGGGGCGATGCAACGGCCGCTGCCTTCCAGATGGGGAATGACGTCGCGCCAGAGGTATGACGACGTTGGATTGCCGTGCAGGAAGACGATCGGGTCGCCGTCCGTCTTGCCGGTTTCGACGTAGGCCATGCGTTTGCCCTTCACGTCGATCTTCTTCTTGGCGGGAACCGCGGTGGTGGGCATTGCCGGCCTCCTTGTCGAACGTTTCAGAGTGCGGGGCGAGCGCGCTCGATGATTTTTTCGCAGGCGACGTGTCGCGGCAGAGTGCCGAACGCGTAGCCGCGATCGCCGTCGAGCCGGGTGGCGAGATACGCCTCGGTGACGGCCGGGTCGCCGTGTCTGAGTAGGAGTGAAGCCTGGAATGCGATGGCGAGGCGCTCGACGAAGCGGCGCGCCCGGCCCTCGATGCCGTCGACATCGTTGAGACCTTCGCGCACCTTCTCGAGGAAGAAATCGAAGCGCGTGTCCATGCCGCCGGCGAGAGCTACCTCGTCGAAGAAGGCTTCGGTGCCTTCCGGCGAGCGCGGGATGGCGCGCAGCACGTCCAGGCACATGACGTTGCCCGAGCCCTCCCAGATGCCGTTGAGCGGTGCCTCGCGGTAGAGGCGCGCCATGGGCCCTTCTTCGATGTAGCCGGCACCGCCGAGGCATTCGAGAGCTTCGACGACGTGCATCGGGGCGCGCTTGCAGATCCAGTACTTGACGATCGCAGTCGCCAGGCGAGAGAACTGTCGCCAGCGATCGCTGGTCTGCGCGTCGTCATAGGCGCGCGCCAGGCGCATCATGGTGACCGTCGACGCTTCCGACTCGACGCACAGATCGGCGAGGACGTTCTGCATCAGCGGCTGTTCGATCAGCTTCTTGCCGAATGCCGTTCGGTACGCGCAGTGGTGAGTCGCCTGCACGACCGCTTGGCGCATCATCGCGTTGGCGCCGATGACGCAGTCGAGACGGGTGTGGTTGACCATCTCGATGATGGTCGGAATGCCGCGCCCCTCCTCGCCGATCATGCGAGCCCAGGCGCGGTCGAATTCGACTTCCGACGACGCGTTCGAGCGGTTGCCGAGCTTGTCCTTCAATCGCTGGATCGTGATGTTGTTCTTGGTGTCGTCCGGTAGCCAGCGCGGCATCAGGAAGCAGGATATTCCCTTGCCGGTCTTGGCGAGGACGAGGAAAGCGTCGGACATCGGCGCCGAGCAGAACCATTTGTGACCGGTGATCGCGTATTGGCCGCCGGGTCCGCCCGAACCGATCGCCTCGGCGCGAGTGGTGTTTTCGCGCACGTCGGAGCCGCCCTGCTTTTCGGTCATGGCCATGCCGCAGATCGCGCCTTCCTTCCGCGCCGCCGGTATGAAGCGCCGGTCGTAGGTCGACGAGATCAGTCGCGGTTCCCATTCAGCGGCGAGGTCCGGCTGCTGGCGCAGCGCGGGTACGCCGGAATAGGTCATCGAGATGGGGCAGCCGTGCCCGGCTTCTGCTTGAGAGAACACCGAGAACATGGCGGCGCGCGCCGCGTGTGCGCCCGGGCGCGGATCCCGCCACGGCAGCGAGTGCAGCTCGTTCGCCACCGCGATCGTCATCAGCGCGTGATAAGCGGGATGGTACTCGACCTCGTCGATGCGATGGCCATAGCGATCGTGAGTGCGAAGCTCGGGGGGATTGCGGTTGGCTTGAACGCCGAGCGCGAGCGCTTCGCCGCCCGCCAGCTCGCCGATCGCGGTGGCGCGATCGGTGGCCCAGCCGGCTCCCTCGCGGTCGAAAGCCTCGCGCAGAGCCTGATCCTGGAGGAAGACGTTGTAGTCGACGAGAGGCGGGGGCTGGTTGAAGACCTCGTGCGTGGTGCTGCGCTTGGGGCGTTCGATGGTCATGCTGCCTGCATCGCAAATGAGGCGTATGGAGTCGAGAGGATGGGCTGAACCCGGTGGCCCCCGTCCGCGAGGGCGCGGGCCGGTTGGTTGACGGTGTAAATTTACAGCGTAAGTTATGGCTCATGTCACGCGAGCTCAGTGAAGCGGAGGTCGAGGCCTTCCGCGCCGAGGTGTGCAAGGTCGCCGTCGAGTTGTTCGTCGACCGCGGTTACGAGGCGGTGACGATTCGCGAAATCGCCCGGCGTGTTGGTTGCAGCGCCATGACGCCCTATCGCTATTACGCGAACAAGGCCGAGATCTTCGACGCCGTGCGCAGCGAGTGCTTCGCTCGTTTCGGCGAATGGGTGCAGCGCGAAGTGGCGGCGTTCGCACCCGATCTCGGGCCGATCGAGCGCATCCGTGCGCTCGGCCGCTGCTACATCGGCTTCGCCCTGGTCGAACCCCGCGCCTACCGCATGATGTTCGAGGTGGAGCGGCTGGAACCCACCGACGGCGTCTATGAGCGCGACCTGAAGCCGTGGTATCCGCTGCTCGACGCGACGCGCGACGCGGTGGCGGCCGGCGCCATCAAGGGCGACGTCGAGACCTTGGCGCATCTCTTCTGGGCCTGTCTGCACGGGATCGTAGCCCTGCACCACGCCGGCCGGTTGCGACTCGGCCGCACCCTCGACGATCTGGTCGAGCCGTCGCTCGACCTGATGCTGCGAGGTCTGCCGTGAAGCATCTCGCGTTGTTGCTGGCGGCGGTCGCTGCATCGGCAGATCTCGTCGAGGCCAGCGATCTGCTGCCGGTTGCGAGCGCGGTCGTCGAGCTCGAGCGACAGGTCGAGATCGAGGATCGCCTGGTAGGGCGCGTCATCAGCGCCCGGCGCAGCGACCTTGGCTTCGAGCGCGGCGGCCGCATTGACGCTGTACGCGTCGACGTGGGCGAGCTCGTCGAAGCGGGGCAGGAACTGGCGGTTCTCGACGTGCGAGCGCTGCGGGCGGAACATCGCGAGACCGAGGCGCGACTCGGCGCGGCACGCGCCGATCTGCGTCGAGTTCGCTCGCAGCTCGAGCTCGCTGGGGCGACGCGGCGCCGCCAGGCCGATCTGTACGAGCGCGGCGTCGCGGCCGCCCAGGAGCACGACGAGGCGGTGTTCGCCGAGCAGGCTCTGCAGGCGCAAATCGGCGCCGCGGAGGCGATGATCGCTGCCACCCAGGCGGCGCTGGCGCGCGTCGAGGTCGCGCTCGATCTGGCGACGCTCGACGCGCCGTTTGCCGGCATCGTCACTGCCCGCCATCTCGACGAAGGATCGGTTGCTGCGCCAGGGGCGCCGGTGATCACGTTGATCGACCGCCACCGCGAGGTGCGCATCGGCGTGCCGATCGGCAAGCGCGATGAGCTCGAGATCGGCGGCCGCTACGAGGTCGAGATCGAGGGCGGCGACCAGTTCTGCGTCCTCAGCCGCATGGTCGCATCGGTGGAGCCGGCGACGCGCACCGTCGAGGCGATCTTCGAGTTGCCGGCCGAGAGCGACGCAGTCGATGGCGCGGTCGCGCGGTTGCGCCTGTCGACCCGCGTCGAGCAGGCCGGGTTCTGGTTGCCGACCACGGCGCTCAGCGAGGGGAGGCGCGGCCTGTGGTCGGTGCTGGTGTTGCAGCCCGTCGACGACGCACACCGCGTCGAGCGTCGGGAGGTGCAGCTCCTCTACGTCGAGGCCGACCGTGCCTTCGTACGCGGCCCGCTGCAGAGCGGCGAGCGAGTGGCGATCGCCGGCCTCGAGCGCGTCGTACCCGGACAGCTCGTGCGGGCCGTGGACGGATGAAGGCGCTGATATGGCGATGTCGACGCTGTTCTACCGCAATCCCCGGCTGACCTTTCTCGTCGTCGGCCTGATCCTGGTCGCCGGCGTCGCTTCCCTGGGCAGTCTGCCGCGTCAGGAGGATCCGGCTCTCAGCCGACGCTTTGCGACCATCACGACCTTCTACGCCGGCGCGACGGCCGAGCGCGTCGAGTCGCTCGTCACCGACCGCATCGAATCGCGAATCCTCGAGCTGCACGAGGTGAAGGAAGTCGACTCCTACTCGCGCGCCGGTGTGTCGCTGGTGCGGGTCGAGCTGGAGGACCACTACTACGAGGACGACGTCGACGAGATCTGGTCGAAGGTACGCGACCGCCTGGCCGACGCTCAGGGAGAGTTGCCGGCCGGCGCGGCCGCGCCGGTGTTCGAGGATCTCACCACCACCGCCGCGACACTGGTGACGGCGATCGTCTGGCGCGGCGAGGATCCGCCGCAGCTCGATCTGATGACGCGGCTCGCCACCGAGCTCGAGAACCGATTGCGCATGCTGCCGGGAACCAAGGAGGTCGACATCTACGGTGCCGCGGACGAAGAGCTGCGCGTGACGGTGGACCCGGCGGTTCTCGCCGCCGCCGGGCTGAGCGCCTCCGACGTCGCCCGGGCGATCGGCGCCGCCGACACCAAGGTGCCGGCTGGTGTGGTGCGCCGGCCGGGGTCGGATCTTCTCATCGAGGTCGGCGGCGCGCTCGAATCGATCGCGCGCGTGCGCGAGGTGCCGCTGCGCAGCGGCGGCGACGGCCGCGTCCTGCGGGTCGGCGATATCGCGCGGGTCGAGAAGACGGCGCGCGAGCCGGCCTCGTCGCTGGCGTTGGTTTCGGGAGCTCCAGCGGTGGTGGTGGCGGCGACCATGGAGCCGCGGCGGCGCGTCGATCTGTGGTCGGCGCAGGCGCGCGGCTTGGTCGGTCGTTTCGCCGCCCAGATGCCGACGGGGGTGGAGCTGAAGACGATCTTCGACCAGAGCGTCTACACTGAAGATCGCCTCGCCACCCTGGTCGGCAACCTCTTACTCGCCGCCGCGATCGTCGTCGCCGTGTTGGTCTTCATGATGGGACTGCGCGCCGCCTTGGTCGTGGCGACGGCGCTACCCCTGACCGTCGCCATGACGCTGGCGGCGCTGAACGCGACCGGCGTGCCTCTGCACCAGACGTCGATCACCGGCCTGATCATCGCCCTCGGTCTGCTCGTCGACAACGCCATCGTCGTCGTAGAGGAGTATTCGTCGCATGCCCGCGGCGATGCCGCTGCGGCGGTCGCGCAGGTGGTGAACCGTTTGTTCGTGCCGCTGCTGGCGTCGACGGCCACCACCGTCCTCGCTTTTTTGCCGATTGTCTTGATGCCAGGCCCGGCGGGAGAGTTCGTCGGCCCGATATCGGCCGGCGTCGGATGGTCGGTGACGAGCTCGTTCCTGCTGTCGATGACAGTGATTGCCGCGTTTGCCGGATACTTTCTCCAGCCGCGGCGGAGCGCGGCGCCGACGGCGTGGTGGCGCGGCGGCTATTCGAACGCGCGTCTGACGGCGGTGTACGCGAAGACCATCGAAGCGTGTCTGCGACGGCCGGCGCTCGGCATCGCGGTGTCTCTCGTGCTGCCGATCGCCGGCTTTGCCGCCGGGCAGACGCTGGTCGAGCAATTCTTTCCGGCCAACGACCGCAACCAGTTTCAGGTGCAGGTGCGCGTACCGACCCAATCCTCACTGTCCGCGACCACGGCAGTGGTGCGCGAGGTGCGCGAGTTGGTCGAGGCGCAGGACGAGGTGATCGACAGTCAATGGTTCGTCGGCGAGGACGGACCGCGGGTCTTTTACAACATGATGGCTGCGGAGGACGGCGTTGCCAGCTTCGCCGGCGGCTTCGTCACCACCGAGTCGGCGGCCGCCACCGAGAAGCTCCTGCCGCACCTGCAGCGCGAGCTGATGCGCGAGTTTCCCGCCGCCGAGGTGACGGCGTTGCCGTTCGAGCAGGGGCCGCCGGTCGATGCGCCGATCGAGGCGCGACTGTACGGGCCCGATGCCGAGGTGCTGCGCGGCTTGGGCGAACAGCTACGCCTCGTCCTTTCGCAGACGCCCGCGGTCACGTACACCCGCGCGCAGTTGTCGAGCGGCACGCCGAAGCTGGTCCTGGCGACCGACGAGATCGAGGCGAGCCTCGCCGGCGTGCCGCTGCGCGAGATCGCCGACCGCTTGCAAGGGGACCTCGAGGGTATCATCGCTGCGACCATCATCGAGGGCAGTGAAGAAATCCCGGTGCGCGTGCGCGCCGAAGCCGCCGCCCGGGCGGAATTGGCGGCCATCGACTCGCTCCGCGTCGGTGTCCTGGGGGCGAGCGCCCGCGCCGGGGTGGGCGGGCTGCCGCTTGGCGCCGTGGCCGAGTTCGAGTTGGCGCCGCAGAGCCCGACCCTGGTGCGCCGCAACGGCGTCCGCGTCAACGCGGTGCAGGGAATGCTGATGCCCTACACCGTTATCGCCGAGGCGCTGGAGAACTTTCGCTCCCGCCTCGCCGCGTCTGGGTTCGAGCTGCCGCCGGGCTATCGCCTCGAGTTCGGCGGCGAAGCAGAGCAGCGCGGCGAGGCGCTCGAACGCCTCCGCCTCTTCGCCTTTCCTTTGTTCGTTCTCATGGCGGGCACCATCATCTTGTCCTTCAACTCGTTTCGCATGGCCGCGATCGTTTTCGCCGTCGCGTTTCTCAGCGTCGGCCTGGCGATGCTCGGCGTCTGGAGCTTCGGCTACCCGATGGGTTTCGTCGCCATCGTCGGCACCATGGGCCTGGTCGGGCTGGCGATCAACGACACCATCGTCGTGCTGACCGCCTTGCGCAACAGCGCCGCTGCGTGTGCGGGCGATCTCGAGGAAACGCGCGACGTCGTGGTCGGGGCGACGCGGCACGTGCTGGCGACGACCCTGACTACGATCGGTGGCTTCCTGCCCATGATATACCTTGGCGGGCGCTTCTGGCCGCCGATGGCGACTGCGATCGCCGGTGGTGTCGGCGGCGCGTCGATACTGGCGCTGTATATGGTACCGTCTCTGTTCATCGCCATTGCGCGTCGCGGCGCGCGCCGCCGTGTCGCGATCCTACAAACGGTCGGTGGTGGGTGAAGCTGCGTTTGGGCCGTCCGTCGGGAGCGGGGCTGTTCAACGCCGGTAGCCGCCCAGCGAGAGAGCGCCCAATACCGCTGCAACGATGAAGAAGAAGAGGGAGCCCACCGGTGCGCCGAGCACGAGCTCACTGCCGTGGTCGAGGGTGAGAACGCCGCACAGCGCGCTGGTCGCCGCCAGCGCCGCTTGCCGGTTGCGGCGTTGCACGGCCGAGTAGCCACGCCGCCACTCGCGGTCGCGTTCGGCAGTGCCCCGCTGACCGGACTCGGCTGCCTTCAAGTACGCGAGCGCCGCGCGCGAGATCTGCTGCACATCGCCGGCCGCGTCGGACAGGTCGCGGATGACGCCGTAGCCGCTTTCCACCAGCCGCCGCGGGTCGAAGCGGCGCGTCGCGAGCTCGGTGAGGCGCGGCCGCGCCGCCTCGAGCAGATCCAGATCCGGCACGAGTTGCTTGGCGACGCCCTCCATCGTCATCACGGCCTTGAAGGTCATCGTGTAGTCCGGCGGCATCGCCAATCGATGTGATTGTGAGAGTGAGATCAGGTCTGCGAAGAAGGCGCCGATCTCGATCTCGCTGAGCTTCTTGTCCGCAAAGCGGCGTTCAAGACATTCGGTGAGATCGGCCTCGAACGCAGCGTAGCCATCGCCGCCCGGTGGCCGATCGGCGAGGCGCCAACAGATGCGTGCCAGGCCCGGGTAGTCTCTTCCGACCAGTGCGACCATCATGTCGACGAGGTCGTCGCGCTGGCGCGGTGTCAACCGGCCGCAGAGACCGAAATCGAGGAAGCAGAGAGTGCCGTCAGCGCGCACGAGGAGGTTCCCCGGATGCAGGTCGCCGTGGAAGAATCCGTCCTCGAAGATCATCTTGAGGATGGCGTCGACGCCGGTGCGCACGACCCGATCGATGTCGGCGTCGAGTTGTGACAGGGCCGATACCTTGACTCCGACGATGCGCTCCATGGTCAACAGCTTCGAGGTACTGAGCTCTTCGTACGCCTGCGGGAAGTGCACACCTTCAAACCCGGCGAAGTTGGTGCGGAAGCGGTTGATGTTTTCGATCTCATTGCGGAAATCGATCTCGCGGCGGATGGCGCGCTCGAACTGGGCGACGATGCCAGTCGGTGTATAGAAGCGTGCCTCGGGAAAGTTGCGTTCGAGCGCGCCGGCGAGATAGCGCATGATCTCCAGGTCGGCCTCGATCTTGTGTTTCAGATCGGGCCGCTGAACCTTCACCACCACCTCTTCGCCGGATGCGCGAAGGCGGGCTGCGTGCACTTGGGCGATCGATGCCGATGCCAGTGGCGTCTCCGCGAAATCCTCGAACACATCGGATATCTCGCAGCCGAGCTCCTGGCGCACGATCTCGCGAACGACGGAGGCCGGCAGCGCCGGCACATCGTCCTGCAGGGTCTCGAGCTCAGCGATCAATTCGGGTGGCAGGAGATCGCCGCGCGTCGACAGAATCTGCCCGAGTTTGATGAAGGTCGGACCGAGCTCGTGCGCCGCCAGCACGACCCGTCGCTCGAGCGGCGTGTCGTCGCGCTCGACCGCGGTGAGCTCCAGGATCTTCCGCAGTGCCCACCGATCATCGAGTTGGAGCTCGCGAAGCAGGGCGCCGAAGCCGTGCCGCACGAGCACGGTGACGATCTGCCGCAGGCGATTGGCGTCCCGGATCAGCGACTCTCCGGTACGATAGCTCTCGTAGGCGCGCCGCAGAGCCGTGGGCATGTCGGAACCTGCGCTCACCAGCGCTGCAGCTCTGGCAGCACTTCCCTCGCGAACAGCTCGACGCTGGCCCGCATCTCTTCGAACGGCATGCCGCCGTAGTTGACGATCATGTTGAGCTCGAAGTCGCCGAGCAGGCTTCGCCGCCGCCGGAACTTCTCGAGGATCTGCTCCGGAGTTCCGTAGCTCTGGACATCGCAGTACGTCTGCACCGCGATCTCGAGGCCGACTTCGCGGAAGAGGTCGCCGGCGGTCGCGTAGTAGTCGTAACCCTTCACCGCTTTGAAGTGCTCGGACATGATCTCGTAGTGATCGACGATGGTGAGGAAGTAGTTGGCCATGTACTCGCGACCCTTGGCTTCTGCTACCGCGGCGTCGCTGTGGCAGAACATCAGATCGCCTGTCAGCGGCGCCGGTGGCGGCCCCTCGTGATGAGCCGCCCAAGTCTTGCAGAAGGACGCCCAGGAGCCCTCGGCGAACATCTCCCAGGGCTGCTGCGAGAAGATCATCAATCGCGCGCCGAGCCTGGCCGCCTGCTCGACCGAGTCGGGCGACATGCCGACGCAATACAGCCGATCGCGAAAGCCGGAGAGTGGGCGCGGTCTGATCGCCGTGCGCCGCTGCGGATAGAACGGGCCGTCGCCCTCGATGTAGCCGGTGTCGAGCGCATCGACGATCATGCGCGCTGCCTCGTCGAAGCGCTCGCGGGATTCGCCCATGTCCAGTCCGAAGCTCTCGTACTCGCAGCGCGCAAGGCCGCGGCCGAGACCGAGCACGGCCCGACCGTTCGAGAGTCGATCGAGAAACGCCATCTTCTCGGCGACTCGCACCGGGCTGTTCCATGGCACGATGACGGCACCGGTTCCGAGGCGGATGCGCGAGGTGCGGCCGGCGAGCCAACTCAGGTACTGCACGTTGTCCGGACACGCCGAATAGTCGGTGAAGTGGTGCTCCGCGGCCCAGAATTTGTCGAAGCCCAGCTTTTCGGCAAGGTCTGCGAGCGCCAGCTCCGCGGCTACGACCCTGTCGTCAGTGCTCCGTCCGAGATAGTTCTGAAAAATCACCAGCAGGCCGACTTCCATCAGATCCCTCTTCTCTTACGCCGGCCCGTACGAACGTTGGACGGCCGGCGGCGTTCGCTCCGTGGCCAGGTCGGTCCGGGCACGCGTGCCGCAGGCTTATCATGCCGAGCACAGAGCGCCACGTTCGCATTCGGCCGGCCTCTCTCGATTGTGGGGGGTCGGCCCCGTTCGATGGCCGGCGACGCAGCCGCCACCGGTGTTGATGACGCTGGCGTGCTGGTTTGCTTTCCCGGGAAGCCCGAGTGTTCGGTGAGATCACTCGCCTCGATTCGACGTGTCGAACAGGCGCCTGATCCGCCGCTGCAACAGCGGCATGCCAGCGATGGGAGACAGAGCGAGAGCCATGGCGCCCGGGACCATTGGAGGGAGGTCAGCCTCGGCCTCGGCGAGCGTCAGGTTGGTCGCGACGAAGCGGGCGATCTCGACGATGGCCAGGGCGGCGGTGACGTGCAGAACGACGGCGATCAGGGGATAGTGCGCCATCCAGGACGGGCCGATCCCCATCTGTGCGGCTACGAAGGCGGCTGCGTAGGTGGCGCAGCCGATGATGCAGAGGCGGAACGTCAGCAATGGCGGCCGATGGGCGATCGGTATGAGCTGATTGAGGGCCTCACCGACTATCCAGTTCCACCCCAGGAACAGGGCGATCCCGGCGAAGAGAGCGCCCGCGAAGGCCAAGCCATCGCCGAATGTTGCCACAGCGGCGAGAACCGGCAGGATTGCGGCGGCTGCGATCGCAAGTGGAGTGGCGCGGAGAACGAATTCTTTCATGACGCCTCCCGATAGATAATTACTTAGTAGAGAAGTGGGATAGTTATGTCAACACTCGCGGAGAGGTCGTTGCCAACGCCGCCCCAGCGAAGCAGAACGGGGCGAGCATGAAGCCTCTCGAGTCGATTCGCGGCTGGCTGGCGGAGCCTGTCGACAACATTCCGCTGCTCCTTTTTCGCGCCTGGCTCGGTTTGCTGCTGTTTCTCGAGGGGGTGGGCGCCATTGCGACGGGTTGGGTGCGCGAAGTGTACGTCGACCCGGAGTACACGTTCCCGCACATGGGCTTCGGCTGGTTGCAGCACGTTCTGTCCGGGCCGCGCATGTACGCCTACTACGCGCTGATGTCGGTGCCGGGTTTTCTGGTGATGATCGGCGCCTGGTTCCGCCCGGCAGTTACCGCCTACGGGGTGATGTGGACCGGCGTCTATCTCGGCCAGACCACGAGCTACAACAACCACTACTACCTGATGATCCTTCTCTGCATGCTGATGTGGCTAACTCCTGCCAACGCCGACTTCTCGCTGGATGCAGAGCAGGGTCGCGTGCGTCGATCGGCGACGTGTCCGCGCTGGTGCATCGGCATCTTCGTGGCGTTGCTGTGGATCGTCTATTCGTACGCTGCGCTCGCCAAGCTCGATGCGGACTGGTTGGCGGCGCGACCCGTGGAGATCTGGCTGCGGGCGAAGGAGAACTATCCGATCCTCGGACCACTCTACGCGCAGCCGTGGCTCAAGTGGTTCGTCGTGTACGGCGGTATCCTTTTCGACGGGTTGATCGTGCCGCTGCTGTTGTGGCGACGCACGCGTTGGCTGGCGGTAGGACTCTCGATCGTCTTTCACCTCTTCAACTCGTACACGTTCGGTATCGGCGTGTTCCCCTACATGATGCTGGCGTCTCTGGTGCTGTTCTTTCCCGGCGAGCCGATCCGGCGCTGGCTGCGCACGACCTCTGTGGGGCGCTATCTGGCGGCCCCCGGCATTTCACGTGCGGAACCGACGCTGAGCGCCGCGAGCAAGGCGTTCTTGACGGTGTTCTTTGTGCTGCAAGTCCTCTTGCCGCTGCGGCATCATCTCTATCCAGGCAACTCGCACTGGACTGAAGAAGGTCACCGGATGTCGTGGCACATGATGCTGCGCACCAAATCGGGCAGCGCGGTGA
The DNA here is from genome assembly GCA_902826395.1 of uncultured bacterium. Classification (GTDB taxonomy): domain Bacteria; phylum Desulfobacterota; class Binatia; order HRBIN30; family CADEER01; genus CADEER01. The sequence continues at coordinate 27,015 of CADEER010000031.1, forward strand.
TGCGGGTAGTCGACCGGGACAGCGGTGAGACCAAGCGCGTCTATCCGCGGCAGATTTTGAGCGCGAAGCAGGCGGCGCGGGTGGCGACGCGGCCAGACATGTTGTGGCGTTTCAGCCGCCATCTGCGCGAACGCGCCGAGCGCGAGGGCCGCGACGTGGCGGTCTACGCCGACACCCAGGTCAGTCTGAATGGCCGCCCGGCTCAACCGCTCGTCGATTCGCAGATCGACCTTTCACGCGCTCCATGGACATGGTTCTCCCCGCTGCCGTGGCTGGTGCAGCTGCGCGAGTGAGATTCCGCCAGTGGTCTGCATGGACAGACCGTTCCATGGTCGTCTATCGTGACGCCAGCCTACGGAGGAGCCATGACCACCGCGACCAAACTCTCTGCTCTGATCACTTCCCTCGCATTGGTGTTCTCACTGCTGAGTCCGCCGCGAGCCAACGCGCTGAGTGACGACGGGGAGATCGCGCTCTGGGTAGTGGGTGGGATCGTATTGTTCGTCGGCGCGATCATGGTGGGCACCCTCCTGACACGCGACGAGTCGAAGATGATGCTCGTTGAGGCGCCGCCGGAGGCTGGTGAAGGCCGGGTCGCTTTCGGTCTCGATTGTGCGACTTCCGACGGCCGCCCTGCAGTGGTCTGCTGGTAGGCTAGGCTCGGCATGGTCGAGCGCCGTGTCGATGTAGCTGTCATCGGGGCCGGGACGGCCGGGATCACGGCACACCGCGAAGTCGTGCGGGCAGGGCGCTCGGTCGTGATGATCGAGGACGGCCCATACGGTACAACCTGCGCGCGGGTCGGCTGCATGCCGTCGAAACTGCTGATTGCCGCCGCGGACCTCGCGCACGACATCGGGCGGGCCGAAGAGTTCGGCGTGCGAGCCGGCGAGCTGGTGGTGGATGGACGCGCGGTGCTGGGGCGCGTGCGACGCTTGCGGGACGGCTTCGTATCGTCGGTGCTCGACGCGATGGAGAAAATTCCCGCGGATCAGAAGATCCGAGGGCGCGCCCGCTTCATCGAGCCGACTGTGATCGATGTCGGTGGCCACACCAGAGTGGAGGCTGATGCGGTCGTCGTTGCGACCGGTTCGCGCCCGATTGTCCCCGACGGGTTGAAGTCGGCAGGATCGCGCGTCCTGACCAGCGACGAGATCTTCGAGATCGAGACCCTTCCGCGGTCGGCGGCGGTCGTCGGTGCGGGGATCATCGGCCTGGAGATCGGTCAGGCGTTGCAAAGGCTGGGTGTCCGCACATCCTTTTTCTCGGTCTCGGAGAGACTCGGGCAAACGACGGATCCGGAAGTGAGTCGAGTGGTGCGCGAAGTGCTGAGCCGCGAGCTCGATCTGCACCTCGGGGTTACGGTCGAAGCGGAGCTCGGCGGTGAGGGTTGCATCGTCCGGTGGCATGGGCCGCACGGTGATGGCGGCGAGGAAACCTTCGAGATCGTGATCGCCGCTGCCGGCCGCCGTCCCAACCTCGCCGACCTCGACTTGGACCGCTGCGGGGTCGAGTTGGACGAACGCGGCATTCCGCGCTTCGACCCGCGAACGATGCAGTGCTCGTCGACTTCGATCTTCATCGCCGGCGATGCGAACGGCTCGCGGCCGTTGCTTCACGAAGCGAGCGACGAGGGGCACATCGCCGGGGCAAACGCGGCCCGCTATCCCGACGTTCGCGCTCAGGTTCGCCGCACGCCGTTGAGCGTGACCTTCACCGATCCGCAGATGGCCGTCGTCGGGTGTGCGTACCGCGAGCTCGATCTCGACCAGGTCGAGATCGGCCAGGTGCGCTATGAGGATCAGGGACGGGCTCGCGTTATGGGCAAGAACGCTGGCGTCGTGCGCGTGTATGCGCGGCGCGAGTGTGGCACTTTGGTTGGCGCCGAGATGTTCGGCCCGCGCGTCGAGAACACCGCCCACCTGCTGGCTTGGTCGGTCCAGTCTCAGATGAGTGTCGAGCGGGCTTTGGAGATGCCCTTCTATCATCCGGTGGTAGAGGAAGGACTCCGAACGGCGCTGCGCGACCTGGGCAGCCGGTTGCGAGTATGTCGCGCACCGCGTAGCGGGGACATGGAATGCGGTCCCGGAACTTGAAGCGATGATCTCACTGCAGAACCTCACCGTTGCCAGCACTTCGTGCATCGTGCTCAGCGGCATCAGCTTACTGATCGGGTGGTACTTCATCCGCCGCAAGCGGATCGACGCGCACCGCACTGCGATGCTCTTGGCTTCGTCGTTCGCAGCGCTTTTCCTGGTCTTCTACGTAACCCGCTGGGCGCTCTACGGCTCGAAGCCGTTCCCGGGCGACGGCGGGTGGAAGGTGTTCTACTTCGCCAATCTGGTTCCCCATATCATTCTCGCCATGGTGCTGGCGCCCCTGGTGATTCGCCTGCTCGACCTCGCGCTGCGGCGGCGCGACTATCCATCGCACCGACGTCTCGCCCGCTACGTGTTGCCGATGTGGCTCTATGTGTCGGCGTCGGGATGGCTCATCTATTACCTGCTCTACGTGAAGCAGTACTGAGCCGAGAAAAGAGCGAGAGAAGATATGCGCGACTTCGTATGAAGCTCGAGGATCAAGTAGCGCTGGTGACGGGGGCAGGGTCGGGAATCGGTCGGGCGATCGCTTTGGCGTTGTCGGTCGAGGGAGCGCGCGTTGCGGTCAACGATCTGATCGACGAATCGGCCGAGGCGGTGGTGAAGGAGATTCGCGCGGCTGGCGGATTCGCCATGGCAGTGCCGGCGGATGTTGCCGACGGTCGCGCCGTGTTGAAGATGTTCACCCGGTTCCTCTCCGAGTGGGATCGGGTTGACGTGGTGGTCAACAATGCCGGAGCGCTCTTTCTGGAGCCGCACGTCGTCACCAACATGCAGGCACAAGCGGCGGAACGCGCTGCCGGTGGTCCGGTCCGGACCCCTCTCGAGGCGACGCGGACGATCGAGGATGGAGTTTGGAGGCGCACATTTGCCATCCACGTCGACGGAACCTTTCACTGCACGCGGGAAGCATTGAAGGTGATGGAGGTGCGGAGGTCGGGGCGGATCATCAACATGGCGTCGATCGCCGGAATCGGCGGTCTCGCCGGCTCTCCCGACTACAGTGCCGCCAAGGCGGCGGTCATCGGCTTCACCAAGGCGGTGGCTCGCGAGGTTGCGCATCTCGGGATCCGGGTCAACGCCATCGCCCCTGGATTTGTAGACACGCCGCTGCTGGCTGATTTGCCGGCGTCGGTGCGAGCTGCGATCCTCGCCCAAACACCGTGCGGTCGCTTGGGGACGGTGGAGGAGATTGCTGCCGCGGCACTGTTCTTGGCGGACGATAGGTCCGACTTCATGACCGGCCAGGTGTTGAGTCCGAACGGTGGCTACTCAATGTAGAGGAGGCCGATCGCAAGTGCCTCAGAAGAAGCGAGGTAAGGGTTATTACCTAGATCGAGCCCTTGCCTGACGTGGGCGGATTTTGCTACCTGCTCAGCGCACAACGAAGGGGCACTGAAATGCCGCAGGGAACCGTCAAGTGGTTCAACAACGAGAAGGGCTACGGTTTCATTACCATGGAAGGCGGCGATGACGTATTCGTCCATTACAGCGCCATTGCCGGCGACGGGTTTCGCACGCTTCACGAGGGGCAGCGCGTAGAGTTCGAAGTTTCGCAGGGCCAGAAGGGCCTGCAGGCGAGCAACGTCACGAAGCTCTGACTCGCCTTCCCGGTGACTCGATCGCACGCGGTGTGCGAGGAGCGACAACCGCGTTATTGGGGCGGCGGCATTCGAGAGGCGAGTCTACTCGATTGCGGGCAGTGGAGTGACGGCCAACTCTCGTTCGAGCAAGCGCGACGGCGGTTGGATGAGGTCCCAGGTGACTCCGATCCACGACAGTGCCTTCAGCACGTAGAAAGTCGCGTCGATCTCCCACCAGAAGAAGCCCTGCCGCACGGAGTTCATGAAGCAGTGATGGTTGTTGTGCCACCCCTCGCCCATGGTCAACAGGGCGAGCCAGAGGTTGTTGCGGCTGGTGTCCATAGTCTCATAGCGCCTGGTGCCGTAGACGTGTGCTAGTGAGTTGATCATGAACGTCGCGTGCCACAGCAGCGTGGTGCTGACGAAGAATCCCCAGACCAGCCAGCTCACGCCGCCGATCGCGAAAAGTGCCAGCGCCATCGCGACGGGCGGCACCAGAAAGTGCTCGTTGAGCCAGCGCAGCTCCGGATACTTGACGAGATCGGGGATGCGGTCGTACTGGGTCTCCTCGTGTTCGGGCGACAGGATCCAGCCGACGTGCGACCACCAGAAGCCGCTCTGCAGGGGCGAGTGCAGGTCGCCTTCGAGATCGGAGAACTTGTGATGCTGGCGATGGTTGGCGGCCCACCACAGAACTCCTTTCTGAACCGAAAGTGTTCCGAGCACGGCGAGCACGAACTGGAACACGCGGCCAGTCTTGAAGCTGCGGTGGGAGAAGTAGCGGTGATAGCCCGCGGTGATGCCGAACATCCGGAGGAAGAACATCGCACAACAGACCGCTACGGCGCCCCAAGAAAACGGTGTGAAGAAGACCAGTACGCATGCGAAATGCACCCCCCAGAAAGGCAGCGAGACGATAGGGGTGTTTTTGAGCAGGCGTGACGAAATAACGGTATTGGGCATGGAGACTCCGAGTTGGCGAAACTTGCGGAACGAGCATGAGCAAGATAGCCGCCCGCGTGTCACGGATTGGTCACCGAATGTCCATGCTTGGGTAAAACCTCTGTTCGCCGGTTATCCGTATCCGTCCGTTCGATGGATTAAGCACGGGCTTGCGTCGCGCGGAGTACTCGGCTTGATGGTCAGGTTCCCGACAGTTTCGTGCAGGCGCATTTCGATACCATGAGTTTCTCTCTCTACGTCCACATTCCGTATTGCGATTCAAAGTGCCCTTACTGCGACTTCAATTCGCACGCGGCGCGTCGATGGCCCGAGCAGCGTTACGTTGCGGCATTGCGGCGCGAGCTCGCCGTGGCCGCGGACGGTTCGCACTGGGGCGGGATGGTGCGCACGATCTTTTTCGGCGGTGGCACCCCCTCGCTGTTCGATCCGGCGTCGATCGCCGGCGTGCTCGAGGAGGTGCGCCGGCATTGGCAGCTGGCGCCTACCGTTGAGATTACGCTCGAGGCCAATCCCGGTACCGTCGACGAGGGTCGGTTGCGCGGATTTGCGGCGGCGGGAATCAATCGGTTGAGCTTCGGGGTCCAGTCGTTCCAACCAAAGATCCTCACGCTCCTGGGGCGGATTCACGACGGTCCGACCGCCATCCGTGCGGTCGGCGATGGGCAGCGCGCCGGGTTTGACAACATCAATGTCGACCTGATGTTCGCCGTTCCCGGCCAGAGTGTCGAAGCGTGGCGAGCCGATCTGCGACAGGCGATCGATCTCGGTACGGCGCATGTGTCCGCGTACAACCTGACGTTCGAAGAGGGCACGGCCTTCCATGCCATGCGCCGCCGCGGCGAGTTCGAGCCGCTTGGTGAGGACGTGGAGATCGCCATGTACGAGGCCACCGAGGACGCTCTGACGACGGCGGGCTTTCTGCGCTACGAGATCTCCAACTATGCGCTGCCGGGGCGTGCCTGCCAGCACAACCTGAGTTACTGGCGCGCCTTGCCTTACCTCGGAATCGGCGCCGGTGCCCATTCCTTCTCTGCTGCTTCGATGCGTCGTTGGAGCAATCAGCTCGGGCCGGAAGCGTATATGCACGCCGTCGAGGCTAGCGGCGGTGCAGCGGTTGGTCAGGAGATTCTTACGGCGCGCCAATTGCAAGGCGAGTTTGTGTTTCTGGGGCTGCGCTGTTGCGAGGGAATAGAGGTGTCCGAGTTCTCGGATAGATTCGGCGTCGACTTTGCCGTGGCATTTCCGCATTACCGCGATTTGCGGAAGGCCGGACTACTCGAGCAGCGCGGCGCCAACTGGCGGCTGACGGAACGTGGGCGAATGGTCTCCAACGAGGTCTTTGCGACTTTCGTGTGACCGCGTTGGCTGCCGTCACCGGCGCTTGGTGGCGTCCACCCCTTCGCCGGTGGCGTTGTCGAGATCGACGAGCGAGGGCATCACGCTACTGCGAGGTAGTCGCGCAATGGTGCGAATCCTCGGCTTTGCAAGTCGGCTTCGATCAAGTCTCGCGCCCCGGGGATGCCGACTGCGGCGAGCACGAGACCGTCCTCCCGCCGCAGGGCCGCGGGAGACTCGACGCGCAGTCCTTGAATCGAACGGTCGATGTCATGGCCGACGGCGTCGACGAAGCGCCGGACCTCGTACCCGGCTGAACGCAACCGGCGCGCCCAGCGGCGCGCGGTCTGCCCGGTCCCCCACAGCTGCAGTGGCATTGACTTGGGGACTAGAGCAGGAAAGTGCCGCAATTTGGCAGCGAAGAAGCGTTGCTTCGCGTACCGGCGATCGACCCGCGACATGCGTCGAGGTGAATCGCGCCAGCGCAGCAAGCGCGCCGGAACCTTTCGTGCAACGGCCCCGCCGAGCAGCATGCGCAGCCATAGGTCGTAGTCTTCCGGTCCCCCGGTTTCGACGTAGCCGCCCGCCGCAGAAAAGGCGGTACGACGAAAAACCACCGATGGATGGGGTAGGGGCGACTCGACGAAGAGTCCGGCGCGAATCTCGGCGTCGCCGATCAACCCGTTCACCCAGGCCTCGTAGCGGCGCATGCCGCCGCGCAACTCGGCGCGTGGAAAACACTCCACGAGACAGCTGACGAGCTGCAGGTCCGGATTGCGTTCGAGGGCTTGCAGTTGCAGTTCCAGGCGAAGTGGAAGAGCGACATCGTCGGCATCCATGCGTGCGATGAGAGGGGCCCGTGCCTCCTGAATGCCGAGGTTGAGTGCCTGGACGAACGAGCCGGCGCAGTCGATCAACCGGAACCGGTGGTCGCGCGCGACGTAGAGGCTTGCCAAATCGCGAGAGCTGTCGCTCGACGCGTGATCGACTAGGATGCACTCGAAGCGCTGGAGCGATTGGGCCGCGAGCGAATCGAGCGCCTCCGTGAACGTTCCGGCTGCGTCGCGAAACGGCAGTACGACGCTAACTAGCGGCTCACGACTACCGATGATCCGATGCGTCAAGAAGCGGTCTCGCGCGACAACAGATCGAGGGTGACGGCGCCGACAAAGATCTCGCTCCGAATTCGCAGCAGGACGCGCTCTTCATCATCCGTTACCCAAATGGTCGCTGCCTGCAGGCGCGGGTCGGGGGGCTGCTGGTCGTCGCGAATCTTCCACACCTTCGGCGTTACGCGCAGGGCGTCAAAAGTGCCCGCGGGCACCTCGACGCGGTCCTTGCCGTCGATCCGGAGCACCACGCGATAGCGGGACTCGCCGGTAAAGATCTCGAGGTCGGCCTGAGTTCCGATCGCGCGCGAACCGCTGCGGGCTTTGAAGACAGCTGTGATCGGATCGAGCAGGTCGAGACTGTCGACATCGAGCCGCTTCTTCGTGACTCCCCCTTTGACGTAAAGGCTGTAGGCCCTGTTCTCGGATGGGCGAAAATCCACGGTTGTCCGCGAACGTTCGCCGCGAATTTCGCGATCAAAGACGAACTGCAGCGGCGTGTGCTCGCGAGCCAGGAAGACGACTCGGGCGTTGCCTCGAAACGGGTAGAACAGGTCGACAAACGAGTTTGTTCGGGCTGACGTTTCCACGGTGTAGGCAGATTCGCCTGCGAGCTCCTCGGGTTTGATGTTGACCGTGGCTCGAGCTGCTGTCAGGCCGTTCCAGGCGACGCGATAGCGCAGCGTCTGTGCCGCATCCGACAGCTCACTCGTCTGAGCCTGCGCCGCGCTGGCGATGAATGCGATTGCGGAGGCCGCCAGGCGGGCGGCGATCCGCGCCGGGATCATGCGCCCCGATCCGGCGGCGACTCCTCGGTCGCGCCGGTCTGCCCCTCCCCGTCTTTATCCTCGATCCCATCGACCGATTTGCGAAAATCGCGAATGCCGCGCCCGAGGGCTCCGCCGAGCTCGGGCAACTTGCCCGGGCCAAAAATAACCAATGCGATGACCAGAATGACGATGAGCTCTGTTGCTCCAAGGCCGAACATAGCCGTCTACCTCCAGTCGGGAAGACTACCACGCCCGCTGGGTGACTTGCGATGCCGATAAATCACGGGACCGCGGTGTCCCTCAGGCGGGCTTCTCGAGCACGATGTCGACGTACAACTCGCGACCGATGGCGTCCAGGCGGTCGCGAAGGGCGGCCTCATCGGCGGTGGCCGGGACGTCCATTTCGATGCGCATGGTGTAGAAGGGAGCCCCGGATTCCGGCTCCGGCCGCGATTGAGTCTCCATCTGCCGAATGTTGATGTCGCGATCGGCTAGGCACCGCGAAACGCGGGCAACGATCCCCGCCTTGTCGAGGCCTGTGGCAGTGAGCACGTAGGTGTGCGCCTCGGCCGCCTGCGGCGTGCTAGTCGGGTCGCTTTCGAGCGGGCGGAAGAACACGGTCAACCGCTTCTCCCACTCGATGCGTTTGCAGGCTGCCGAAAGCCGGGGCCCAACGTCATCGCCTCGCCCGCTGAGCAGGAGCAGCACGGCGAACTCGGATCCGAGCACCGTCATGCTCGAGTCTTCCAGATTGCAGTCGCATTCGTAGATCAACTCGGAAAGATCGGCGACGATACCCGGCCGATTGCGGCCGATCGCGGAGAGCGCAAACCACTGCTTCATGGGTGCGGAATCTACCGCGAAGCTACGGTCTGGCCAAGCGCGCCGGGCCTTCGATTCGGCTCTCTGCGCCGGCCCAATGTGCCGATTAAGTGAATTGACCGCAGCGGGACTGCCGTTGTAGTCTCATGGCTCGATTTCGAAGGAGGTCATTTGGCTTATCGCGGAAGAGGTCCCCGTTTCGTTCCACCGCCCGAAGAGCAGCATCGAATCAATCGCAAGATCCGCGCTCCCCAGGTCCGACTGATCGGAGCCGACGGTTCGCAGGTTGGAATAGTCCCGATCGCGGACGCCTTGAAGCGGGCTGAAGAAGCTCAGCTAGATCTTGTCGAGATCGCGGAAACGGCATCGCCACCGGTGTGCCGGATTCTGGACTACGGCAAGTTCAAGTACCAGCAGCACAAGAAAGAGTCGGAGGCGAAGAAGAAGGCGACGACAACCACCGTGAAGGAACTACGGCTGGGGTATCGGACCGATTCCGGCGACATCAAGCGCCAAATTGAAAAGGCCCGCCAGTTCCTTGAAGCTGGGGATCGCGTGAAGTTTCTCCTCCGCTTTCGGGGCCGGGAGATGGCCTACCAGGATCTCGGGCGTAAGAAGCTCCTCGAGGTTTGCGATGCTCTTGGCGATGCCGGCAGTGCCGAAGGGGTCCCCCGTATGGAAGGTCGCATGATGGGGATTCTCTTGGCGCCGACGAAGAAGCGGGCCAAGCCGAAGGCCGTGGCTCCATCCGGGTCGGAGGCAGATGCCAAGCCGGCGACGGACAGTGACAAGCCGGCTGCCGAATCGGTCGCGACTGAATCCGCCGTCAGCTGACGACAGAAATGTCTGGTCAATCGCAGTCGTCAAATGTCCGGCGACTGTGGAGTAGTGGGCATGCCGTCGATGCGGACGCGGCGTCCTTCCAGGTGTAGGCGGCCGCTGCTCCACAACCGGATCGCCTCCGGATAGAGGCGTCTCTCTGCTTTGCTGATCCGCGCCGCCAAGCTGTCGATGGTGTCGTTATCGTGCACGGCGACGGCGGTCTGTAGAATGATCGGACCGTGGTCGTATTGATCATCGGCAAAGTGGATCGTGCAGCCCGAGATCTTTACCCCTGATTCGAGCACCGCGCGGTGGACCTTTTCGCCGTAGAAGCCTGGTCCGCAGAATGCGGGTATGAGTGCGGGGTGGACGTTCATTACGCGGTTGAGAAAGCGCGCGCGTGGCTGGAAGAGCGATAGAAAGCCAGCGAGGATCACGAGATCGATGTCGTAACTCTTCAGCCGCTCGTGAATGGCGTCATTGAAAGAGTCGGTATCGGCAAAGTGCCGGCGAGGCACCGCATGCGCTGGGATATTGGCCTCGCGTGCTCGCTGGAGTCCCTTGGCGTCCTCCCGCGATGAGATCGCCACGGCGATCTCGGCCGAGAGTCTGCCTGCCGCGATCTCGTCGATGATGTTCTGCATTGTCGAGCCGCCGCCAGAGAGCAGAACCGCGAGCTTGACTGGACGATGCAAAGGCGAGGTGGGCGGTGATGAGCGATCGGACATCGTACCGGGCGTCGTCAGCGGAAGATGGTACGCCGATACAGACGCAGTTCTTCGATCGATTCGCGGACGTCGTCGAGTGCCAGATGCGAGTTTTTCTTTTCCGGCGTCGGCGTGTCGGCCGGATACCAGCGACGTGCCAGCTCCTTGATGCTGCTCACATCGATAATCCGGTAGTGGAGATATGCCTCCAGCGACGGCATGTGCCGGGCGAGGAATCGGCGATCCTGCCAAATCGAGTTGCCGCACAGCGGCGAGGTTCGCTCGGCGGTGTGAAGGCGAACGAACTCGAGGGTGATATTCTCCGCCTGCGCGAGGTTGATCGCCGAGGCGCGAACCCGAGCGAGCAGGCCCGAGGCGGTGTGATGCTCACGATTCCACGCATCCATCGCGCCCAAAACCGAGTCGTCGTGGTGGATTGCCAGCACTGGGCCTTCGGCGATCACCTCGAGTTGAGAGTCGGTGATAACGGTGGCGATTTCGATGATGGAATCTCGCTCGGGGGCGAGACCGGTCATCTCGAGATCCATCCAGACCAGGTTTCCGTCGTTGGATGCTGTAGGGGCGGTCACCGAGCTCTCCGAAGCGAGCGAACGATCACTCGCCAAAACCTATCCGCCCGCGTCGTCTAAGTCGACTTGAGCGTGCCCAACGCCGCCGGAAAAGAAAACGGGCAGATGTCCGTTGTGAACATCCGCCCGTGGATCAGGAGCGCCCGATCTGACTAGCTACGCCGCAACCGCCAGAATAAGCCGCCCGCGAGCAGAATCATCAATACCGCGGCGCCGATCGGGTCGACCGCGGGAATGGGAGCAGGTGGCGCATCGATTTGAACGATGGGGCCGGCAAGGCCGTTGGTAGTATCGAACGGTTGGATCGCATCTTCATCTTGCAGCGCGCGATTCAAGAACACGACGAAGTTGCCGTTGGCTCCGGAGACGGCACTTCCCAGAACCTCGCCACCCGGAGATGTGCGGATCTCGATGTTTGCGTTGCCGGCGCCGATGCCCGAGACGACGTTGGATCCGAAGCTCGCACCACCCGTGATGCGCGGAGTCGGGATCGGCGTATTAGTAGGGGTGCTCGTGATCGTCGGCGACGCGGTATTGGTACGCGTCGGAGTAACGGTAGGCGTCGTCGTGCTCGTAGGCGTGCTGCTCGGCGTCAAGGTGTGGGTCGGCGTATTGGTGATCGTCGGTGACGAAGTATTGGTAGGCGTGTTGGTTGGGGTTGCCGACGGACCGGCTGTGTTGGTGTTGGTCGGCGCCGCGGTCGTCGGCTGCACCGTGTTGGTAGGAGTGGACGGCGCAACCGTATTGGTCGGTGTCGACGGAGCGACCGTATTGGTCGGGGTCGATGCACCAGGAGTATTGGTGGGCGGAGTCACGCCGTTGATCGTCAGTTGCCCGGCAACGGTCGACAGGCCCACCGTAACGGGTCCGGAAGCCGCCAGCGGAGAGCTCACTGTCAATGGGAAGACACCGGTGGGAGCGGACCCCGAAACATCGAAGGTCCACGTCATGATCGCGCCCGCTCCGTCCGGTACCACCACGGCACCACCAGCATCCGACAGATTGAACATGATCTGACCCGAGCCGCAGCTGATTCCTGAAATCTCGGGATTGCCGGTGGTGCGACCAGCAGAGACGACGGCGAGGTTGGACAGGCTGGAGCAAAGCGTACTGTCGAGGCTGATCGAGAACGTCAGCGCCGTTACTCCATTGATTACGTCGTTGGTAGCGGTGGTGGCGGAGATTGATACGGCGACGCCCGTGTCTCCTTGAGAAGCAACGGTGGTTCCTATGGTCAGGGTTCCGGTGTTGCCGGTACCGGCTATCGCGGCACTTCCGGTGGACGTCGCTGCGATCAACACCAGGGCGAATTGTTTCAGCCTGCTCATGATACGAGCCCCCTTAATCTCCACCAAATTTCCGCGCACGAAGTGTCCTCCGGTCAACCGGCAAAAACGCCGCCTGCATACCATGTGACCCCTACGCCCGGCAAGGGGAAAAGTCTGATTAGTGCCAATTCGTACTGCCGGTTCGAGTAAGCGGTCCGCTCGCGATGGTCAAGCGAGCCCGCTCCGCAGTTGTGCGGCCTCGATTACCTTCGAAGAGGACGTTTGCCCGGTCCGCGGGCCCGCGGCCGACCGAGGTTCAGGGGCACAAGTCGTCGATATTGGCGCCGATGACGGCGTCCGACGGGATGGTCGGGTCCAGCTGACGGAAGGCGGACGGGACGATCGTCTGCAGTGTAGGAGGCAGTCCTCTGAAAATGTAGACGCCGTCAGTGTTGGCGAGTGCGCCGTGCCGGTCGTCGACATCGAGCAGGGGCAGGATTGTGTTCACGTTGTCGAGGATCACCGGGTCGAGCGGGATACCGGGAATCAACTGGCGAAAGGATGTGGGGACGATCGTCTGCAGCGTCGGCGGGAGGGCGCGGAAGATGTAGACGCCGTCAGTGTTGGCAGCTGCCGAGCCGCTGGCGTCGACGTCGAGAGCGCAGGTGGTCACCCGAAGGCTGCCGTGTTGCACGTTGCACACCGGACCACCTTCATTCAGGACACATTCGAGAAAGGTTAGGGGGCTCAACCCGGGGTTGGCCCCGGCGAAGTCGATCTCGAACAGCGCGCCGCCGCCCGTGAGCGGCGACGTACATGCCATACTGATCTGCACCTCGTTGTTTGGCGAGGCGATGTTGACCTCCATGGCGCACTGATCAGTGAGGTCGGTCTGCCTGACCTGGGTCGCGACTGCGAAACTGCGGTTGTACTGAAATCGAAACAGAGCCGCTTCGACGCCGTTTGCGGCGTCCACCGCAATCTCCACTGTGCGAGTGTTTGGACTGGGTATGGCGAGCAACG